>NZ_JACDUS010000002.1:0-300701 GCF_013761005.1 Desulfosalsimonas propionicica
TCAAACGTCAGGCATATGGATTCAGGGATAATTGGTACTTCAAGCTCCGATTATATTTTATTCACGAATCCATCCCGGCATTTCCCGGATGAATCAAAAAACTGAAATTGATCCTGGAAAAACATTCTAAGCGACGGGATCCGGCAAAAGATCGCCAGCCTTGAACAACTCCCTTGGAAATGGATTGCTTTTCCCGTCCTGCTTCCCATTAAGGTGCATTTAGCCCGGAGTGCCGGGAATGTATATCCCCCAACAGTTTCCTCGGAAATTCATGAGGAAAATAGAGGAGAGGATCACCCCGATGAAGTATAGGATTTTATTAGTTGATGGCCAGGTATCATTCTGTCAGCAGTTCAAGACGATCTTAAACGATAAAGGCCATGACGTCTGCATCTCTCATAACCCAGACGATGCATTGGAAAAGCTGTCCGGCCAATCGTTCGATATCCTGTTATCCGATATGAGAATGCCGGGCATGGATGGATTGGCTTTATTCCTGAGCGCGCGAAAAATAGATAGCGAGATCGCCGGCATAATCATGACTTCAAACGGTTCCATTTCGATGGCGGTGAACGCAATCAAACAGGGGGTTTCCGATTACATCCAGAAACCCATCGAGCCTGAAGTTCTGCTGATGATGATTGAAAAGGCGTTGCAGGAAAGACAACGGACCCGGGAAATCCGCCATCTGCGAAAGGCCTTGGTGCAAGGGTTTTCCTACGGCAAGATTATCGGGAAAAATCACAGAATGCGGGAAGTTTTTCATCTCATCGAGAAAGTGGCGCCCAGCGACTCCCGCGTTTTTATTACCGGAGAGACCGGGGTAGGCAAGGAGTTGGTGGCCAGGGCGATACATTTTAACAGCCCAAGAAAAAATAAGGCGTTTGTTGGCATCAATTGCGGGGTGTTGTCAGAATCCCTTTTGGAAACCGAGTTGTTCGGACACGAAAAGGGGGCTTTCACCGGTGCCGATCGCTGCAAGCAGGGTAAGTTCGAGTATGCCAGGGGAGGGACGCTGTTTCTCGATGAAATCGGCGATATCTCTCCGGCCCTCCAGGTGAAACTGCTTCGGGTTACTCAGGAAAATTCCATGGAGCGGGTCGGAGGCAACTCCCCGATCGATGTCAATGTGCGGATCGTATCGGCCACGAATCAGGATATTATGGGAAAAATCAAAAGCGGTTCTTTTCGGATGGAACTTTTTTACAGACTCAATGTTGTTGCCATTCAAATACCGCCCCTGCGGGAAAGAATAGACGATATTCCCCTCCTTGTACATCACTTTATCCACTGCCTGAACCGGAAATTTCATAAAAACATCCAGCGGGTTTCAACACGGGCCATGAAACAATTGATGCAGCACAACTGGCCCGGAAACATTCGGGAACTGGCCAATATTCTGGAAAGGGCGTTTGTCACAACAGACGGTGCCGTAATCGATAGTATCGATTTCTCAAATGATTTCCGGAAAAGTACCGGCCAGCAAGCCTTATACCCGGTGGACACGGATATTCCTTTTAAAACGGCCATGGCAATGGTCCAACAGCAGTTTGAGAAAGCCTACCTTTTAAAAGTGCTCCAACAGTGCAACGGCAACGTGTCAAGGTCGGCAGAAATAATGGAACTTAATCCCCGAACGTTGTGGCGCAAAATAAAGGACTACCGGATTGATCGGTTAGAATGCATCCTCGCTGGTAATCGTTATTGATCAGTTTGTATTCTGATGTCACAGTGCGACATCCATGCCCTTATCATAACCAATAAAAATAATAGGGTTTTCAAATATAAACACACATTTTGTCTTTGGGTCGCGCCATCGGTGCCGGCATTCACCTTGTAAAAAAACTTCTTTTCCAATTGCGTAACTGCCGAATTTTCCCTGATGAAATTACGATCGGCAAAACAAACAGATTAATGGCACATATTTTGAATGTGAATAGAGTAAGGATGCCAACTCATGTATGGCATCCCTCCCGCATTTTGAAGGGAAAATGGTGGAAATCCATTGCTGCCCCGCAACTGTAAGCGGTCTGTCCACCGTTTTATAAGACTGCGAGCCAGAATACCTTCTTTCCGAATGTCGCGCTTTCGAGGGTGAGGCGCCCATTTGTTAAAGCAGAGAAGAACCGTAATCGAACTTTAGCAAATGCAGGGTCTCTGGGGGTACAAAGCTTGATTGCGACAATTTCACAACACCACAATCCGGTTGGAACCTGTTGCCGTGACCTTTGCGTCGCCGGTTGAGCCAGCGGACAGGATCGTCCATTCGTCAGGCTGTTTATCTTCGAACGGGCGAGGAGTTCTGACCCGTTCTATTATAAAAACCAATCATTTTCTACCTGTGGGAGGCCCAGATGAATGCAAAAGAACGTGTGATGGCAGTTATAAACCATCAAAAGCCCGATCGAATGCCGTGTTTCGGAGCCAATTCGACCGTGACCTATGACCAGATGGAAGCAGTTGGCGCGTACTGGCCCGAAGGACACGAAAAGGGTGAAGCTATGGCCAAGCAGGCATTGGCCGCATATACCGTGGTGGGTTTTGATGCCGTTCGGGTTCCCTTTTGTCAGACATTTGAGGCGGTTGCCCTGGGATGCATCCGGAAGTCGGGGAAAATCAGGGATTCCGAAGGAATTCCGGGAATTGATCATCCTCCGCCTTATAAACTCGATGATACGCCCGAGTTTCCCGGTGATTTTCTTTCAAGGGGGTATATACCTGAATTGCTCAAAGCTATTGAAATCCTGAAAAGGGAAGTAGGCGATGAGGTCCCCATTGTGGGGGGAATCATTGGCCCTTTAACCATCGCTGGCTCTCTTCTGGGCAGTGTGCCACTGCTGAAAGCTACCTACAAGGCACCTGAAAAGATCGTGCCGTTTTTGGATATCGGTGAAAAAGCCGGTACTGCTCTGGCCAATGCCATGATCGAGGCGGGAGCAGATATTATCTCGATCGAGGACATGACCGCCTCCCCCGAATTAATTGCGCCCAAAACCTATCGGGACTACGAACTGGAGTACCAGCGCAGGCAGATTGAATCCATTTCTGTGCCTGCCATACTCCATATTTGCGGCAATGTCGACAAGATCGTTGAATGGATGGGGCAGACTTCCCCTGCAATTCTGAGCCTCGAACCCAAGGCCGACACCCGGCTGGCCCGTCAAAAATGCGGGCCCAATATGATCTTCATGGGAGGGGTTGATACTGCGACAACCCTGTTCATGAAGGATGCTGAAACGGTGAAGAAAGGTTGTGAAGAACTTATAGAAGATGGCGTCCAGATTCTGGCCCCGGGATGTGCCGTGGCACCTGGCACCCCCATGGATAACCTGAAGGCTATGGTGGAGGTCGCAAAGGCTCACTAGATAGATGATCGACTGTGGCGGTTGTCCCGGAAAACCCCACAGAAAAACAACAAAAACAAAACAAGGAGAAAGATGATGAAAGTGTTGAACGATTTTTCAAACATCTTCAGGCGGTATGATCTCCATGTGGAAAAAACAGGCCAGGCCAAGGAGGTTTCAAAAGACCCGATTCTCCAGGATATCGCTAAGTTCGTGGTAGAAGGAGATGAGGAGGGAGTCCTGCCCGTTGTCCAGAAGGCCCTGGAAACCAAATCCCCCCTTGAGGTCATCAATGATGCACTCATCCCCGGCATGAATGAAGTCAGCCGGTTGTGGGAAGAAGGCAGCTATTTTCTGCCCCAGGTTATCCTCTCAGCAGATGCCATGAATGTCGGCATTGCAGAGTGCGAGAAGAAAATGGGAAAATCCATGGAGCGAAAAGCAAAAGTGGTCACACATACCGCAGAAGGCGATATTCACGACATCGGCCAGGTGATTGTCAATGCACTGCTCAATGCCAATGGCTTCGAGGTTATCGACCTGGGATCCGATGTCCCGGTGGATAAGGTCGTGGCAGCATGTCGAGATCATCAACCGATAATGGTTACCGGCACCGCACTCATGACCACTACCATGTCGGCCTTTCCCAAAATTGCTCATCAATTGAAAAAGGCGAACCTGGAAATTCCTTTTATCTGTGGTGGTGGCGCGGTTGCCGAGGAATATGTGTCGGAATATGATCTGGGTATCTGGGGCAAGGAAGCCAGCCAGGCTCCGGGAATGGCCGAAGATGCACTGGCAGGTGAATCCTGGCAGTCCATGCGGTCCAAGTGGAATGGATAACGGATCAGTGGGTCAAACGCATGATTGTTGACATCGTTTTCGGGTTTCTGGGAGCAGGAAAAACCACATTCATCACCAGGATTCTCAATGATTGGGCCGTCAAAGAGAAGACCGTGGTGCTGGTGAACGAGTTCGGCGAAGTGGGTCTTGACGGGGAACTTCTTGCTATGCAGGGAGGCAATGTCGTGGAGATGCCCAGCGGTTGCATCTGTTGTACACTGCAGGCGGATTTCAAAACTCAACTGATGGACATCATAGATACCATCCAACCGGAAAGAACCATCATAGAACCTACCGGTGTGGCGACGATTTCCCAGATTCGATCCATCATTGAACTGCAGGTATTCGAAGGGGCAATAGAGGAAATCAACGATATTTTGATCGTGGATGCCACTGGATTTATGGATCTGTACAAAGCCAATCGCCATTTCGTTGAGTCCCAGATCGAGTATGCCAACATCGTTATCCTGAACAAATACGATCGGGTTGATAAGAGAAAAGCCATGTTGACGCGCAATTCGATATCGGCCATCAATCCCGGCATTACGGTGCTAACAGCGGCATTCGGGGCGGTGGATTGGGCGGAATACCAATTGGCCCTTTCCACCGTTTTTCGTTCAACACCATCGATAGACGTGGAACGCGGCCATGACCATGACTTGGCGCACCAGGACCGCTCATCATCACCGGCAAATGGCAGGAAATTGCGTTTCAGTGAAAATCAGGATGCGCTGGGTTATGAATCTTTCGGATATGTTTTCGAAAACCTGTCGTTTGATCCGGAATCGCTGGATTCATTCTTCCACATGCTCAAACAAGAGGCAGCCGGCATGGGTGAAATCGTGCGGGCGAAAGGGATTTTTCAAATCGGTGATAAGGGTGTGTTAATGGAAATCGCTTCGGGAGAGTTGTCCACCCAGCCCGCAGGGCAGGTCAGAGACAGCAAAATCTCGGTCATCGGCAAAAGCCTGGATCGGGATAAAATAAGCGCTGCTTTGAAACAGTGCACAACAGAGAAGTCATGATAAATATACGGGCAAAACAGGCAAATGATATATGCGGCAAACCCGTCATCCTTATTGTGGATGATGCCTATATGGCCCTGCGGCCGTTGACACGGTTGATCTCCCCGGAAAAGTACAGGACCATCTGGGTTTCAGATGAACAGCAGGGGTTGAAACTTCTGGAGAAATATCATGGCGTGCCGCTGGTCTGCATCATTGATCTGAAATCATCGACTATGGGCGCAGGCGGGTTTTTCCATCAGGCCAGACAGCTGTGCGGTCCCATCCCGCTTCTTATCACCAGTCCCCTGGGAACGATTTTGCATATGAGAGGCGATTTTTATGAGTTTGCGGGTTCCAATTTCAAAGACCACATCAATGATATTCTCTCTATCATCGTAAGGAGGCTGGCGAATCCGGGGGGGGCGAAAAGCAGGGCATCGAAACCACCGGAAACAACCCATGGGCCGACGGAATTCATGGTTGGCTGCAGCCGCAGCATTAATGAAATCCATCGCATGATTGATAAGGTAAGTCGTTTTCCCAGCACTATACTCATTCAGGGAGAAAGCGGCACCGGAAAAGAGCTGATAGCGCAAGCCGTTCATCGCGCCAGTCAGCGGAAAAATCAGCCGTTTGTCGCAATCAATTGCGGAGCTATACCGGGAAATCTAATGGAAAGTGAACTTTTCGGACATGAACGGGGCGCTTTTACCTCCGCAAATACGCATCGAAAAGGAAAGTTCGAAATCGCCCGGGGCGGCACTGTTTTTCTGGATGAAGTGTCTGAAATCGAGCGTGATTTGCAGGTCAAGCTGCTCCGGGTTCTACAGGAAAGGGAATTTGAACGGGTTGGGGGCAACGAAACCCATAAAATAGATGTTCGCATAATCGCCGCTACAAGTCGGAATCTGAGAGAGGCTGTGGAGGCGGGATCGTTCCGGGAAGATCTGTTTTTCCGTTTGAATGTCATACCCTTTCAAGTTCCTCCCCTCAGGGATAGAAGAATAGATATTCCCTTGTTGTTGAATCACTTTATGAAAACAACGGCTGAAAAAACCAGCCTGCGGCCGCCGCAGCTTTCCGATCCGGCGGAGAAGGCGTTGCTTCGGTATTCTTATCCTGGAAACGTGAGAGAACTGGCAAATATTGTGGAGCGACTTTTTGTCCTGTGCTCCGATGGACAGGTGACGCTGGCCGATCTGCCAGCAGAAATTCTGGATGAAACCTCCGGGGACTCTGAATACCCGGGGAAATGGATCAACGATTTACCTGAAACCGGGGTCCGTCTCCGGGAGATGGAAAAGGCCCTCATTGTAAAAACCCTGGAAAAAACTTCGGGAAACAAGGCAGCGGCGGCCAGAATGATGGGTATGACGCGACGTCGGTTGTATATACGGCTTATGGAATATGGCATCGTTTCCGCATAGGCGTGTTACCTCAGGTGACACCTGCGGGCCCGGATGTCACCCGGGGTGACAGTGCATGCGGGCTGATCGGCCGAAGGCTTCTGTCCCGGAGGTGTTTTTTCGGGCATTTTCCGGTCTCCATCTCATCGAGGATTTCATGGCACATGTTTTGCCTTTTATCAGATTGAGGACATTCAATTTACAATGGATTTGAACGTCGAAGAGGGCCATCCAATACATAATTGAAAAGGGGGATCGTCATGGCAAGAAAAAAAATTGAAAAAATGGCTTACAGCAGTGGTGCGGAGATGATGTTCGGCACCGCCAAGCATCCGGTCAAGACTTCTCGCGGCATCCATATCGGCGGGGGATTTGTCCATCCGGAAGTGGTTCCGCACCCCCGGGCCGGAAGCGAAAAAACCAAGAAAACACTCCTTCGGGAATATGAACGGGCCAACGGGGACGCACTGGAGCGAATGGTCATCGTCGGCCATCCTACTCTGATCGTTGAAAACGAACATGTGTTTCAGATGACCCATAATCCAACCTGGGGTGGAGAAATCGCGGCCCAGACCGCCCGCCAGATGGATGATTGTCTCGACAAGTACGGCCTGAAAGCCGCATACCGATCCACCCCGGCCGATTTGCGCAAACCCGACATGCACCACATGCGGGAAAGCGATTACACCCATGAGATTATAGAATCCTTCAAGCAGGTGTCCAAATACGCCGACATCATATCCATCGAGTCGATGGGCGGAAAAGAGATATTCGACCATGCGATCATCCGTAACGACATTACCGGCATCCTTTTCGGCATCGGTGTCCTGGGCGCTATCGATATGGAGTGGATGTGGGACCAGATCGTAGATATCGCCAAGTCCAACAATTGCATTCCCGGTGGAGATACCAACTGCTCCGAGGCGAACACGGCAATGTTTATGGCCGGCGGCATGGTTTCCAAGGATGTCCCCCATGTCATGGCGGCCCTGGCCCGTGCCATTTCAGCCTCCCGTACACTGGTCGCCTATGAATGCGGCGCTACCGGCCCCACAAAGGATTGCGCTTATGAGGATCCCATCATCAAGGCCATGTCCGGCGTTCCCATCTCTACAGAGGGAAAAATCAGTGCCTGCGCCCACTCAGACCTTGCGGGGAACCTCATCGCTGCGGTTTGCGACGTTTGGAGCAATGAGGCAGTGGAATATCATGATATGTTCGGCGCCACCACCACGTCGGTTTTTGCGGAAATCCTGGGCTACGATTGTGCCATGTTCAACAGTGCCATTGAGTTGGGCTATCAGGAACAGATGAAAGAGATACTGGTCAACTCCGATATGTACCGTGATTCTCACAGCTTGATTCTGGCCCCGGATAACGCCTGGGAGATTGGCAACGCCATTATCGGCAATCGCGGGGACAGCAATTACGCCAGCGGCAGAGCGGGCGCCATCAAGGCGGGCCAGATTATCCTGGGCGACTCCAAGATGAAGCTGACCCAACTCGAAAAAAAGGCACTGGAAAATGCCATGAAAGACCTGGAAGGCCTTCCGGACAGCGAGGGGGATTTCATCCAGATGTGCCTGGACAAGTACAAGAACGTCAAGGGATTCAACCCGGATTCTTATGGGCTATAGCGGTCCATTATAACACGGGTATCGGCGCAAAGGGCATATCCGGGACACCTTGCTTCGGTTATGCCCGACTTTTTTGGAAGGATTCGAGACAATGATAGCCTGCACCCGATGTGGCCGGTGGCATCTCGATGCGGAAAAGGCTGCGGGAAAAAGGCTGTCATGCACAGAAGTCAAACAATATTGGGAAGGCATCAGGCAGGAACACCAGAGGCAAACCGGGCACCGACCCCGAATCTCCGTCGACAGGGACGGTGAATGGGCATGTATGGAATGCAGCGCTAAACTGATCCTCCCCCTTATCGAATAGAGACAAGGGACCCCATGCCGAAACTCGCCATCGCTTTGGATCTTGGTACCAGCGGATTTCGCGGTCAAGCAATTGACCTCGATGAAAAGGGCCGGATCATCACCACAGCCATCACCACCCGACATCCCCTGCCAGGCGCCAATGTAATCGATCATCTGCATTTTGCCCTGGAGGTTGGCATTCATGTCGCCCATATGGTGATTGTGTCTGCCGTTAACCACGTTATTGATGCCCTTGAAATCGAAAAAGATCAGGTGATCCGAATGGCCGTTTGCGGTAACCCCATTCAACTGTCCTTGTTTCAGGAGATCGAAATCCGCGATCTGGCTTATGCCGGCAAGCAGAAACTCGAATCGATAGGTGTGGTTCCGCCGGCCCGGGATGCCCAGATTGTCAAGGCCAGTCAAATCGACGGCCTGGATCTGGCACCGGATATCGATATCCTGATCCCTCCCGCTGTGCAGCATGAAATCGGTGCGGACGCTCTGGCCATGATGATTCAGACCGGGATGCTGGAAAAGGAGGAAATCGCCATCGTAACCGATTACGGAACCAATGCTGAAATGGCACTTGTTGCTAAAGGCATTGTTTACACGGGTTCCACGGCTGCGGGACCGGCTCTGGAAGGCCAGCAGATCGAACACGGTCTTCTGGCCCTGCCCGGGGCCATATCCGACGTGGAATTTGTCCCTGACGAATCAAGGACAAGAACGGCAAGTGCTGCCATTGACAAACCAATGGAAGGACGTTTGAAAACCAGGATTCTGAACACGGACATGTCGGCCCGCACCGGTGATACAGTAAATCCGAATTCCGGAGAAGTTCTGGAAAAGGGGGAATTATCGGCTGTTGGCATTACCGGAACCGGTGTTGTGGGGTTGATCAGTCAGGGGCTTATATCCAAGCTCATTCGCATTCCCCGGATCCGGACATTTGATTCGGAAATTCATCTGCCCGACGGCATAACGTTCACTGAAGACGACCTGGCCGAAGCCGGCAAAGCGATCGGTTCTGTCCGCGCCGGACATATAACCCTCTGCAAGGAAGCCGGTCTTGGGATGGAAGATATTGAAACCGCATACATGTCCGGAGCATCCGGCACATATGTCGATGCCCTCAAAGCCCGGGAAGTCGGACTGATTCCGGCTGGGGTCCGAAAGATTTATCAGGTCGGCAACACGTCCCTGGCCATGGCACGCGACATCGTGCTGGATGTGGACAACCTTTGGAAGATGAAGGCCATTGCAGACGATTTGAAGAAGCATCATTGCATGTTTGCTGCCTCAAAGGTGTTCGAAAAGGTCTTTATTCTGGAGCTCTCGTATTGGACAGAGGGGATGCCCCTGGCGCAATACCAGCGTTTTCTCGCAAAATACGGTATGCCGGCTCTGACGGAAGTTGAAAGCCTTCCGGAGGTGATCAAGACGGTGGACAGGGATATCCCCGAGCTCGGATACAAAGGGCTCCGGATCATCCCCGACATCGGTGAACAAAAGGTTTTTGCCTTTGAGGCGTGCATCGGTGACGAAGCTTGCGTCTCGGTCTGTCCGGAACGGGCCCTGACGATGGAATCCGTTGATGATCAATTTCAAGTGACTGTTGATCTGGCGCTTTGCGATGGTGTGGCCTGCCGGCGGTGCGAGCGGGCCTGCACCGAAAAATGCTTCGATCTGGTGAAGCTCTTTACTGCAAACGCAAAAAGGCCGGGTTGGGATCCGGAAGATATTGATCGGACCATGCTCCCCGCACTCAAACGTGTGCCTGGGTTAAAAAGCGTCTGGATTTTATCGGCGGAAGATTTTAAAAGCGTTTTCCAGAAGGAACAGGAAGCCGAGGAACGTTCTTTATTGGGGCTTGGAAAAGTGGTCAACACGGGAGTGAAAAAAGTACTGGCTTCTCAACGGGTCTACGTTGCACTGACTACCATGGCGTTTGATTGGGGGTGCCATGCCACACTGGTCCTGAAAAAAGGGGATGAAATGGTGGGCGAGGAAGTGAGGGACGAAACAAGGTTAGCCGAATTGTCCACGCGTAAGGATGTATGGTTCATGCACAAGAATTTCGTGATCTACAAGGACAAAATAACCTTTCCCCAGGACATCGTGAAAAAAGTCTGTCATTTTGAAATTCCCTGCCTGCCCGCCGGGTTCTGTATTCCGGATAATGATCTGAGGAAACATTATTCCATCATCTTTGCAACACCCTCGATGCTTGGGGATATCTTTCTTAAAAATCGATACTGCGCCGGCGTTGACGAGAAAGGAACGGGGACCATCCTCGTCGGGGTTCAATTGCCATGAGGCTGGAATTGTATTCAATGATTTTTGAACACATGGGCAAAAGTCGATTTTCCCGGCCTTTCGTGCTGCAAGGCAACCTGCCTCTTTGATTTTATACCAGTTGATAGGGTAGTGAAGCGAATTTTGCCTGGGCTTCTGCAGTCATAGAGATTTTTTAATCTCCCTTATATTTATTTTTGTTTACAGGAAGCAAACTCAGACATCTCGTTTGCCGTATGTGTCACGGCTAATCTTGTCATATTGCAATGCAGTGCTCGGGTGAGGCGTTTTTTCCTCGGCCGGGTACCCGATGGCTATCATTGATTCGACTTCCAGTCCGTCTCTCAGCCCCAGTAATTCGCCAACATAATCACCTGCGCTTTGGCCTGTGTGGTGATTGCGTTTTCGGATCTGTCCCCAGCAGCTTCCCAGCCCGAGATCCGTAGCTGCCAAATGAATAAACGCGCCAGCTACACTTGCATCTTCAACCCAGACATCTGATTTGGACGTGTCGGCACAAATTGCTATCGATAGCGGTGCTTTTTCAAAAAATGCGAGGCCGCTGGGCCTGGCCCCGGAAAGTCGGCTTAAAATTTCGGGATCGGTAATCACAACAAATTCCCAGGGCTGTGTGTTTCTTGAGGAAAACGACCTTAAGGCGGCTTCGATCAGCAAATCAATTTTCTCCTTTTCAACAGGTTTTTCCTTGTATTTTCTTATACTTCTTCTTGCCCGAATCAAATCAATAAACATCCTCTTTTCCTTTCCATAATGGTTTTAAACTTTTTACGGCGCCATTTGAAATCGCCATTCTTCAGATCCGCCAAATCCTGAATACTGCCCGGGCATAGCCGCCATTGATTAGCGGTCCCACGCTGTAAACGCGGCGAATATCCGGCCAATAAAAGAGGGGCTCCTGTCTAAGGTAAGCCCCTCTAATTATTAATAAATTGTGGTGCCGAAGGCCGGATTTGAACCGGCACGGGCGTAGCCCACTACCCCCTCAAGATAGCGTGTCTACCAAATTCCACCACTTCGGCACAAACTGGATGTGAACCGCGGTTATTGCGGGTTATCGTCTGTTGACGGCGCTGCGGGCGCCTGCTCATTCGGTCCTGCTTGCTCGCCGCCGCCCGGTGCTGCGGGCACTTGGTCTGCGGGCAGGCTTTGCTCCGCAGCCGGCGGCTGAAATTCCTCAACCACGGATTTGTCCCCGCTTTTGGAGATATAGGCCAGAGACAGGGACGTGACCATAAACACCACTGCCGCCACGGTGGTAATCTTGCCCAGAAAAGTCGAGGCCCCGGTGTTGCCAAACAGGGTCTGGTTGCCGGCTCCACCAAACATGGCGCCCATGCTTGCTCCCTTGCCGGTTTGCAGCAGAACAATGCCGATTAAGGAAAAGCAGACAAACAGATGGATGATAATAATCAGTACATGCATTGGATTTAACGCTTATAGTGTATAATTTCAGCAAATGTATCCGGCTTCAGGCTTGCGCCGCCCACCAGTGCCCCGTCAATGTCGGGCAGGGCCATCAACTCGGCAGTGTTTGCCGGCTTGACGCTGCCGCCGTATAAAATTCGGGCAGCCCCGGCGGTTTGCGCCCCAAAGCGTTTTTCCAGAAATTGCCGCACATGGGCGTGGACTTCCTGTGCCTGCTCCGGGGTGGCGCTTCTGCCGGTGCCAATGGCCCAGACCGGTTCATAGGCCATGACGGCCTGGCTGAACTGATCTTCAGACAGTCCTTCTAACCCTTTTTCCATCTGTTTGTCAAGCACGGAAAACGTTTTTCCGCCATCGCGCTCGGTTTCGCTTTCCCCGATACAGATCACCGGAACCAGTCCGGCGGCCACAGCCGCCTTGATTTTTTTGTTCACGCCTTCGTCGGTTTCCCCGAAATACTGGCGGCGTTCGGAATGGCCGATGATCACATACCGGCATCCGGCTGATACCAGCATCGGGGCGGAGACTTCGCCGGTGTAGGCCCCTTGGTTTTCCCAGAACAGGTTCTGGGCGCCGAGCTGTACCGGGGTATCTCCGATGATGCGGCTGACCGGCACCAGAGCGGTGGCCGGCGGAGCGATCATAACCTCTGCCTCCTCTTTGCCGGTGAGCTGCCCCACAAGGGCCCGGGCCGTGTCTTCTGCTTCCGGGCAGGTTTTGTGCATCTTCCAGTTGCCGGCGATCATGGGTCTGCGCGTTGTCATGGCCACCTCCGGAATTAAAGCTGTTTTCCCATCATTTCAGCCAGGTCCACCAGGCGGGTGGAATAGCCGGTTTCATTGTCATACCAGGAAAGGACCTTGACCATGTTGTCAATGACATAGGTGTTTTCCGCATCAACCACAGAAGAAAGGCTGTTGCCGTTGAAATCCTCGGAAACCAGCGGCAGTTCGCTAAATCCCAGAATGCCGGCCAGCGGGCCTTCGGCGGCTTCCTTTAATGCCGCGTTGACGGTTTCCGCAGATGCCGGTTGCCTGAGAGTGGCCACAAAATCCACAAGAGAGACATTGGGCGTGGGCACCCGTATGGCCATGCCGTTTAGCTTACCGTTTAGCTGGGGCAGCACCAGGCCCACGGCTTTGGCCGCGCCCGTGGTGGTGGGAATCATGGACATGGCCGCCGCACGCGCCCGGCGCAGGTCCTTGTGCGGGGCATCCAGCAGTCGCTGGTCGCTGGTGTAAGAATGGACGGTGGTCATCAGGCCGCTTTGAATGCCGAATTTTTCGTCCAGCACCTTGGCCACGGGCGCCAGGCAGTTGGTGGTGCACGAGGCGTTGGAGACAATATGATGGTTTGCGCTGTCATAGTCTGTTTCATTGACGCCCATAACAAAAGTCATGTCCGGGTCCTTGCCGGGTGCGGAAATAATGACCTTTTTCGCCCCAGCGCTCAGGTGCTTGGCTGCGCTGTCCCTGTCCCGGAAAAGACCCGTGCATTCGGCCACGATATCCACGCCGGCTTCTTTCCAGCCGATATTGGCCGGATCTTTTTCCGCAAAAACCCGGATGGTTTTGCCGTTGACCGAAATGGCGTTGTCCCGGGCAATAATCTCCGCATCCAGGCGCGGGTGTACCGAGTCATAAATCAAGAGGTGGGCAAGGCTTTTGGTGTCCATGATGTCGTTGACTGCTGTTACCTCGATGTCAGACCGCTTCAGGGCGGCTCTGAAAACCAGTCTGCCGATTCTGCCCATTCCGTTGATGCCGAGTTTGATCGCCATTTTCCTTCCTCCTTATAAAAGTGGTATTCACAATAAATGAAGTTTGCAGTTTATTCCCGTTTGTTGCCCTTTAATATTTCGCTGGCAAGGGAAATGCTTTTTTTGCCGTAGGCCTCGATGGTCTTGGCCAGTACATCGAGCTCTGATTCCCGGTTGCGGGCGTTGGCCGCCTTGATCAGCACCGGCAGGTTGACTCCGGAAATCACCTCAATGCGGCCTTCCTCCAGAAACGAGTAACTCAGATTCGAGGGCGTGCCCCCAAACATGTCCGTAAGGATAATCACACCTTCGTTTTCGTCAACATACTGCACAGCCTTGTCAATCTTGCCTCTGAGTTTGTTGACATCATGGGACAGGTCTATGGAGACCGCAGTGACGGCCCTGGGCCGTTCATCGAAAATCATGGATGCGGTTTCAATGAGCGCCTCGCCGAGTTGTCCGTGGGTGACAATAACAATTCCGATCATAAAAGGTCCTTGGCTCAGATTTTGAGATCCACATCCCGGTGTGTGAGCATCACGGGCCGGCCTGGTTTGTTGATGTGCGCATAAAGCGCCTCAGCAATAACCACGGATCGGTGCTGCCCTCCGGTACAGCCCACTGCAATGGTAAGGTAAGCTTTGCCTTCCTTTTCGTAAAGCGGGAGCAAAAAGTCAACCAAATCATGAAATTTTTCAGTAAACGTCCGGGTAATGCTGTTTGTCTGCACAAATTCACGCACGGGGCGGCTTCGGCCATCCTGGTCCTTGAGTTCGGGAATGAAAAAGGGATTGGCCATAAACCGCACATCCATGACCATGTCCGCGTCCTGGGGGATGCCGTGTTTAAACCCGAATGAGAGCACCTGTGTGCGCATGGGTTTAGAATGGAGGATGGTTTCCACCAGGTTAAAGATGACGGATTTCAGATCATGGAGCGTATAATCCGTGGTGTCAATAATACGGTCGGCCATCTGGCGAATATGGTCCATATGTCCGATTTCCGCCCGGATGCTTTCCTGCAGGCCCCGGTCCTGGGACAGGGGATGATGCCGGCGGGTCTGGCTGTATCGCCGCAGGATAACGTTTTCTTCGGCTTCCAGGAAAAACACGTCAATGTTGTAACCGCGCTGGCGCAGATCATGGAAAATTTCCGGAAAGGAGCGGAGAAACCCCTTTTCCCGCAAATCCATGACAAATCCGAGCCCGGCGATCTCGGATTCCGATTGCAGGGGAAGCTCCATGAACTTGGGCAGCAGCTTGACCGGCATGTTGTCAACGCAGTAAAAGCCCGCATCTTCAAGTGCGGCCAGGGCCACGCTTTTGCCCGATCCGGACAAGCCGGTGATAATGACGATTTTATGCCGATGCATCAGAAATCCTCATCCACTTCCGAAAGCACGTCCATGACTTGTTGGGCACTGTTTGCCCGCTTCAGTTTTTCCTTGAAATCCTGATCCCTGAGCAGTTTTGAAATCCGGGCCAGTACCCGCAGGTGCAGACCCGTGGAATTGTCCGCGCTCAGTAGCAGAAAAAAAATATAAGCGGGTTTGCCGTCCAGGGCATCAAAATTGACCCCTTTTCGGCTCAAGCCGAATCCGAGCACCAGGGATTCAATTCCGTTGATTTTGCCGTGGGGAATGGCAATGCCGTCGCCGATGCCAGTGCTGCCCAGCCGCTCGCGTTCGATAAGTACCCGGACGATATTGCGCTGCTCCAGGCCGGTCAGGGCGGCCACCGGCTCTGTAAGCTCGTCGATAACCCCTTTTTTATCCGTTGCCTGCAGGTTGGTCAGGATCGTGTCCGCGGTAATGTAATCAAGTATTTTCATAACATTGCACCCTGTTTGCGCGGTGCCGGCCAATTGCCGTCCGGCACCGGTGCTTCGGTGTTATCCCAGGGGCTGAATCAGTCCGAGATCCCCGTCATTGCGTCGGTAAAGCACATTGATTTGGTTGGTCCGGGCGTTTCTGAATACCAGAAAATTATCGGAAATCAGGTCCATCTGCATTATGGCTTCTTCCACGTCCATGGGTTTGTATTCAAGGTTCTGGACAATGACGCTGGCGCCCGGGGCTTCTTCCGGGGACTCGTCCCCGCTTGGCATTGCCGCCGGCTCCGGGCTTCTGTCCTCGCCCCGGCCGCCCTGGCGATGATTTTTGATTTTGGCTTTTTGTTTTTTGATCTGCTTTTCAAGCTTGTCCAGGGCCAGGTCAATGGAGGAATACATATCATTGGATTTTTCCCGGCAAACAATGTTGAGCCGGTCGCCGGTCACGCGGATTTCTGCGATATGACGGATCTTTTCCACGGAGAGCACCACCTGTGCTTCCGCCGGATTGTCCAGGAGCTTGTCCATGCGGTCGAGTTTGCTGGAAACATAAGATTTCAGGTGATCGGAGGGATCAAGGTTTTTGAATGTCACGGATGTTTGCATGGGTACCTGCCTCCTTGATTAGGGTTGTTTACGCTTGCTTGATGGAAGAACCCCCATTATTTCCCTGTACTTGGCAACGGTCCGACGGGCGATGCGGATGCCGGATGCCGCCTCGAGCATGTCGGCGATTTTTTTATCGCTGTAGGGCTTTTTGGGGTTTTCTCCGGCAATAATCTTTCTCATTTCCTCCTGTACGCTGGCCGAGGCAATGGTGTTGCCGTCAGCCCGGTTAATGGAGCTGTTGAAAAAGAACTTGAGTTCGAAGATGCCATGCGGGGTATGGGCGTATTTGTTGGTGGTCACACGGCTGATGGTGGACTCATGCATGTTGATGTCTTCTGCCACGTCCCGCAGGACCATGGGTTTTAAATGAGCGATGCCCTGGTCGAAAAAATCGCGCTGGAATTTGACGATGCTGACCATGACGTTGTAGATGGTCCGCCGCCGCTGCTGAATGCTTTTGATGAGCCACTCGGCAGACCTGAGCCGGTCGCGCAGATAAGTGCGCGTATCTTTGGCAATGGGTTCTCCTTTGCGCACGGCCTGGCGGTAGTAGGAATTGATGTGCAGCTGGGGGATTTCGTCGTCGTTTAGCATAACGATATAATCGTCGCCTTCCCTGTACACGTAGACGTCCGGGGTGATGTAGATCTGATCCTCGTCGCCGTAGCGGAATCCGGGCCTGGGATCGAGCTGGCGGATGAGCTCGATGGCTGCAGACAGGGTTTCCATGCTGCATTTCAGCTCGCGGGCAATGACCTGATAGCGTTTGTTCTCCAGGTTATTGATGTGATCGCGCAACAGTGCCTCTACAACAGGATCTACAATGCCGAACTGCCGGGCCTGAATCAGCAGGCACTCGCTTAAGTCCCTGGCGCAGATGCCCGGCGGATCAAAGGTCTGCATCACATAAAGCACGTCTTTGACCTGTGAAACATCGGTTTCGGCCATTTGGGCGACATCTTCCAGGGGGACGTCAAGGTAGCCGTATTTGTTCAGGTTGCCGATGATCAGGCTTCCAATGGCTTCCTGCTCGGCCGTGGGCCGGGTCATGAGCAGCTGCC
Source organism: Desulfosalsimonas propionicica (assembly GCF_013761005.1). NCBI lineage: Bacteria > Pseudomonadati > Thermodesulfobacteriota > Desulfobacteria > Desulfobacterales > Desulfosalsimonadaceae > Desulfosalsimonas > Desulfosalsimonas propionicica. Next base: position 17,529 of record NZ_JACDUS010000002.1, read on the forward strand.
AGCGCAAATGATCGTAAAGGTTTGTCCGGCTGGCGGTAAAGGCCTCGTAATTGGGCGCCTCCTTTTCCTCGGACTCATAGTGAACCCGTCCCGTGGAGCTGTATTCGTCCATGTACTGCTGCCAGTCAAGCCGCTCGTCAAATGATTCCTCCATTGTGATTTCCCTGGCATCCGCGGCTTCAGGCGTTTCCGCCGGGGTTTCCTCGGGCGTTTCCACGGTCTCTGATTCTTCCAGGGTGGGATTGCTTTCCAGTTCCTGCTGAACCATTTCCACGAGTTCCAGGCGTGATAACTGCAGAAGCTTGATGGCCATCTGCAGCTGCGGAGTCATAACAAGATGCTGCTGGAGTTTTAAGTTCTGTTGGAGTTCGATTGCCATATCAGAGTCTGAACTTTTCTCCCAGGTAGATTTCTCGGGCAACAGGGCTTTGGGCGATCTTTTCCGGGCCGCCCGACTCGATTACCTCGCCGTTGTTTAAAATATAGGCCTTGTCACACACGCCCAGGGTTTCCCGAACGTTGTGGTCTGAAATCAGGATTCCGATACCCCGCCGGCTCAGATGTGAAATGATATTTTGAATATCGATCACCGCCAATGGATCAATGCCGGCAAAGGGCTCGTCAAGCAGAATAAAGGCCGGATCCGTGGCCAGTGCCCGGCTGATTTCCAGCCGCCGGCGTTCTCCGCCGGAAAGCACTCCGGCTTTCTGCGCCGATAGCCGTTTGATGCCTAGCTCGTCGAGCAGTTCATCAGCTTTCTGCTCCTGCTCGGCCCTGGATATCGGCAGGGTTTCGAGAATTGCCAGCAGGTTGTCGCGTACGTTGAGCTTTTTGAATACCGACGGTTCCTGGGGCAGATATCCCACCCCTTTGCGGGCCCGGACGTGCATGGGATCCTCGCTGATGTCTGCATCATCGAGAAACACATGGCCGCCGTCAGGGCGGATCAGGCCAACGGTCATATAAAAAGTGGTGGTCTTTCCCGCCCCGTTGGGTCCCAAAAGCCCCACCACCTCGCCTCCGGTCAGGTTCAGGTCGACCTGATCGACCACTTTTCGGCCATGATAGGTCTTTACCAGGCTTTTTAAATTCAGGGTTCGGGTCATGGCTTTCGGGCTTTGCTGGTTTTTGTTTTGTCCTGATTGTCCGCGCCGGATTCGGATTCAAAAACAGCTTCCACCCGTTTGCCCGCATCTGAGCTGACCACGATTTCCCCGGTTTCCCGCTGCAGGGTGACCTTTCTGCCGACAATGGCGTTGCCGTTGTTTTTGATTTCCACGCGTTCGCCTGTCAGGGTCAGCAGGCCGTCATCTGCGGTATATACGGCTTTTTGGCTTGTGGCGGTTTGCTCGTCTGTATAGATAACCACGCTGCCTTCGGCTTCCATGCGCTGGATACTGCTTTCGCTCATGCCGGACTGACCGGGCTGGGCGCCTTCTTCGGCCTTGTAGAAAATTTTAAGCCGGTCGGATTTGATTTCGGTTTTTCCCTGAACCGCGTGGGCTTTGCCGATAAATTCGGCACTGTTTTCATTGCTTTTAATCACCATTTTATCCGAAGTGATGTGAATGCGGCCTTCATCGGGCTGAAACAGCCCGGGCTTTTGTGCCCGGCAGGGCCAGGCTGTCATAAGGGTGATCAGAATCGCCGCAATGGCAAAGATTCCGGCAGGATTCGGGCTGTTTTTGCGCGCTTTGTCTTTATTCAACAGGATCCATCCATGACTTGACGTGACCTTCAAGGGTGACTTGGTCTTTTTGGAGCTCAACTGTTGCCGAGTCACCGGAAATCCGCATATTTTCTCCGTGAATAACCACTTTCTGATCTGTATACAATATATGTAACTCATGCTCATAATGCAAGCTTTCGGTCCTGAGCTCATATCCGGGATAACGGGCCACAACCGATTTTTCCACCGTCATGTCCCGGGTTTTGGTGTCAAGTTTCCCGGTGTCTGCAAAAAGTTTGACCTCGGTACCGTCTGAGTCAAACGCGGTCATTTCAATATCTGTGAGCACAGCTTTGTTTTGATCCGAATAGATTTCCGCAGTGGCGGCATTCAGCACCCATTCGGTTTTTCCGTCCCGTGTGGCTGTATGCTCAAATCCGTTTATGGTCAGGGCCGCTTCCGAGGTGTTTTTCTTTTCGGTCTGTTCCTCGTAGTCGGTCTGCATGCGAAACCGCACAAACACCGTTGCCAGCAGCACGGCGATCACAACGATGGCCAGTAATCCGGCCTGTTTGTATCGGGTCCGGTGTTTCATTAAAAGGTTCAAGGTTGATGGCACCGTAAAAAGTCTGATTTCAGATGGTGCCGTAAAAAGTTCAAGATCAAGGCTTGCGCAATTTCGAAGAATGCAGCGTACTGATCTGTACGTGAAATTCTGAGAAACTGCGCGTAACGCAGATATTGGATTTTTACGGCGCCATCAAGGTTCCTTCGGGATTTACGTCCGGTTTAGCCAGCGGGAAATGATGGATTCCCACAAACCCTGTGCCGAAAGAATGCGTTCGCAAACCTCCCGGACAGCCCCCCGGCCTCCCGGCTGTTTTGTGACCATGTCTGCGTGCTGCCGGACGACTTCATGGGCATCTCCAACGGCCACGGCCAGGCCGACCCGGTCCATGATGGCCAGGTCCACGAGATCGTCTCCCACAAAAGCGGTCTGGGCCGGGCTGCATCCGGCCTGCGCAACAATTGATGTCAGAAGCGCCTGCTTGTCCTTGACGCCTGTATGGCAATAATCAATGTTGAGTTCCGCGGCCCTGCGGTCTACAGCCGCGGATTTGCGTCCGGAGACAAGGCCCACCCGGATGCCGCCCTCCCGGGCCATGCGGATGCCCAGGCCGTCTTTAACATCAAAGGTTTTTGCTTCATCGCCGTCTGTAAAATAGAGAATCCGGCCGCTGGTGAGCACCCCGTCGACATCGAGCAGCAGCACCCGGATTTGCTGGAGTTTTTCTTCAAGCATGTTAGGGGTTTCTCTCCGGTTTGATCAATGCATTGTTGATGGCTTTGAGTTGATTGAGCAGAGGCTCGAGTTCATCCAGGCGAATGGAGTTGGGGCCGTCTGACAATGCCTTGTCCGGTTCCGGATGGACTTCCAGAAACAGGCCGTCTGCCCCGGCGGCAATGGCTGCCTTTGCCAGAATGGGGGCAAACTGGCGCTGGCCTGCGGATGCGCCACCGGCACCGCCGGGCAGCTGAACGCTGTGAGTGGCATCAAAGATCACAGGGCATCCCAGTGACTGCATGATGGGAATGCTTCGAAAATCGGCAACCAGGTTGTTATAACCAAAAGATGCGCCCCTTTCGGTCAGAAGGACCTGCGGGTTTCCGGCAGATCTGGCTTTTTTTGCAACATGATCCATGTCCCAGGGCGCCAGAAATTGTCCCTTTTTAATATTTAAGGGCCTGTTTGTCCGGGCAGCGGCCACGATCAGGTCGGTCTGGCGGCACAAAAAAGCCGGGATCTGCAACACGTCGAGCACTTCGGCAGCAAGCTCGGCCTCAGAGGGGCTGTGAACATCAGACATCACGGCCACATCCAGTTCCAGGCCAATTTCGGAGAGGATTTCCAGGCCCTGCTTGATGCCCGGGCCCCGGAATGAATCAATGGATGTCCGGTTGGCCTTGTCATAGGACGCCTTGAAGATAAACGGTATGTCAAGCCGTTTGGTGATCTCTTTTAAAGAGCGGGCGATCTGCATGACGCCTGTGTAATCTTCGATTACGCAGGGTCCGGCCACCAGAACGAAAGGGCGGCCGCTGCCCGCGGAAAAGTTTTTGATCTGAACTTCTGTCATTGAAAAATTGATCCTTTTGGTTGATTTGCCGGGTCATGGCCTTTGCACGCCAGCCGCTTGTATCATTGGCCGGCTTCGGGCGCCGGCAAAATCCATGCCTCCTGTTACCCCGCGTGCCGGTAAAAGTCAAGATTCGAAAATAAGGCCTTGCCTCCGGGCCGGCGAGCTGTTAAAAATAGCTTTCGTTTACCGGGTATCCAATTAAATTTCAGGGATCAATCATATATGGGTTTTAAAAAACGCAGGGAACGGGGCAAAGGTCTGAAATACAGCCTGGCGGCTGTTTTGATAACAATGGTGGCCGTATCAGCGGTCTGGCTGCTGATGGTGAAATTCGAGGGCAGGGCACCGGAGATTGAACTCGACATGTCTGATTCGTTTATTGGCGCCGATGCCGCAGTTTCCGGCACAATCACCGATGAAAAATCGGGGATCCGCAAGCTCTGGATCGCCGTAATCCAAAACGACAGGGAAACCGTTCTCAAAGAGGAATCCGACTTTTCCGGCACGCAGCAAGGCCCGCCCAGGCAGAGGCGTTTTGAGGTGGATTTAAATGCCGGGAAACTGGATCTCAAGGATGGAAAGGCCCTGTTGCGCATCGCTGCCTGGGATCATTCCTGGCGCGGCTGGTTTTCCGGTAATCAGGCCTATCTGGAAAAAGAAATTACCATTGATACCCAGCCGCCGCGGGTGGAGGTCATCAGCCGGCAGCACAATATCCGGCCCGGCGGATCGGGTCTGGCTGTCTATCGGATGTCCGAGAATTGTCCGGAGCACGGGGTCGTGGTGGGAGATCATTTTTTTCCCGGCCACAAGGGCTATTTTGATGACCCGGAGCTGGCGGTTTGCTTTTTTGCGCTGGCCCATGATCAGGACAGGGACACGAAGCTGCATGTGCAGGCTCTTGATCCGGCGGGCAATGCCGGCCGGGGCGGGTTTTATTACCATATCCGCAACAAAAGCTTTGACGCCGAACCCCTGCCGGTTTCCGACCGTTTCCTGTCCCGGATTCTGCCGGAGTTTCAAAGTGAGGACGGTTTTCCGGCTGATGCCGGCGCCCTGGAACAATTCTTGTTTGTCAACCGCGAGCTGCGCAAAAAAAACAACCGCACCATCCTTGCCCCTGGCCGGTCTCCGGATGAGCAGATGCACTGGCAGGGGGGCTTTTCCAGGCTTCCCAATGCCGCAAGAAAGGCCAGTTTCGCCGACCACCGGACCTATGTTTACAACGGGGAAAAAATCGATGAGCAGATCCACATGGGCATTGATCTGGCCTCTGTGAGCCAGGCGCCGGTGCCTGCGGCAAATGCGGGCAAAGTTGCCTTTGTGGGCAGAGCCGGCATCTACGGCAACGTGGTGATCATCGATCATGGCTTTGGCCTGTTTTCCGTGTATGCCCATTTGAGCCGCAGCAGTGTATCAGAGGGGCAGATGGTGGAAAAAAACGATATTATCGGGGGCACCGGAGCCACCGGTTTGGCCGGGGGGGATCACCTGCATTACGGCATGTTTGTTCATGATGTGTTTGTGGATCCCATGGAATGGTGGGATTCGCAATGGATACAAAATAACATCACAGGCAAGCTGGAACATGCCCGGGAGCTTGCAAAAAACAACTGAGCCCGGCAATGACGGCTCCCGCAGGGTTGATCCGGTTTTTTCAGGAAAATCATCAACGATATTGTTAAAAATTGAAAAAAAAATCAGAATCCCAGCAAATCCCGGATGAGGACGGTGCCAAAACCAAAAGCCGACTGCGGGAAAATCTTGAAGCCATTGCCATTGCCGTTGTGCTGGCCCTTTTTATCCGGGCGTTTGTGGTCCAGGCATTCAAAATCCCTTCCGGGTCCATGGAACCCACTTTGCAGGTGGGCGATCACATCCTGGTTAACAAGTTTATCTACGGCATTCGGCTGCCGGTCACCAATACCAAGATGATACCGGTGAGCAGCCCGGAACGCGGGGATATTGTGGTGTTTGAATATCCGGTGGAGCCGGACAAGGATTTTATCAAGCGGGTTGTGGCGGTGCCCGGCGATGTTGTTGAAATCCGGGACAAAAAGGTGTATGTCAATGGGCGGCTTGTTGACCAGTACACGGTCAAGCATACGGAAAAAAGGGTACTGCCGGGCGCGGTCAATGCCAGGGACAACTTCGGCCCGGTCACCGTGCCGGAAGACGCTTATTTTGCGTTGGGGGACAACCGGGACAACAGTTATGACAGCCGTTTTTGGGGCTTTGTAAAAGACTCGGCCATCAAGGGAGAGGCCTTTATCATTTACTGGTCCTGGGATAAGGACAACTTCGGGGTCCGGTGGGGCCGCATCGGCGAAGTGCTGCACTAATCAGGAAGCCTGCCCATGCAGTGGACAAAAAAGGACGTGCTCGACATTGAATCACTTTCGGTGGATGAAATTGAATTCATCTTTGAAACCGCCTTTGGTTTAAGGGAGATTTCAGAGCGGCCCATCAAGAAAGTGCCCACCCTCCGCGGCCAGACCATTGTTCTGCTGTTTCTGGAACCCAGTACCCGGACCCGGGTTTCCTTTGACATCGCCGCCAAGCGGCTTTCGGCAGACAGCATTGCCATTGCCGCGGCTTCCAGCAGCATTGTAAAGGGGGAAACCCTGATTGACACGGCCAGAAATCTGCAGGCCATGAAGCCTGACATTCTGGTGGTCCGTCATTCTTCGGCCGGGGCCCCGCATCTGCTGGCGCGCAATCTCGATATTTCCGTGATAAATGCCGGAGACGGCATGCACGCCCATCCCACCCAGGCATTGCTGGACATGATGACCGTAAAGGAAAATAAGGGCCGCATAGATGGGTTAAAGGTTTCCATTATCGGAGATATCGCTCACAGCCGCGTGGCCCGGTCCAATATCGCCGGGTTTACGAAAATGGGCGCCAGGGTAAGTGTTGCCGGCCCCCCCACTATGATGCCCGCCGGCATTGAGCAGTTGGGGGCATATGTGGCACCGGATATGGATGCCGCGGTTTCAGAGGCGGATGTGATCATTCTGCTGCGGATTCAAAAAGAGCGCCAACGGCGCTTTTTGTTTCCATCGGAACGGGAATATGCCGCCCGGTACGGGCTGAATGCCGCCCGGCTGCGCCGGATCAAGCCGGATGCGCTGATTCTGCATCCCGGTCCCATCAACCGGGGCGTGGAAATTGCCCCGGAGGCGGCAGACGGGCCGCATTCCGTGATTCTGGATCAGGTGACCAACGGGGTGGCCCTGCGCATGGCCCTTTTTTATCTGCTGGCAGGAGGTGTGCGGGATGCAAATGTGGATTAAAGGCGGCCGGGTTCTGGATCCGGAAGAATTTGACGGTCCGGCCGATATTTTCGTGGAAGACGGCCGGATTGCCAGGGTGCAGCCGGCAGGGCAGGGCGTTGAAGCGGGCTTTCCGGCAGATGCCGAAATTATCGACGCCCGGGATCTGCTGGTGGTGCCGGGGCTTGTGGACATGCACGTGCATCTTCGCCAGCCGGGCCAGGAATACAAGGAAACCATTGAAACCGGCACCCGGGCAGCCGCAGCAGGTGGCTTTACGGCTGTTTGCTGCATGCCCAATACTTCTCCGGTCAATGACTCGGAATCCGTCACCCGCTTTATCATCCAGGAGGCCGGGCGTCTGGGGTATGCAAGGGTCTATCCGGTGGGGGCTGTGAGCGTGGGATTGGCCGGTCAGCAACTGGCGGAATTCGGGGATCTGAAGACCGCAGGGGCCGTTGGTGTGTCTGATGACGGTCAACCGGTAGCGGATGCCCAGCTCATGCGCCGGGCCCTGGAGTATGCACGGGGAATCGGGATCTGCGTGATTTCCCACTGTGAGGAGAAGGCCCTGGCCGGGGGGACTATGAACGAAGGGGTGGTGAGCACCCGGCTGGGACTGGCCGGCATTCCCAACGCAGCGGAAAGCATCATGGTCATGCGCGACATTGCATTAAGCGAGCTTACCGGCACACCTGTGCATATCGCCCATGTGAGCACACGGCAGTCAGTTGAGGCCATCCGCGCGGCCAAAGTCGCAGGCATTGCCGTGACAGCCGAAACCGCGCCCCATTATTTCACTTTGACCCACGAGGCGGTAAAGGCTTATGAAACCCATGCCAAGATGAACCCTCCCCTGCGCACGGAAACTGACCGGCAGGCGGTGATCGCCGGCCTGGCCGACGGCACCATTGATGCGGTGGCAACCGATCATGCGCCCCACGGGGTGCTGGACAAACAGCTCGAGTTTGATCAGGCGGCAAATGGGATCATCGGGCTGGAAACTGCCCTGAGCCTGGGACTGCGGTTGGTGGATGCCGGTCTCCTGAGCCTGGGGCAGCTGATTTCGGCCATGTCCAAAAATCCCGCCCGGATTATCCAAAAACCCTGCGGTCTGGTTTCAGGCCTGCCGGCTGATATCACCCTCATTGATCTTTCCGCCCGGTACACCTATCATGCGGCAGACGGCTATTCCAAAGCCCGCAATACCCCGTTTGATGGTTGGCAATTCAAGGGCCGCGCTAGATACACAATCGTGGGCGGTCAAAAGGTTTTTGATTCGCAAAACCATGCAAACCTGTAAACACTGCTGATTGTTGTTATGACCGAAAAAGCCACATTGCTCATTGTTGACGATGAGCTGAGCATGCGAGAGTTTCTGGAAATCATGCTTGGTGCCGAAGGCTACGGGGTGGATACGGCTGAAAGCGGACGCCGGGCCAAGGCCATGGTTGATGAAAATGCCTATGACCTGGTCCTGTGCGACATCCGGCTGGGCGACATCAGCGGCCTGGAGGTGCTGCGCCGTGCCAAGGCAGATAATCCGGATACAGTGGTCATCATGATTTCCGCTTATGCCACCGCGGAAAACGCGGTGGAGGCTATGAACGAGGGGGCCTATGATTACCTGCCCAAGCCTTTTGACAATGATGAGTTAAAGCAAACCGTTGCCAAGGCTCTGGAACTCAAGACCCTTTCGGATGAAAAAAAACTGCTTGATGACGAACTGCAGCAGAGTATGCATTTCGGGCTCCTTGTGGGCAACAGTCCCAGGATGATGCATATCTACGAGGTCATCGAGCAAATTGCGCCCACGCGCACCAACGTGATGATCACCGGGGAAAGCGGCACCGGCAAGGAACTCATTGCCCGGGCCATCCACAATCAAAGCAGCCGCAGTGACAGGCCCTTTGTGGTGATCAACTGCGGCAGCATTCCGGAAAGCCTGATGGAAAGCGAGTTTTTCGGGTATAAAAAAGGGGCGTTCACCGGTGCTTCCCAGGACAAAAAGGGCCTGTTTGAGGCCGCCCACACCGGCACCATTTTTCTCGATGAAGTCGGCGAATTAAGCCTTCCCATGCAGGTGCGCCTGCTGCGGGTGGTCCAGGAGCGTTCCTTTAAGCCGGTTGGCTCCAATGATGACCTGTGCGTGGACATCCGCATTGTTTCAGCCACCAACAAGCAGGTTGAAGAAGAAGTCATTGCCGGCCGGTTTCGGGAGGATCTTTACTACCGGCTCAACGTGGTGGAAATCAAGGTGCCGCCCTTGCGGGAGCGAAAAGGAGATCTGCGGGCGCTTGCCCAGCATTTTCTGGAAAAATACGCCCGGGATGCGGGCAAGGAAATGACCAAGATTTCCTCCTATGCCGTTGATTTGCTTCATAAATATGATTTTCCCGGAAATATCCGGGAACTTGAAAATTTAATTGAGCGAAGCGTCGCACTGTCGAGCACCAATATTTTGCTGCCCGACAACCTTTCCCTTTCCATTCACAAGCGCCGCTGGATCGAGGGGATTGAAAACCGGCGGTTTGACCTTGATGAAGTGCCCAAGGGCGTGTTTCTCGACAGCATCCTGGAGCAAATCGAGAGGGCCTACCTGGAAAAGGCGCTTTCCTGCACAAGCGGCAACAAGCACAAGGCCGCTGAACTGCTGGGCATCACCTTCCGCTCTTTCCGCTACCGGTGCAGCAAGCTGGGAATCGAAAAACCGGAATAGCCTTAAAAGAGTTTTTTCAAATGATCAATATTGAGGGATTGAACAAAAGCTACGGCGGTCACGTGTTGTTTGATGACGTGAGCCTTCGGGTCCATGCCGGCGAGCGCCTGGGGTTGGTGGGCAGAAACGGGCACGGCAAAACCACCCTGTTTCGGCTGATTATCGGAGATGAGACCCCGGATGCCGGGAGCATTTCCCGGCCGAGAAATTACCGGATCGGTCATGTGGCCCAGCAGCTTATATTTTCCGCACCCACGGTGCTTGAAGAAGGCATGCGCGGCCTGCCGGCGGATCGGTCAGAGGCCCACTGGGAGGTGGAAAAGATCCTTGCCGGCCTCGGGTTCTGCCAGGCGGATATGGGCCGGGCGCCGGCTGAATTTTCCGGTGGCTACCAGATTCGGCTCAACCTGGCCAAGGTGCTGGTCTCCCGACCGGACATGCTTTTGCTCGACGAACCCACCAACTATCTGGATATCACTTCCATCCGCTGGATCCGCCAGTTTCTGGTCAACTGGCCGGGAGAGGTTTTTCTGATCACCCATGACAGGAGCTTCATGGACGGTGTGGCCACCCATATCGCCGGGATTCACCGCAGAAAAATCAAAAAGATCGCCGGCAACACGGAAAAATACTATACCCAGATTGCCCAGGAAGAAGAGGTGTATGAAAAAACCCGGCAGAATGACGAGCGCAAGCGAAAAGACATCGAGCGCTTTATCAGCCGGTTTCGGGCCAAGGCCCGCCTGGCCAACCTTGTGCAGTCCCGCGTCAAGACCCTTTCCAAGCTGACCCGAAAGGAAAAACTGGAGCAGGCCAAAAACCTGGATTTTTCATTTAACAGCCCCGGCTTTACGGGAAAATACATGCTTCAGGCGGAAAATCTCGCATTTTCCTATAACAGCGGACAAGCCAGTGAGCCGGCCGCCTGCCTGATTGACGATTTTTCCATGACCATCGCCCCGGATGAGCGGATCTGCATCATGGGCAGAAACGGGGCGGGCAAAACCACCCTGCTGCGTCTTCTGGCAGGGGAACTGGCCGCGCATGCCGGCCGGATTGAAAATCATCCCAACGCGGTCAAGGGCCTGTTTGAACAGACCAATATCCACACCTTATCCGATGAGCGCACAGTGGAGGAAGAAATCATGGCGGCCAACCCGGACATGGGCCGCCAGGCCTCCCGCAGCATCTGCGGGGCCATGCTTTTTGAGGGCGATCAGGCCCTGAAAAAAATCCGGGTGCTTTCCGGCGGGGAAAAATGCCGGGTCATGCTCGGCCGGCTGCTGGCCGCCCCGGCCAATTTCCTGCTGCTCGACGAGCCCACCAATCATTTTGACATGGAGTCGTGTGACGCATTGCTGGCTGCCATAGACGCATTTGACGGGGCCGTGGTCATGGTCACCCACAATGAAATGTTTCTCCATGCTCTGGCCCGGCGCCTGGTGGTTTTCCAGGGCGGGGGCATCGAGGTGTTTGACGGCACATATCAGCGTTTTCTGGAAAATGTGGGGTGGGAGGAGGACGAGCCGGCCGCCGGCCGGCGGCAGGACCCGGCGCAAAAAGCCGATTGTGCCGGCCAGATCTCCAAAAAGGATTACCGCCGCCTGCGCTCAAAAATTGTGGCGGAAAAAAGCCGGGCCCTAAAGCCCGTGGAAGATCAGATCGAAGCGGTTGAAAACGATATTGTCCAATGGGAGCAGCAGCTCGGGGATTTAAACGCCCGGATGCAGGAAGCTTCGATAAACGGCGGGGGCCGGGAGATCGCCGAACTGTCCCGGGCTCTGCATGAGTGCCGGCAAAACATTGATGCCGGTTTTGAACGCCTTGAATCCTTGTCGGCCAAAGCCGATGCCAAACGGGCGGAATTTGACGCGCAAATGGAACAACTCGACAACCAGCGGCCCTTTTAAAAAATCAAATCCTCTTCCTCCGGCTTCCAGAGAATCTTGTAGAGATCCTCTCTTCTGCTTTGCAGGTTGCGCACGCTTCCCTGCTGCCGCAGCTCCTTTAGCAAATCCAGGTCCAGGTCCACCATCAGCGTCATTTCCGTGTTGGGGGTGGCTTCTGCGGCAATGGCGTCATGGGGAAAGGCAAAGTCCGATGGCGTGAACACTGCGGCCTGGGAATACTGGATGTCCATGTTTTCCACCCTTGGCAGGTTGCCCACGCTGCCGGATATGGCCACATAGCATTCGTTTTCAATGGCACGGGCCTGGGCGCATCTGCGCACCCGCAGATAGGCGTTTTTGGTATCTGTCCAGTAGGGCACCAGCAGGATGTTCATTCCTTTGTCCACCAAGTGGCGGGATAATTCGGGAAATTCAATGTCATAGCAGATCAGAATCCCGATTTTGCCCATGTCCGTGTTAAACACCCGCAGGTCGCTGCCGCCCCGCAAACCCCAGTACAGGGACTCGTCCGGGGTGATGTGGAGCTTGTACTGGGCATCCCAGGTACCGTCGCGCCGGCAGAGATAGGAGACATTGTAGAGGTGTTCGCCGGCGTATTCCGGCACGCTGCCGGCAATGATGTTGATGTTGTAGGCAAGGGCCATCCGGAGAAACGATTCTCTGAGCGGCTCGGTGTATTCAGCCAGCGACCGCATGGACTCGGCCGGGTTCTCCTGGTTGAAATTGCGCAGAAGCGGTGCGTTTAACATCTCGGGAAACAAAACCAGATCCGAATTATAGCCGGCCACGGCATCCACGAAAAATTCCGCCTGCTGGATAAAATCATCAAACGAAGCAAAGGGGCGCATTTGCCACTGCACCACGCCGATTCTGGGATAGGCTTTTCTGCCGCCGAACAGCTTTCGCTTTTTTTCATAATAGATGTTGTTCCATTCCAGCAGCACCCCGTAGGAGCGCGACTGGCTGTCTTCGGGAATATAGTTTTTCAGAATTTTCTTGATGTGAAAATCATTGGCCAGCTGAAAGGACAGCACCGGATCATAGATTTCGTTGTTTTTGACCTTCTGGATGTACTGCTGGGGGGTGAGTTCCTCATGATACTCGTCATAGCCCGGAATCCGGCCGCCAAAAATGATGCCCCTGAGATTTAGTTCCTCGCAGAGTTCCTTTCTGGCGTCATAAAGGCGCCGGCCCAGGCGCAGGCCCCGGTAGTCGGGATGGACGAATATGTCGATGCCGTATAAGGCGTCTCCGGCCGGATCATGGCCGCTGATGCGGCTGCCGCCGATAACATCGTCGTAAGAGTGCTTTTCCTCGTAAATATCGGCGTTGACAATGATGGCAAGCGCTGCGGCTACCACCTTTCCCTTGTCCTCGATGCAGATCTGGCCCTCGGGAAACCGGTGGATCAGGGTGTGAAATTCACTTCTGTCCCAGGCCCCCATCTTGTCGGGATAGACCCGGTCCATGATTTCCTTGACATCCGGGTAGTCCCGCGTGATTAAATTACGAAGTTTGAGTTTGTGTTCAGATGTTTGACTGGTGCTATCCATGCTGTTCCTTTTGGGCTGTTGCTTTTGGCTTTTGTTTCAGTTCCGGGCCGTGCCGTGCCGGAAATCCTTTCTGCAGGGGCAAAAAATCATCTTAACCTGCCCGATTTCATGCAAGTTGACACACCGGACGAATCCGGCTATATAATAGGAATAAGATCCCATGTCCATAATAAAAAATATTTAAGGAAAAAATTAAGCATATGTCAAATCGCCGCCAGATGTCGGGCCAGGAAATGATTCAACTTGTTTGGGGTGCGGCCCTGCTGTTGATGGGCGTTGCCTTTTTCTTCCGGATTCCCCTGATCATGGAGCAGGTTGCCGAAATTGAGCATTTTGACTCTGTCCGGATCTTTTTGCACATTGCCTTTTATCTCATGGCCATTATTCTGGCCGGCGGCGGAATTCAGAAATTATACCGTTTCCGGCAGACGCGGGAAGACACCGACGGCTAAATTTTTTGCGCGGTTTGATCAAATCGGTTTTCAGAGACATCGGGAAAAAAACAATGAACAACGTTAAGCCATTTAACATGAAGTCCGGAAAAAAAAATGAGAAAGCCGATGCCTGTTATTTGAAATCGGAAGTGGCCTACCGAAGCAAACTCCAGGAAATCAGCAATGCGGTGTATGCGGCCGCCGATATTGACGGCATCCTCATTGATGCGGCCGGCGAGATTGTTGAAATCATGGGGGCCCGGCGCATCACCATTTACTACATCGACGGCATCCAACGGGAACTGGTCTCCAGGTTCAAGTCCGGCGACGAGATCAATGAAATCCGTATTCCTGTCAACAAGCAAAGCATTGCGGGCTACTGCACGGTGACCCGGCAGATGGTCAACATCAGCAACGTATATGACAGCGCCGAACTGGCCGGCATTGACCCGGAACTGGGTTTTGACCGGTCCTGGGATGAGAAAACCGGTTTTGAAACCCGCCAGGTGCTGGCCGCCCCGATTGTTTTTCAATCCGTTGTGCTGGGTGCCATTCAGCTTATTAACCGCAAAAAGGGAGGGTCCTTTTCAGCCGGGGACGAAAAAAAGCTTTCCGAACTGGCCACCATCCTGGGTATTGCCCTGTACAAGCAGCAGCAGATGACCGCCCGGCTCAAAGGCCGGTTTGATCTGCTGCTGGAAAATTATATCATCACCCGGGAAGAGCTCGATGATGCCGTCATTGCCGCCAGGGAGCGCAACAAACCGGTGGAGCGCTTCCTTGTCGAAGATCTGGAGATCGACAAATCCGATGTCTTAAAGTCTTTGAGCCGGTATTACAACCTGCCGGCCGTGGAATACAGCGATGACATGGATCTGCCGGCCGATATCATCGCAGGTCTGGATACCCGCATGATGGAAAAACAGGGATGCGTTCCGGCGGGTTTTGAAAACGGGGATCTGCTTGTGGCCATGGCTGACCCGGGTGACCTGGAATGCCTTGCGATGATCCGGGAACAGTTTTCCAGTTACACGGTTCGTGCGGCCGTGGCCATGAAAAAAGATGTTTTAAACATGCTCCGTTTGGCGACCGACATGCAATCCCGGCCGGCCGGGTCTCTGCAAACCCATGTTCTGACCGCCTCCGGGTCGGTGGACCAAGGGGATGAAAAGAGCGCTTTGTTGACTGAAAAAAGTCCTGAAGTGACCGAATTTCTGCGCAATCTCCTGGCAGAAGCCCGCAGGCGGAGCGCTTCTGCCATCCATTTCGAGCCGGAGCCGGATCAAATGGAAATCCAGGTGCGCTTTCGGACTGACGGGGTTTGTGCATCTGGTCAGACGATTTCAGACAGCCTGTATCAGGCTCTGGTGTTGCGGGTCAAGGCCATGGCGGGCCTGGATATTGCCCGGACGGGTCCCCATCAGCATGGCCGGTTGCGGTTTCAGGCAGAAGAGGGCCGGGATGCGGTTTTTCAGGTGACCATTATTGCCACTGCAGGCGGCCGGGAGGATCTTGTGCTGCGCAAGCAGCCTGCGGCAGCGCCCATGCCCATCGACGCCCTGGGCCTTGGCACAAATACCTGGCAGGCGTTTGCACATGCGCTTGAACATGCTCACGGGCTGATCCTGGTTTCCGGCCCCCCGAAATCCGGGCGAACCACCACTCTGCACGCAGCTTTGGCGCAAATCAACGCAGAAGAAAAAAAGATCTGGACCGCGGAAAAACACCTGGAAATCCTCCAGCCCGGGATTCGGCAGGTCCGGGTGGAGCCGACGGCCAGCTATGATTATGCTGCAGCCCTGGAGTCATTTGTTTTAGCAGATGCCGACAGCATTTTAATTGACGATATACCGGACGGCAAAACCGCCAACGCGGCTGTTTCTGCATGCCTGTCCGGCAATCTGGTTTTATCAGGATTTACTGGTCCGGGCGCTCCTGAGAGCCTGGCCCGGCTTGTTGTCATGGATGCAGATGCCTTTCATCTTGCAGAGGCGTTGATTTGCATTTTGTCCCAGCGCCTGGTGAGAACCCTTTGCACCCGATGCAGGCAGGCCAGGCATCCGGGACGCAAAGAATATGATCAATTGGTATCCCTCTACGGCAAAGCCGCTTTTGCCCGGGATCTGGGCATTGCGTATTCCAAAGACCTGAGGCTTTATGCCGCAGCCGGATGTCCGGAATGCAGCCATACCGGATACAAAGGGCAGATCGGGATTTTTGAACTACTTTCTGTCACCGACGGGATCCGGGACATGATCCAGACCCGGCCCCCGGGTCGGCACTTGGGTCCCATGATCCGGGAGCATGCCGTTGCCGGGGGCATGACCACACTGTTTCAGGACGGGGTTGCCAAGGTTTTTGCCGGACAATGCGACCTGACACAGGTGCGCAGGACCTGTTTGTCCTGACCTTAGAAAAAACGATGATTTCATAAAAAGCTGTTTATTCCGCTGCAGCAGTATTTTTGCAGAAAGGAAATCCATAAGCAACTTGGCTGATCGGCGGCACGAAAAGGGAGTTTCCTCGCTTCATGAGCCTCCCGGAGACTCAATTTCCGCTCGGAAACCCGCTTTTCCGCGTCCCCGTCAGGGTAACGCAGTACAATTTCGGTATAGCGGAAAAAAAGGAATTTCATTGGAACTGTCTGAAACACTTCAAAAAAGTTGCTGTTCATTTTTGGTCCTGGCTGCAGTCATTGGGAATGCTGCCAAGGAAGTCCAAGGGCGGGGGATGTTTTCGAAGCGACATTGAGCGTTTTTGCGGAAAGATTCAACAAATGCCGAAGCGTGAAAATTTCAAATTGTCTGAGGCCGACAGGCCGAGTTTTTGAAATTTTAGCGAAGGCATTTGTTGAATCCGCAAAAATGGTCAGGAGCGAAAAAACTGCCCCCGACCGCAGGGCTTCCTTCCCTGGAGCCAAAAAAAATTTACCCCCGAATTTGTTTTGGCTTCGGATTATACTTGACAGGCCCGATTGGCTGGTATTATAACGCAGTTAAGGTAAGTAACACTTACATACACAAAAGAATACAGGAAAACCGGCATGCAGCAAAGCCGTATGAATTCCCACCGGAACCAAACACATATTGCGGGGTACGCATCATGAAAGTACTGCACATTGATCACATCGGCGTGGCTGTCAACAGCAATCAGGAAAGCAAAACCTTCTGGTCCGACATTCTGGGCCTGCCTTTTGAGGGCGAGGAAACCGTGACCGAACAAAAGGTCAAAACCGCTTTTTTCCCTGTGGACAAAAGCGAGGTGGAGCTGCTGGAATCCACGGCCGAAGACGGCCCCATTGCAAAGTTCATCGAGAAAAAGGGGCAGGGCGTCCATCACATCGCCTTCCGGGTCGATGATATTGAGGGCGCACTGGCCGAACTCAGGGAAAAAGGCGTAAAACTCATTGATGAAAAACCGCGTATAGGCGCCGGCGGGGCCAAAATCGCCTTTATTCACCCCAAGGCCACGGGCGGGGTGCTGGTGGAACTCTCAGAGAGATAAAAAGATTATCAGACAATACCATCCACGAATCAAAAACAACGGAGAGCAACATGGCCGAACATCCCGAAAAACCCAGATGGATTGATCTTGCCAAAAAGGAATTGAAAAACAAGCCGGTTGAATCCCTGGAAAAGAAAACCCCTGAAGGCATTACTCTAAATCCTTTGTACACGGCTGAAGATATTGAAGGACTTGATTTTGTCAACACCCTGCCGGGATTTTCTCCGTTTGTCCGCGGCCCCCGGGCGACCATGTACGCAGGACGGCCATGGACCATCCGCCAGTATGCCGGTTTTTCTACTGCCCGGGAGTCAAACGAGTTTTACAAGCGCAACCTGGCAGCCGGGCAAAAGGGGCTGTCAGTGGCCTTTGACCTGGCCACCCACCGGGGATATGACTCGGATCACCCCCGGGTGACCGGTGATGTGGGAAAAGCCGGCGTTCCCGTGGATACGGTGGAGGACATGAAGATCTTGTTCGATGAGATCCCCCTGGACAAAATGACCGTGTCCATGACCATGAATGGCGCAGTATTGCCGGTTCTGGCCGGGTATATCGTGGCGGCCGAAGAGCAGGGCGTCTCCCAGGAAAAACTGGCCGGTACCATTCAGAATGACATTTTAAAGGAATACCTCACCCGCAACACCTACATTTATCCGCCGGATCCGTCCATGCGGATCGTCTCGGATATCGTTGGATATTGTTCGGCCAACATGCCCAAGTTCAACACCGTGAGCATCAGCGGCTATCACATGATGGAAGCCGGGGCGGACTCGGTGCTTCAGACCGCCTTTACCCTGGCAGACGGGCTGGAATACGTGCGCGCCGCCCTGGATGCCGGCCTGGAGATTGATTCGTTTGCTCCGCGCCTGTCCTTTTTCTTTGGCGTGGGCATGAACTTTTTCATGGAGATCGCCATGCTCAGGGCTGCCCGCTATTTGTGGGCTGATTTGATGAAGCAGTTCAATCCCAAGGATCCGCGCTCCACCATGCTGCGCACACATGTGCAGACATCGGGCTGGAGCCTGACCCAGCAGGATCCCTACAACAACATCATCCGCACCACCCTGGAGGCACTGGCAGCGGTTCTGGGCGGGACTCAGTCGCTTCACACCAATGCGTTTGACGAGGCGGTCAGCCTTCCCACGGACGTTTCCGCCCGGGTGGCCAGAAACACCCAGCTGATTATCCAGGAGGAATCCCAGATCACCAGTGTGGTCGATCCCCTGGGCGGTTCTTATTACGTGGAATCACTTACCAACGAGATTATCGAACAGGCCCGCGCCATTATCGATGAAGTCGAGGAATTGGGCGGCATGGCCAAGGCCATTGTGGAGGGCATGCCCAAGATGCGCATCGAGGAGGCCGCTGCCCGCCGCCAGGCCCGCATTGATCAGGGAAAGGACGTGATCATCGGGGTCAACAAATATCCGGTGGAGGAAGAAACCGAAATCGCGGTGCGCGAGATTTCCGAATCCGTTCGCGACGAGCAGGTCAAATGGATAAACGAAATCCGGGAAACGCGCGATGAAAACGAGGTCCGCCGCACCCTGGAGGCCCTGACCAACTGCGCTGAATCCGGCGGCAATCTGCTCGAAGCCTGTATTCCCGCCATCCGCGCCCGGGCCACGGTCGGGGAGGTCACAGAGGCCATGGAAAAGGTTTTTGGCCGATATGTGGCCACCACTCAGTGCATTTCCGGGGTGTATGCCGGGGAATACCAGGATGACGAGATCATTGCCGCCATCCGCAAGCGCGTGGATGAATTTTCCGAAAATCAAGGCCGCCGTCCCCGGATTCTGCTGACCAAGATGGGGCAGGACGGCCATGACCGGGGCGTGAAAGTGGTGGCCACGGCATATGCGGACCTGGGCTTTGACGTGGATTTAAGCCCCATGTTCCAGACCCCGGAGGAAGCCGCCAAGATCGCGGTGGAAAACGACGTGCATGTGGTGGGCGTCTCCAGTCTGGCCGGCGCCCACAAGATCCTGGTTCCTCAACTGATCGAGGAACTTAAGAAGCAGGGTGCAGAAGACGTGCTGGTGGTCGTCGGCGGCATCATCCCGCCGGTGGATTATGATTTTCTGTATAAGGCCGGTGTGGCCAAGGTTTTCGGCCCCGGTACCATGGTGACCGATTCGGCCAACCAGGTATTAAACGCCCTGAAATAATATGCCTGAACATGCCGCCTACTATATCGATGGAGTGCGGGCGCAAAACCGCAAGGCGATTTCCAAGACCATCACCTTGATTGAATCCGCACTGCCCGGCCACCGGGAATTGACCTACCAGGTGCTCGACGGCCTGCTGCCGTATACCGGCCAGGCGGTGCGCCTGGGCATTACCGGTGTTCCGGGCGTCGGCAAAAGCACCTTTATTGAAACCCTCGGCCTCCGGCTCATTGAAAAAGGCCGGAAGGTGGCCATTTTGGCGGTTGATCCCAGCAGCGCCAAAAGCGGCGGCAGCATCATGGGGGATAAAACCCGCATGGAAAAACTGGCCGCCAATTCTGAGGCCTTTATCCGGCCCTCGCCATCTGGCGGGACCCTGGGTGGTGTTGCCCGAAAGACCCGGGAAACCATCCTCGTGCTGGAGGCGGCCGGATACGATGCGGTCATGGTGGAAACCGTGGGCGTGGGCCAGTCCGAGTTTTCCGTGGCTTCCATGGTGGATTTCTTTCTGGTGCTGCTGTTGGCCGGTGCCGGAGATGAACTCCAGGGTATCAAGCGCGGCATCATCGAGCTGGCCGATGCCATTGCGGTCAACAAGGCCGACGGTGAAAACTTTTTCCGGGCGGAAAAGGCCAGAAAAGACTATGAAAATGCTTTGCACATGATGGCCCCCAGGAGCGATTCCTGGCAGCCGCCGGTGCTTACCTGCAGCGCCCTTGAAATGACCGGTATTGATGAGATTTGGGATACGGTGCTTTCTCACCGCAAGCAGATGCAGGCTTCAGGGGCCCTTGAGCGAAGACGCCGGGAACAGGCCCGGCAATGGTTTGAATTTCTTGTGGAGCAGGGACTCAAAGACTGGTTTTACGGGCTCGGACAAGTTCGGGCCCTTCTGCCGGAACTCACCCGGCGCCTTGAAGACGGGGAGACAACGGCCATGGCCGCAGCCAGACAGCTGCTGGACCTGGTCACGCACGAACATGAAAGGACACAGATATGAGCGGAGTTTCGGACAAGATCAAGGAGCTTCTTGAAAAAAAAGCCCGCATGCGGGAAATGGGAGGCGAAAAGGCCGTTGCCAAGCAGCAGGAAAAGGGCAAGTTAACCGCCCGGCAGCGGCTGGAACATCTTTTTGACGCCAACACGTTCCGGGAAATTGATATTTTTGTCAAGCACCGGTGCGTGAATTTCGGCATGAATGAAGTCGACGTTCCCTCCGACGGGGTGGTCACCGGCCATGGCCGTGTCAACGGCCGGCCGGTGTTCGCCTTTGCACAGGATTTTACGGCAAGGGCCGGCACCCTGGGCGAGATGCATGCCAGCAAGATCTGCAAGATCATGGATCTGGCCATGAAATCCGGGGTTCCCGTGGTGGGATTCAATGATTCGGGCGGGGCGCGCATCCAGGAAGGTGTGGATGCCCTTCGCGGCTACGGCGAGATTTTTTACAGAAATTCCATTGCTTCCGGCGTGATTCCCCAGATTTCGGCCATCATGGGACCCACCGCCGGCGGTGCGGTTTACTCGCCGGCCATGACCGACTGGGTGTTTATGGTCAAAAAGACCAGCCACATGTTTATCACCGGTCCCCAGGTGATCAAAAGCGTCACCGGAGAGGAAATTTCCTTTGAGGACCTGGGCGGTGCCACCACCCACAATGAAAAAAGCGGGGTGGCCCATTTTGCCTGTGACTCTGATGAGCACGCCATTGAGCGTATCCGGGACATGCTGTCCTATCTGCCGGCCAACAACATGGAGGACCCGCCTGCGGCCGATACCGGCGATGATCCGGAAAGGCGCGATGAACGCCTGGACACGATTATCCCGGCCGATTCCAACCAGTCCTACGACGTCAAGGATGTGATTGCCGCAATCGTGGACAACGGCGATTTTTTCGAGCCCCATGAGCATTACGCCAAAAACATCGTGGTGGGCTTTGCCCGGCTAAACGGCCGGACCATCGGCATTATCGCCAACCAACCCAAGTTTCTGGCCGGGTGCCTGGACATTGACGCCTCAGATAAGGCCACCCGGTTTATCCGGTTTTGTGACGCATTTAACATTCCCTTGCTGACTTTTGCGGATGTGCCCGGTTATATGCCCGGCAGCGACCAGGAGCATGGGGGCATCATCCGGCACGGCGCCAAGCTGCTGTGGTGCTATTCCGAGGCCACGGTGCCCAAGCTGGTGGTGATTTTGCGCAAGGACTACGGCGGGGCCTATATTGCCATGAGTTCCAAACACCTGGGCGCGGACATGGCCTTTGCCTGGCCGTCTGCGGAAATCGCGGTCATGGGTGCTGAAGGGGCGGCCAATATTATCTACCGCAAAACCATCGACAATGCAGAAGATCCGGTGGCCACGCGCAAGGAAAAGGTGGCGGAATACCGGGATCTGTTTTCCAATCCTTACGTGGCCGCAAACCGCGGATATATCGATGACGTGATTGTGCCCAGTGAAACCCGGCCGCGGCTTATCGAGGCCCTGGAAATCCTGTGCACCAAGCGTCAGAGCCTGCCGCCGAAAAAGCACGGCAATATTCCGGCATAACAAGGGGGTTGAAGATGGAAAAGAAAAAACAGGCCGCACTTGCCGCAGTGCTGCACTATCTGGACTGCGAAAAGGCCGCGCAGGCAGAAGCTGAAACCGGCTGGCAGCAGGCCGCCGATCAGGGTCAGGCCCGGATGCCGGACGGTTATGTGAGCCCGTGGGCTTTGAGCGGCCGGCAGGCACAGATGCAGATGCGGACCATGGTCCAGATGAAGGTATTTTAGCAGCGTTTGCGTAACGATCTGAAAATATATGAAACCATTCATTGCGAAAATTAATCCATAAGGCGAGGAGAGCTGGGTATGACCGAACACCATGAACTCAAGCAGACTGAAGTCAAATACGGCGCGGATCGCCCCAAGGCGGCCAATCCGGTTAAAATCGAGGATCTGACCCTGCGTGACGGGCACCAGTCGCTGTTTGCCACCCGCGGCCGTACCGAGGACATGATCCCTGTGGCGGAAATGATCGACGATATCGGTTTCTGGGCCGTTGAGGTCTGGGGCGGGGCCACGTTTGATACCATGCACCGGTTTTTAAACGAAGACCCGTGGGAGCGGCTGCGCACTCTGAAGCGCTATATCAAGAAAACCCCTTTTTCCATGCTGCTTCGCGGCCAGAACCTGGTGGGCTACCGAAATTATCCCGATGACGTGGCCCGGGCCTTTGTGGACCGGACCGCGGAAAACGGGATGGACATTTTCCGCACCTTTGACGCGTTAAATGATTTCCGCAATTTTGAAACCGTGGTCGAGGTGATCAAGAAATGCGGCAAGCATTTCCAGGGATGTGTTTGCTATTCCATGACCGAGCCGCGCATGGGCGGTGAGGTCTACGATATCGACTATTATCTCAACAAGGCCAGAGAACTCGAAGAAATGGGGGCGGATACCATCTGTGTCAAAGATATGGCGGGTCTGCTGTCTCCTTATGACGCATTTGAACTCATCAAGGCGTTAAAGGAAAACGTCAAGGCGCCGATTCATCTTCACAGCCATTTCACCTCGGGCATGGCGCCTTTGACGCATTTGAAAGCCATTGAGGCGGGCGTGGACATCATTGACACCTGCATGACCCCCTATGCCTACCGCACCTCGCATCCGGCCATCGAGCCCATGGTGATGTCGCTTCTGGGCACCAACCGGGACACGGGCTTTGATATCCGTGCCCTGGCCGCCATCAACGAGAAACTGGAAAGAGACATTCTGCCCAAGTACAGGTATCTGCTGGACGACTCCAAGGTTTCGGTGATCGACATCAATGTCCTGCTGCACCAGACCCCGGGGGGAATGCTTTCCAACCTGGTCAACCAGCTGCGGGAAATGGATGCTTTGGACCGCATTGACGAGGTCTACAAGATGCTGCCCAAGGTCAGAAAGGACCTGGGCCAGGTGCCCCTGGTGACGCCGACCAGCCAGATCGTGGGCATCCAGACGGTCAACAACGTGCTGTTTGACGATGAAAACGAAAGCTACAAGATGATCACCTCCCAGGTCAAGGACCTGTGCTATGGTCTGTACGGCAAGACCCCGGCCGGGGTCAATCCCGAGGTTCAGAAAAAGGCCCTCAAGGGCTATCCCAGGGGCGAGCAACCCATTGAATGCCGGCCTGCGGAAATCCTGGAGCCGGAACTGGAAGCTGCCAAAGAGGCGGTCAGGGATATTACCACAGATATTGATGACGTGCTTATCTATGCCCTGTATCCGGTCACTGGAAAGAAATTTCTGAAATACAAGTACGGACTGGAGACCCCGCCGGATTCCCTGAAGCCCAGGACCCTGGAAGAGGCCAAAAAGGAAGAGGACCTGATCCGCAAAGTGCGCACCGGTGAACTCAAGGACGTGCTGGAAAAAGCCGAGAAAAAGGGCCAGGCCCCGGAAGGCGACAATGTTCGCAAATTCAATGTTTTTGTGGACGGCGAGGAATTTGAGGTAGCGGTTGAAGATACGGGCATGCCCTTTGTGACCGCAGCGCCCCAGCCGGCAGCTGCAGCACCGGCGGGCCCCCGCAGGGCGGGCGGTCAGGCAGCACCTGCGGCCCGTCCGGCACCTTCTTCGCAGAAATCCGAAGCAGCCGGGCAAAAGGCCGAAGCGCCGGATAAAAAAGCAGCTCCTTCCGTTGAGGGCCATCCCATCAAGGCGCCCATGCCGGGCACGGTGATTCGCTATGAGAAAAAAGAAGGCGACAGCGTGGCCGAAGGCGACACTGTTGTGATTCTGGAGGCCATGAAAATGGAAAACTCCCTGACAACGCCCGTGGCCGGAACGGTCAAGGCCATTGGTTTTTCCGAAGGCGATTCAGTGGCCAAAAACGACGTGCTTTGCGTGATTGCATAAAAACGGAGCAAATGACTTATGAAGATACACGAGTACCAGGCCAAGCAGTTGTTTTCCCAGTACGAGATACCCATTCCCAGGGGCGCGGTGGCTGACAGCCCTGATGCGGCCAAATCCGAAGCCGGCACCCTGGGCGCATTTCCCGTGGCGGTCAAGGCCCAGATTCATGCAGGCGGCCGGGGCAAGGGCGGGGGTGTGAAGATTGCAAAGAATCTGGCTGAAGTGGAAAAATATGCCGGAGATATCATCGGCATGAATCTGGTCACCCCCCAGACCGGATCTGAAGGTCAGCCCGTCAAACGGGTGCTCATAGAAAGCGGACTGGAGATTGAAAAGGAGCTTTACCTGAGCCTGATGACCGACCGGGAATCGGCCGAGGTGCTGATCATGGCCAGCGAGGCCGGGGGAATGGATATTGAAACCGTGGCCGCTGAGACACCTGAGAAAATCATCAAGGTGTATGTCAATCCCCTGTCTGGCATCTATCCTTACCACTGCCGGCAGGCGGCTTTCGGGTTAAACCTGGGAAAGGAATTGCTAAAGCCGTTTTCCCAAATGCTGACCCGGCTCTATAAGCTGCTGATGGAAAAAGACGCCTCCTTAGTGGAAATCAATCCCCTGGTGATCACCAGGGATCAGGAGTTAATCGCCCTGGATGCCAAAATCAATTTTGATGACAACGCGCTTTACCGTCAGAAGGATGTGGCGGAAATGCGCGATTTGGATGAGGAAGACCCCCTGGATGTGGAAGCCTCCAAGTATAACCTCAACTACATCAACCTTGACGGCACCGTTGGCAACATGGTCAACGGCGCGGGTCTGGCCATGGCGGTGATGGACACCATCAAGCTGGCCGGTGCCGAGCCCGCCAACTTCCTGGATGTGGGCGGCGGAGCCACCGCGGAAATGATTGAAAACGGGTTTCGGATTATTTTGTCTGACAGAAAGGTCAAAGCCATTTTGATCAATATATTCGGCGGAATTCTGCGCTGCGATGTGCTGGCCGAGGGTGTTGTCAAGGCGGCCAAAAACACCCAGATTGACGTGCCCCTGGTGGTGCGCATGGAAGGCACCAATGTGGAAGAGGGCCGTCAAATCCTTGCCGAATCCGGACTGGAGATACAAACAGCCCGGGATCTGGCTGATGCCGGGGAGAAAGTGGCTGCACTGGTATAAATTTCGAATCAAACATGAAGAACATGAAGGTCATGAAGAAAAAACCGGAAAAATGACCGGTTTGGTGTTCTTCATGATGATCAATAGTGAATGCAATCAGCTGAGGAAACCCATATGAGTATATTCGTGGATGCAGATACCCGGGTGGTGGTGCAGGGGATTACCGGAAAAGAAGGGCAGTTTCATGCCCGGCAGTGCGTTGAATACGGCACCAATGTGGTGGCCGGTGTGACCCCGGGCAAGGGCGGGCAAAAAATGGACGAAGTGCCGGTGTTTAACTCTGTGGCTGCTGCCGCGGCCGAGACCGGTGCCAACTGCAGCCTGATTTTCGTGCCCCCGCCATTTGCCGCAGACGCTGTCATGGAGGCCGCAGACGCGGGCGTGAACGTGATTGTCACCATCACCGAGGGCATTCCCGTACTGGACATGATGCGGGTCAAACACTATCTCAAATCAAAGCCGTGCCGCATGATCGGTCCCAACTGCCCGGGCATCATCACCCCGGGGGAGGCCAAGGTGGGCATCATGCCCGCCCCGATTCACAAGGCCGGCGGTCCCATCGGCGTGGTATCGCGCTCCGGGACCCTGACCTACGAGGTGGTCTACCAGTTAACCGCCCAGGGCATCGGCCAGACCACCTGCATCGGCATTGGGGGTGATCCGGTTAACGGCACCAATTTTATCGATTGTCTGGACGCGTTTGAGGCAGACCCTGAGACAAAGGGCGTGGTCATGGTGGGCGAAATCGGCGGCAGCGCCGAGGAGCAGGCTGCGCAATTTATCAAGGAAAAGATGTCCAAGCCGGTGGTCAGCTTCATTGCCGGAATGACCGCCCCTCCGGGGCGGCGCATGGGCCATGCAGGCGCCATTATTTCCGGGGGCACGGGCACGGCCCAGGGCAAGGTCGAGGCGTTGAAAGCCGCCGGCGTGCACGTGTGTGAAAACCTCGGCCGCATCGGCGAGCTTTGCGCCAAAGTGTTTTAATATAGTTGATCTGATAGCCTGAATGGGCTGATCCATCAAGGTCTGCAATGATGTTTATTCAACCCAAACATTGATTATTTTTTATCCGGGAGCGGATGACATGAACTGGTTTGCACAAAACATTTCCACCGCCATCGGCAAAAAGCTGCTCATGGCGGTCACCGGCTTCGGCTTTGTGGGGTTTATCCTCATGCACCTGGCTGGAAACCTGACTTTTTATTTCGGCAAGGACGCGTTTTTGACATACGTGGAAACCCTGCACACCTTAGATCCCATCATTGTGGTGGTGGAACTGGTGCTGCTGGCCCTGGCGGTCATTCATGTGAGCACCGGCACGATTCTGTTTTTTCAGAACCGCGGGGCGCGCACCACGCGCTACGCAGTCGATAAAACCGCCGGGGGGCGCACCATTGGTTCGCGCACCATGCCCTATACCGGATTTCTGATCCTGTTGTTTGTGATCCTGCATTTGTCTCAGTTTCATTTTATTGATCATGCGGTGCAGACACCCTGGGACGCGGCCCTGGATACCTTCAACAACGGGCTGTTTGCCTTGATCTACATGGCAGCCGTGATTTTGGTGGGCATTCATATCCGGCACGGTTTCTGGAGTCTGTTTCAGACCCTGGGGTTAAATAACGAAAAATACATGCCCCTGATCCAGACAATCGGCATCGTGATTGCCATTGGCGCTGCAGTGGGTTTTTTCTTTGTTCCGGTTTATATCCGTATGGTTGTTCTATAAAAAAGGGGTGGTACATGACACTTGAATCCAAAATACCGGCCGGGCCCTTGCAGGACAAGTGGGACCGGCATCGTTTCGAGCTCAAACTGGTCAACCCGGCCAATAAAAAGAAGTTCAACATCATTGTTGTGGGCACGGGGCTGGCCGGGGCGTCGGCTGCGGCAACACTTGCCGAGCTGGGCTATAACGTCAAAAACTTCTGCATCCAGGATTCCCCCAGAAGGGCCCACAGCATTGCGGCCCAGGGCGGGATCAATGCAGCCAAAAATTACGCCAATGACGGTGACAGCATTTGGCGGCTGTTTTATGACACGGTCAAGGGCGGCGATTTCCGGGCCAGGGAGGCCAATGTCTACCGCCTGGCCCAGCTCAGCGTCAACATCATCGACCAGTGCGTGGCCCAGGGTGTCCCTTTTGCCCGGGAATACGGCGGACTGCTGGACAACCGCTCCTTTGGCGGCGCCCAGGTGTCGCGCACATTCTACGCCAAGGGCCAGACCGGGCAGCAATTGCTGCTCGGGGCCTACAGTTCGCTCATGCGCCAGGTCAATACCGGAAAAGTCGAGATTTTTCCCAGGCGCGAGATGCTGGATGTGGTGGTTGTAGACGGAAAGGCCCGGGGCATTGTGGTGCGCAACCTGGTTACCGGAGAACTGGAATCCCACAGCGCCGACGCGGTGGTGCTGGCGACCGGCGGCTACGGCAATGCCTATTTCCTGTCCACCAATGCCATGTCGTCCAATGTCACGGCTGCATACCGGTGCTACAAAAAAGGGGCGCATTTTGCCAACCCCTGCTTTACCCAGATTCATCCCACCTGCATCCCCGTGCATGGCACCTATCAGTCCAAGCTCACGCTCATGAGCGAAAGCCTGAGAAACGACGGCCGGGTCTGGGTGCCCAAAGAACCCGGGGATAAGCGGCCGCCCGGGCAGATTCCCGAGTCCGAACGGGACTATTACCTGGAGCGGAAATATCCGAGCTTTGGCAACCTGGTGCCCAGGGACGTGGCCTCACGCAACGCCAAGGAGCAGTGCGACATGGACAAGGGCGTGGGCGAAACCGGCCTTGCCGTGTATCTGGATTTTGCTGATGCCATCGCCAGAGACGGCCGGGACGTGATTGCCGGCAAATACGGCAACCTGTTTGAGATGTATGAGAAAATTACCGGAGAAGATCCGTATCAGACGCCAATGAAGATCTATCCGGCCGTGCACTATACCATGGGCGGGCTTTGGGTGGACTATAACCTGATGACCACCATTGACGGGCTGTTTGCACTGGGCGAGGCCAATTTTTCCGATCACGGAGCCAACCGGCTGGGTGCCAGCGCCCTGATGCAGGGGTTGGCAGACGGCTATTTTATCATTCCCTACACCATCGGCGGTTATTTGGCCGGCACGAAACTGCCGGACGTGGATGCCTCGGCCCCGGAATTTGCGGAATCCAGGTCGCAGATTCAGTCCCAGGTGGACAAGCTGCTTTCCGTGTCCGGAAAACGCACAGTGGCGGATTTTCACAAGACCCTGGGCAAGATTTTGTGGGATTACTGCGGCATTGCCAAGGAGGAAGAAGGCCTGAAAAAAGCCAAGCAGATGATCGCCGAGCTGCGGGCGGAATTCTGGGAAAACGTTACTGTACCCGGAGATGCGGCCGATTTGAATCAGGCCCTGGAAAATGCGGGCCGGGTGGCGGATTTCATGGAATTCGGCGAGTTGATGGTCACAGACGCCCTGGAACGCAAGGAGTCCTGCGGGTGCCATTTTAATACGGCCTACCAGACAGAGGACCATGAGGCCCTGCGCGATGATGACAACTACTGCCACGTATCGGTTTGGCAATACCAGGGCGCGGATTCAGATCCCGTGCTGCACACCGAGCCTCTTGAATTTGAAAACGTGGAACTGACCCAGAGGAGCTACAAGTAAATGAGTACCCAAACCATTGACCTGACCCTCAAGGTCTGGCGTCAGCATAAAAACAATCCCCGGGGATCTTTGGAAACCTATCCGGCCAAAGGCATTTCAACAGACATGTCATTTCTGGAAATGCTCGATGTGGTCAATGAGCAGCTCACCACAGAGGGCATCGAACCCATTGCCTTTGACCATGACTGCCGGGAGGGCATCTGCGGGATGTGCGGGGCTGTTGTCAACGGCCGGGCTCACGGGCATATGCCAGAGACCACCCTGTGCCAACTGCACATGCGCCATTTCAAGAACGGGGACACCATCGTGATTGAGCCCTGGCGAGCCCGGGCCTTTCCGGTGATCAAGGATCTTGTGGTGGACCGAAGCGCCCTGGACAAGATCATCCAGGCCGGCGGCTATATATCCATCAATGCCGGCGGCCCCCAGGACGGCAATGCCATCCCCGTTCCCAGAGATAATGCGGAAAAAGCATTTAATGCCGCGGCCTGCATCGGCTGCGGGGCTTGCGTGGCCGCATGCCCGAATGCGTCGGCCATGCTGTTTGCCGGGGCCAAGATCTCTCATCTGGCACTTTTGCCCCAGGGCCGCCCAGAGGCCAAAAAACGGGCCCTGTCCATGGTGCGGGCCATGGATACGCTGGGATTCGGCAATTGCTCAAACGAGGCCGAATGCGAGGCCGAGTGTCCCAAGGGCATTTCCATCCGGGAAATCGCCCGGATGAACCGGGAGTTTATCAAGGCGGCATTGTCCTAGATTTGTATTTTTCCCAAAGCCGTGTTATAGATCGGAAAATGTGGATAAAAGAGTTCTTTTTTGATCAACATGAATCAATACGCGGCTTTGGGGAGGAATCATGAGAACAATCAAGTGGCTGGGGGTGCTTTCACTTCTCGGTGGTCTGGTGCTTGTGGGATTTCAGGGAATCGCCTCGATCATGGACGAGGGGCAGACGTTTTACAACCACACCCTGGCAAGTGTGTTCGGGCATGACGCCTTTGCCTGGATCGAAAGCTTTCCGGTTGCTTTTTTGAGAAGTTATCTGGATTCTTTGGTCACAGCGCCGCTCTACATTGTCCTGCTTTGTGCAGGGGGATTGCTGCTGGTCATCCATGGCCTGTTTGCCAAGAGCTGAGTCTTTAAACAAAGGGGGCAGTTCCCGGAACTGCCCCCTCTTTTTTTGCTTATTGTTTGGATTTTAAGGCCGCCTTGAGTTTTTCTCCCAGATCGCCCATGGCCGAATCGGCTTGGGCGGTTTTTTTATAAGACTGCCATTCGCCTTTATCCGCAGCGTCTGCCGGGGCAAGCGAGATCTTCCGGTCTGCGATGTGAATGGCTTCAATGGCTACGCTTATGGGATCATCGACTTTCAGGGACTCGATCTGTCTGGCATTGGGGGCGTTATTGATTTTGGACACAGGCAGCAGTCCCACAACCCCGGGCTCTATGGCCACGAAATAGCCGAAGGATTCCTTTTTCTCAATGGTGCCGGTGACCTGCTGGCCGGGTTTGTACCGGTTTTCTATATTGATCCAGGGATCGCCTTCCGCATCTTTCATGCTCAGAGAAATCCGACGTTTTTCCGGGTCAATGCCCTTGATCATCACAGCCACGTGCTGGCCCGGCGATACCTCGTCTTCTGCCTTTAGCACGCGCTTTTTATAGCTCATCTCACTGATGTGCACCAGGCCCTCCACGCCCGGGGCGATTTCCACGAATGCCCCGAAATCCGCACACCGGGTGACCATGCCGTCAACCTTGTCGCCCAGGCTGAATTTTTGGGAAATATCCTGCCAGGGATCACCGGCGGCCTGCTTCATGGATAGCGAAATCCGGCCCGGTTGGCCCGGTCTTTCCGGCTCCCTGATATCGAGTATCTTAACGCGCACCGGATCTCCGGCAGACACGGCATCTTCAGGCTTTTCGAGCCTGGACCAGGAAATTTCGGATATGTGGGCCATGCCCTCCACCCCGGCGCTCAGTTCCACAAAGGCGCCATAGGGCATCAGCCGGGTGACCCGTCCGTCAACGATATCGCCCACAGACACGGTTTTAAGAAATTGTTCTCTTTGCTCAGCCATGTAACGTTCCAGCAGCTCCCGGCGGGAGACCACGATGTTTCGGCCCCTTTCCTCGATGCGGGTGATGAGAAATTCGTATTCCCCGGCCACATAATCCTCCGGGGTTTCCACGTAGGCCACATCCATCTGGCTGACCGGGCAGAAAGCGGTTTTTCCGGAAACATTGACCCGGAATCCCCCCTTGCAGGTCTCAGTGACCTTGCCCTGGACCGGGACCTTGGCGCGCTGGGCTTCATAGAGCTGGTGGATGCCGCTTTCGGCGGTCATGCTCCTGGAAAGACGGATTTCGCTGTCATCTTTTGACACCACGTAGAGGGTGAGCGGATCGCCCAGGTTGTAAGGGAAATTACCTTCCTTGTCCGTGAGTTCGGATTTGGCCGCCACCCCGTCGATCTTGGTGCCGGTGCTGACAAATACACTGTCTTGTCCAATGGCGATGATCTCGCCGGTGATCTGTTCGCCGATGTGCAGATCGTCTTTCATTTCGCTCATGTAGGATTCAAACAGATCCGCAAAGTTTTCTTCTTCATCAGATCCGTTTTCTTCCGGGATGTCATTTTCGGACATGGTTTTTGCTCCAGATCAGTTAATCATCAGTAGCTGCGATTTTCCAGGTTTGCCGCATCTACTGTGTCAGCCGATATCTCGCATAGCCGGCTATCGCTCAACATCGGCTTCCTTGTATCTGCGGCAAACTTGAAAATCTCTCAGTTTAGGTTAAAGTAATTTTAAAAAGCCGTCTTTAATGCCTTGGTCCCGGGGTTTGGCCCTGGGAAGGGCTTCCTTCCTGACAAGCAGCAAGCCAGATCAAAGGCTTTTTGCGATACTGTCACGGTTTACGGCCCGGTGCTTTTCTGTCACAATAGCATAATTGTCATTCCGGATAAAGTCTATTGCCTAAATCCCGGGATAATTGTTTATATTTGACACTTTATGGCGTATTTGCAACAGGCCGATGATTTCAACAAACATCCGATGCATTGAAAACCGGCTGGCTGTGCATTATTTTTACTTATGAAATTGATTGAAATTTTTATATACAAGGAGATTGAATGCTCACAAGATGGGTACCATGGAAGTTTATCATTAAACGGGCTGCCAAACGATTTGGCATTATTGATCCGATCAAGCTGGCTGCGCGGATCAGGCGGTTTTCCCAGCCCTCTGAGGTTCAGGAGCCGATTGAACTGCTCCGGGCCGGCATTATCTTCCACGCCCGGGGCCTGGTCAACACCAAGGCCATTCAGTACAATCTGGACTGGATCTGGCCCTACTGGGTTCAGCGGCAGTTCAATCCATCGGATTATTCCTTTATTCCGCGGGGGTTTGCCTTCAGCCACGTTAATCTCACCCACCGCAACTGGACCGCTGTTGGCCATCCCGACCTGCAGGTCTATCCCATCATGGATCCCCGGGGCCTGGTCACACCGTTGTATGACGGCTGGTCCGTGGACTGCTGGATCATTGACGCAAACGGCAGACCACTGATTCCGTCGGCGCTGGAGAATTCAAACCAGCATCTGGATATGGATGAAAACGCTTTAAGGCTTGTGCACCAGTGCAGTGAAAACAATATGGACCTGGAAACCGGACTACAGATGCAAACCCAAAACAGTTCCGGGTACGCGCAGATTGATTACACCGGCCGGTCAGCAGCCGGGGGATGGCTGGTTGTGGCTTTGCGGCCCTATAATCCTGAAGGCATTCAGTTTATTGAATCCATTGAATTTCAGAACCATGCCCGGCCATTCTGGCTGGTGAACCGTCATACAAGGGTTTATATGGATCAGGAGCCGGACAAGATTTTGTTTTCTGATTATGGCGAGGGAGACGTGTTTGGCAAATGGGCGGATGTAAACCCCAATGTCAAACGGGTCAAATGCCGCGTGGGCATGGCCACTTCTGCAGCGTTTTTCCGCCTGGAGGAAAACCAGGCACGCCGTATCCGGGTGTCAGTGGATCTGGAAAATGATATGCCGCCGGCTTCCGAGCGCCGAAAAATTACCCTGGGCTCCTGGCAGGAACATCTTTCGGATACCGCCCGGCTTCGGGTCCCGGATGAAAAAATCCAGTTTTTGTATGACACGGCCGTGCGCTCTTTGCTGCTTTTGTCCGCGGGTGATCCGGTGCCGGGTCCGTATACCTATAACCGGTTCTGGTTCCGGGATGCCTGCCTGATGTTAAATGCCATGATGACCGCCAACATGTGCGAGCGAAGTCGCATCCGGATCGATCGGTTTCCCCGCCGGCAGGGCAGGAGCGGATACTTCCGGTCCCAGGAAGGGGAATGGGATTCCAACGGTCAGGTGCTGTGGATTATGCACCGGTACCTGGAGCTTACCGGCACACGGCCGCCAAAGACCTGGCTGGATTCGGTTCTCAAGGCCGCGGAGTGGATCGAGGAAAAACGGGCGCCCAAAAGTCCGGGCATACGCCACGGCGGGCTGCTGCCGGCTGGGTTTAGCGCCGAGCATCTGGGGCCCAATGATTATTATTACTGGGATGATTTCTGGGGCCTGGCCGGGCTTAAGGCGGCATCAAAAATGGCCGGACAGTTTCACAGTCGGGCCATGGCCGAAAGGTTTAACCGGTTTTATCAGGATTTTTACAAGTGCATATTCGGAAGCATTGCCGCCATTCCCGAGGCCAAAAGCAAAAATGCCATCCCGGCCTCGCCCTACCGGCGAATGGATGCAGGGGCCATTGGATCGCTTGTGGCCGATTATCCCCTGCAGGTCACGCCTGCGGCTGAGCCCCGGATTATGGAAACCGTGGAGTACCTCATGAATGACTGTTTTCATAAGGGGGCGTTTTTCCAGGACATGATTCATTCCGGAATCAATGCGTATCTCACCCTGGATATTGCCCAGAGCCTTCTGCGGGCCGGAGACCCGCGCTATAAGGATCTGATCGAAAAAGTGGCTGAACTGGCCACATCCACCGGCCAATGGCCCGAGGCCATCCATCCCCACAGCCTGGGCGGATGCATGGGCGACGGCCAGCACGGCTGGGCTGCGGCCGAATGGGTGGTTATGATCCGCAACCTGTTTGTGCGCGAAGAAGAAAATCATCTGATCATTGGTTCGGGAATTTTCGGGCAATGGCTTTCTGAAAACGAGCCATTGTTTTTCGGCCCAACCCCCACACCCCATGGTCCTGTGAGCGTGACCCTGACCCCTGCTCAGGGTCGTCTTGAAGTGCAGATCAACGGGCAATGGCGAAGCAGGTGTCCGGATATATTCGTTCAGGTGCCCGGCTATGAGAACGCAGCCGTGGAAGCCGGATCTCAGGACAATGAAATGCGTATCGAGGTGTGCGAAAAATGAACATCTGCATGTTCACCAATACTTATTTGCCTCATGTGGGGGGTGTGGCCCGGTCGGTTTCCCTGTTTGAAACAGACCTGAGAAAACTCGGCCGCGAGGTGCTTGTCGTAGCCCCCACGTTTCCGGACAAAAAACCCGGCCGGGAAAAGACTTCCCGGGTACTTCGGGTCCCGGCCATCCAGAACTTCAACGGCAGCGATTTTTCCGTGAGCATTCCGATTCCCTTTATCATAGATGAGGAAATCGATGCATTTGCCCCGGATATCATCCACAGCCACCATCCGTTTCTGCTCGGGGATGCGGCCATGAGAACGGCATACCGCCGGGGCCTGCCCCTGGTGTTTACCCATCATACCCTCTATGAGCAGTACACCCATTATGTTTCCTCCCAGTCGCCCACCATGAAGAAATTTGTGATTCAAATGACAACAGCCTATGCCAATATGTGCACCCATGTGGTGGCCCCGAGCCAGAGCATTGCAGACCTGTTAAAGCAGCGAGGGGTCAAAACACCGGTTACGCCCATTCCCACGGGCGTGGATTTCGAGGCATTTCACGATGGCAGCGGTAAACAATTCCGAAAAGAATTCAGCATTCCGCAAAATGCCCGTGTGATCGGTCATTTGGGGCGGCTGGCCAGGGAGAAAAACCTGTCTTTTCTGACCCGGGCCGTGGCCGCTTACATGAAGCAGGATTTTCGGGCATGGTTCGTGGTGGTGGGCGACGGCCCGGAAAAAAAGCAAATGGAGAAGGATTTGGCCGGACAGGGCTTGGGCGACCGCCTGGTGATGGCCGGCAAGCAGACCGGGGATGCCCTGGTCAATGCCTACCATGCCATGGATCTGTTTGCATTTTCCTCCAAGTCCGAAACCCAGGGCATGGTTGTCACAGAGGCCATGGCCGCGGGCAATCCCGTGGTGGCCCTGGATGCTTCGGGCGTGCGCGAAGTGGTCAGAGACGGGCACAACGGCTCTTTGCTGGATGAAGATGCTGACCCTGAAACCTTTGCCCAGGCCATTGGCCGGTTTTTTGCGGAGGATGGCCATCTGCAGGTATATTCCGAAAATGCCCGGGAGACGGCAAGAGAGTTTGACCGGATGCATTGCGCGCAAAAGCTTTCGGATCTCTATACCCACATCGGCCGGTTGCCGGCTTCCAAAAAGCAGAAGATCAATGACGATCTGTTTGGCAACTGGGAGGAAATGCTCAAGGCGGTGCGCATAGAATGGAATATGCTTTACAGCAAGCTCAATGCCGTGGCCAAAACCCTGGATTTTCTGAAATAAACCCACATTTTCCAAAAAGGAACTGTCTGCTGTGCCAAGAGATCAAAAATTACCGGATTCACTTGTTTACGGGCCCGTGCCTTCCCGCCGCCTGGGGCTGTCTCTGGGGGTGGATATCGTGCCTTACAAAACCTGCACATATGACTGCATTTACTGCCAGATCGGCCGTACCCCCCGGACCACTGTTACCCGGCGGCCCTATATTGAAAAAGACCGTATCCTGGCCGAACTTCAAACCCGTCTGGATGCCGGGGCGAGACCGGATTACATCACCGTGGGCGGCTCCGGGGAACCGACTTTGAACAGTGAAATCGGCGCTATTATCCGGGAAATTCAGCAGATCTCGACTTTCCCGGTGGCCGTGCTCACAAACGGTTCTCTTTTGTGGGATGCAGCCGTCCAAAAGGACCTGCAGGCCGCAGACGTGGTGCTGCCTTCGTTTGACGGTCATGATGCAGAAAGTTTTCAGCGTATCAACCGCCCCCATGCAGATATATCATTTGAAAAAATGGCTGCCGGTCTGGCCGGATTCCGGAAACAATATGCAGGCCGAATTTGGCTTGAGATTTTTATTGTTTCGGGTATTAATGATACAAAAGAGGCCATGGAGGCCCTAAGATCCCATTTGGAAAGTATTAATCCGGATCGGATTCATTTAAATACGGCGGTCCGGCCGCCTGCGGAAAAATATGCCGCCCAGGTGCCGGCAGACAGGCTCCAGGCCCTGGCCGAAGTTTTGGGTCCAAAGGCCGAAGTCATTGCCGAATTTGCCCACACGCATACACCCGCCCATGAAAAAGACATGGAAGCCGAGATCCTGGACATGCTGTTGCGCCGGCCGTGCACGGCTGTGGATATCGCAGACGGCCTGGCCATGGACCCGAAGGCGGTGGCTGATAAAATGGTGCAATTGACTGCAGCAAATCTTGTGGAGATCCGCAAGTCCGGCGGTCAGATTTATTATTTTCGGCCCGGCCATCAGGCAGACCGGCCCTGAACGACTTCGGCCGGCCGGGAAACCAATCGTCCGGCTCGCTTTTGCCATTGATTTGTGATATGGATATTGCCATGAACCTGATCAAGCCAGTTCAAAGAAATGCCGTTGAAGGTTCCGGCAAAGCGGATGCTCCAGACCGGGACGGCAACCGGCGCTATTCTTTTGCCGAAGAATTGGCCAATTCTGTCACCCATGGCGTCGGCGCGGTGCTAAGCATTGCTGCCCTGGCGGTGTTGCTGTTTCTTGCGTGTAAAAGCGGCGATGTGTGGCATTTGGTCGGGTTTGGCGTTTACGGGTCATGCCTGCTGATGCTTTATCTTTCTTCTTCGCTTTACCATGCGGTTGCCGGCACCCGGCTGAAAACCCTTTTTCGCAGACTGGATCATGCCTCGATTTTTTTGCTCATCGCCGGCACCTATACCCCGGTTCTTTTGATTGCCATGCGCGGCCCCTGGGGCTGGAGCCTGCTTGCGCTCATCTGGACCATGGCAGCGGCCGGACTCATTTACGAACTGATATACCTGGGCCGCCACAAGTTTGTCAGTCTGACCATTTACCTGGCCATGGGATGGTTGGCCATTGTCGCCATTAAGCCCATGCTCGCCATACTTCCCCATGGATTGCTGTATTGGGTGGTCTTTGGCGGGCTTGTCTATACAGGGGGGGTGGTCTTTTACGTATCCAAATGCCTGCCGTTTAACCATGCCATCTGGCATTTGTTTGTCCTGGGCGGCTCCGCCCTGCATTTTATCGGCATTCTGATTCATCTTACACCGCTTTCCTGACCCCGGCCGCAGGGCTTCCTTCCTGAAAAAACAGCGGACACGGTAAAAAGCTTTTTACGAAAAAACAAAATCCGTTGTTTCCCTGTTTCTCCGTTATTTTGCATGGAGTTTGCGCTGCAGGCGATTTTACGACTAAAATGAGCGAGTAAATCGCATTTAAGCCTTTACATTGGGGTTGAACCTTAGTATACAATTTTCTATCATAAAAAATAATCTTCGCACCTATCCCGTTTTTGCCCACCCGAGTGACAGGGAGATGGAAAATGAAAAACCAAGTCTTTTTCCGGCCTTTTTTCCTTTTTTTTCTTTTATTGATCAATGCAGCCCCATTAGCTGCCCAGGTATCAGAAACCCCCTCAGAATCAGAAACACAGCAGCAGCAGGAGAGCGGAGTGCTCGATGGCCTTCTCAAAACCCTGGGGGATGCAGCACAGGATTCTCTGGAGCAGGAGATTGAAGAATTCATCGGAACGTATGAAGGCCGCATCGGTGAAGTCAAATTGCTGGAAAGGCGCGGCAATGCAATTGTTCTGCAAGTCGATTACGAAGATGTCAAACGCAGGGACGGGGTTTATGTCCAGGGTGATGTTTTGCGCTGGGGACAACCCCTGGAAGGATTTTCCAGCACCCTGTCGCCCATAGAAGACAAAAAAGGGGCGGTGATTCTCATAATCGGCCGGGATTCGCAGGCGGATGCGACCGGTTGGGATACCGGTTCTGAGGACATTATGTCTGATCAAATCCTTTTATACCTGGTCCGCAAAACAGATCCGGATCGCCCTTTTGGCAGCCTGGTCTATGATTTTCAAAAAAAATGGACAGACAGCAGTGAGATTGAATCTGCTGAAGCAGAAAACGCCGAACCGGCTGATTCCGAAGAGGCCATTGAACTGGCAGAAGATGAAACCGCAGAAAACACCCAGGCCGGCACCGCCGGGCCCAAACCCCTTGAAACCGGAGCCGTGTTAAGGCCCGTTCAAACCGTGCAAATCGATCCATCACCAACTGAAAAAGTTGCACAGACTGCGGATACAGCCGGCAAGACAAACCTGCCGGCCCGGAAAATATCAATTCCCCTGGTTGCCGAATATAATTTTTTTGCTCATGCCAACAAAGCCGCATGGAAAAGCGCGGCCGGGCAACTGCCGTTTCCGGGCTCAGACAGCGACAACCGGGGGTTTGCAAGAACCCTGAAAAACGGCACCATTTATCCGGACAACAAGGCGGCCAATCTTTTGCAAACCCACCCGCAATGGGTTGACGGCGGATGGATACAGGGGCGCTTTCCGATGATGAAACTCGGCGACAACGTGATGTTTAAAAGCACCGGTGCGCTGCTCAAGGGCGCGGAAAGCTCAGACGGGGTTGTGATGACGGTTTTGGTTGTATCCGCGGACAACAAGTCCCGCAGGGTGCTTCGCAAACGCATTACAAAAAGACAATATACTCCCCTGGAAGCAGACCTGTCGGCCTGGGCGGGCAAGCCTGTCCACATTGTTTTGCGTGCTCAGGCCGGCCAAAGCAGCGACCAGGACTGGGCGGTTTGGGTCAATCCCCGGCTGGTGAGCCAATAAGCTGGCCTATGTCTTGATGGCGCCGTAAAAGTCCAATATCTGCGTTACGCGCAATTTCTCAGAATTTCAGGTACGACTAAGTACTCTGCATTCTTCGCAATTGCGCAAGCCTTGATTTTGAACTTTTACGGCACCATCTGAAATCAGACTTTTTACGGTGCCAACATGTCTTAACCGCGTTATTTTTCAGGTAGGGAGATGCGTCCATGCGAAAATTGCTGATCATCGTGTTTTGTATAAGCCTCGGTGCAGCTGCCGCCCGGGCCGGGGAACAATCCCCGGTTGTCAACAATCGCCTTTTTCAAATAAACCCAAAGCCCGCTGAAACAGACCAGTCCGCGCCGTCCCTTCAATATAAGCCGGTCACCGCGGTGCGGATACAAAAACCTGTTTTTAAAAATCTGAAAAATCTCAGGCCGATCATACCCGAGGATGCCGTTGAACAACCCCAGGGGCCCGACCCTTCGGCTGCTTTGGATTTAAGCGATATCATCGATGATCCCGCCCTGCTGGCCGACCTGGGGGTTGTCTGCGGCTGGGACAGCCATTTGATCCTCCAGGACAAGGCAGCCGCTCATGTCTTTTATTACATTCCCCGGGCCTTTCTGCTCAAACGCGATGCAGACGGCTACCGGTTCAATGTTCAGTACAATTCCCAGGCAGAGGCCGGGCAGCCTTCGGTGATGATCACAGCCGAACTCCAGGCGCCGCATCAGACAGGTGATATTCATCTGCTCAAGTCCATTCTGCACCAGGCCTTTGATCTCAAGCCCACAGATCCATTAAGCGTCAAGGCGCTGCCCGGTCTCGGGGCCACGGCGGATTTGCAGGCCCTTTCCACCGGCCTGACCCTCCCGCCGGAACGGATCCATTTGGAGCCGCCCGGGCATTTAAAGCAAGTGTTTCGGCTCACCCTTTCGCTGACCCAGGATGAAACCGAGGAGGTTCTGGCCCAGATTGCCCATGGCGGTCTGGTGGGCCGCCTCAATGTTGTGGTTGAACAAGTGCGGATTCCCGTTCCCATCCGCATTCAGTATTCCCGTTTTGCCGGCCCCCGTTTAAAGGGATTTGATCAATGGGCCCGGGGCAATCCCATTGCATCGCTGGAAAACGTAACGGATTTTCCCATGGCCCTGGCGGCCGTCAATGCCTATCGCCTGAAAAACGGCAGACTGGAGCGGCTTTCCAAAAAACTCAAACCCGTTCAAATTGATCCGGGATCTGAAAAATCCCTGAAGCTTCCGGCTGCTGAAGCGCTTTTGGGCGATAACCTCATGGTGGCCTGGATGGATTTGGATTTTGACAGCAATTGTATGCCGTGCCTTGAGACAATTGATCAGAATATCAGAAAAGGCGTGGCCCTGGCTCCGGGAAGCCTGATGCATCTGGAGGCCATTCCAGGGTTGTTTGACCAGTTCAGTGTGTACAAACTCATTGTTCACGTCCAGTCACCTTATTTTACAGCCCGGGCTTCCGCGGTTCAGAAAAAGGAAATCACCCTGACCGCTGATGACAATATCAATGAAAATCTCATGCTCTATATTCCTGCAGATAAAGGCGGGGATCCGCTGTTGTACAAATACCGTCTCGAAGCTGTCACTCAGGCGGGACAAACCCGGATGGCACCAAAATGGGAGGAAGGCAGAAAACTCACCCAGTTTTTCGGTTCCAGCCAGATGGAAGCGTTGTTTAACGGCCCGATCCAGTAATCCGGGGGGTAATAATCTGAAAGCAAAAGGTTTGAAATACCTGCTGACAGTTGCTGCTCTATGCTTGTGGCCGGTGTCTGTATGCATGGGCGCGCCGGATCTGGATTATTTTACAGATATCCGGGATGTGCGGATTTACCGGGATCACCAAAATCATTCCAGATGGTATATCACTCCGGCCAGGCCTGTTTTGGGCAGGCAAAAAGACCGCACTCCGGATTACAGCCTGGCCCTTTACCGCTATCTCGGGCGCAAGGGT
The DNA here is from genome assembly GCF_013761005.1 of Desulfosalsimonas propionicica. Taxonomy (NCBI): domain Bacteria; kingdom Pseudomonadati; phylum Thermodesulfobacteriota; class Desulfobacteria; order Desulfobacterales; family Desulfosalsimonadaceae; genus Desulfosalsimonas; species Desulfosalsimonas propionicica. Next base: position 58,641 of record NZ_JACDUS010000002.1, read on the forward strand.
ACAAGTGATTCCGGGGAGTTCAGGGCGCGGGGGGTGCTGACATTCGGCATTGAGCGCTGCCGAAAACCCCAAATTCTGCCGCAAATCCGCAAAGAACTCAGCTCCAGGGGGGTCAGCGGTCCTGAAATCAGAAGCATGCCGGTTTCCAAAACCCGGATCTCCCTGATGTTTGCCGGTGAACGAGCCGGCCGGACTTACAACACCAGGTGGACAGGCGGTGCGCTGGTGCTCCCCCTGGATGCCCGGGATGCGGAGATTTTATGGGATGCTGTGACAGCCGGGCAGATCCAGGTGAGTGTGTCCATCGACGAGACCCTGGCCGGGGTGCGCAAAAAACAGGACCAATGGGAGCCCGGCACAGACGCGCAAACCCGGGTTGTGGCGGTTGAAATGGATATTGCCGCTCATCCGGATCATTTTCAGCGCACCGATCTCGGGGCGGGAATGAAAAAGGGCTATACCGGCCTGGATGTGTTCTGCTTTGATTTTGTGGAAAATCTGGAGGAAAACCTTTATGCCAAGATCGTGGAGGTGGCCATCCCCACAGCCGGCCGGGATCTGGTGGAGTCCGTGACATTTAAGGCCAACAGCGATTACCGCCGGCGTATCACGTTTAAGCTGGCAAAAGACCTGGACCAGCCCTATCGCTACAGAATTTTAAAGATTTATAAAGACGGCAGCAAAAAGACCGGACAATGGCGGCAAAAAACCGGGGAGGCGCTGCTCGATATTACCGCCTATCAAAACAAGACAGAGGAGAACCAGAAAACAGAAGAACAATGACGGCATCCGTGATTTGCCGGAAAACAGGGGGGGTAAGGTGTCAATTTTCCGAAAACTGTTTTTGATTGTTGCCTTTGCGTTGGTGTGGCTCCTGGGCGTCCAGGCGGCGGCCCAGGAAATTTTGCTGGATAAAATGGAAACCTGTGGAGATTTGATCTGTTATCCAAGCTTGGATTCGCCGGAGCGTTTTTACTATCTTCCGGATCAGCCCGGACTTGCCTATAAAAACGGCCGGCCCCAGTTTTCCTTTCTCAAGTATGCCCGGACCCGAAAGACAGGCGAAGCCGGCACAGGACAAGCTGCGGGCGGTGGCATTCTTCATTTTCTCGTGACCTACGGCGCATCTGATGAGCGGGTCCGCCGGGCTGAAAACGACCTGCGGCAGCGCCACCCGGACGCTGTTTTGGCGGGCCCGATTGCGTACCGCAACGGAAGCTTTGCCCTGGTTACATCCTTTCAGCAGGAAAATCAGCAAACCACCCGCACGGTGGCAGTCGGCAAAGCCCCTTTGATGGAAGGACAGAAGACAGCCGTATCCATGGCCCTGACCCGGCAAGGGGCGGAATTGCTGTGGGAAAGCTTCCAAAGCGATACACCGGATATCTCCCTGGTTTTTGACATGGAATTTGCCGGGATCCGGCAGCCCTATGAGGCCACCCTGGAGGCGGACTGGAAAAGGGTCAGCAAGCATGACCGCATCAAGGCCGGCTTCAAGTATCAGTGGTTCGGCGCGGACGTGGATATTCTGCTCCAGGAGCTGCGACAGACAGGCGCGGTTAAAATCACCACCAAGGGTGAAAATAAAAACATGGACCAGATCATCCAGAGTGCGAATGAGAAGTTGCTGAAAGTGATGTTTGATCCTGCGCCCGCCGATGATTTAAAGAAAGCCGCTGTTCAAAAAAACAGCTATGAGAGCCTGAATCAGGCGGTCCAGCTGCTCAAAAACGCTGCCGGCGCAAAAAAATCCAAGAAAAGCGCCGGCATTGCAAACCCAGAGGCAATTTACAGGCTGGCGGGGGACCTGCCCGCTTCTGCAGCCAAGCCTTTCTGGCAGTCGGTTTATCAGTCTCTTTTCCCTTCAGCCTATGCCGACACCTTTAGAGACCGGGCCAAGGAGCTGTATACGAAGGGGTGCGTCCATTACAGCAAAGAAGAATATCAGCAGGCGCTCGAAACTTTCAGGCAAGCCTTGGACTTCTATGTCAAAAACAAGGACGCGGAACCCCAGGGGAAAGCCGATTTACTGTTCAATGTTGGAATGTGCCTGTTCAAAATGGAACACTACGAACCCGCCATAGATCCCTTCAACCATGCCGCGGATCTCTATGGACGGGACAGCGTTAACGGAAAAGCCGCACTGGGAAAAATTGAAAAGGCAAAAGCCCTCGCCGCGGCGGGGTCCGGGGACAGGCCGGCCGCCTCAGCCGACAGCGGGGGAATCGATCCGGAAGCCGCGGAGCAGACGGCCATTGAAAAAGATGCTGGCTATGCGTACAACCACGCCCGAGGCCTGTATGAAAAAGCCCGGAAAGCCAACTTTAAACAGGCTGAAACCCAAGCAGCCCTGAAGGCTTACGAGGCTTATCAAAAAAACCAGCAACTTACAGGCAGCCGGGCCGACGAAGTCAATGGACGCATCCGCATGCTGCGCCAGCGCCTCGAAAAAAAGGCGGATGCTGCCCCCACTGCCGCCTCTGATGAAGCACAATCCGCCGGTCGGACAGCAGAAGAAGCTGCCGGCATAGCTTCGGGAAAGCTGGAGGATTCCTCCGCAGGACAGACAGCAACAACGGATGCGTCGTCAAAAGTCGGTCAGCAAGCAGCAGCAGGGGACAAAGACAAGACCGGCGTTGACAGCAGGAAAGAGGCTGCTAAAAAAACGGCCGCCCAAAAAAACCGTGCCAGTGGCGCACCGGGTTTTTCCTTGGTGGCCTCCTATGAAATGAAGCGCATCAAGCGCTCCGGCAAGATGGTCTATGAGATGAATCATTTCCGAACAGAGAACCAGGCTTTTGCCATGGCTGAAAATATCGGGGCCATCTATGCCCGATACGGCAACGATCCCCGGGTGTTTCGGGCCGTGACAATCGATGATCCGGTTTTCAAACAGCGGGAAGTCCTGGTGACGCTCGATGGACAGGATGCCGCCACTTTTACCAAGTATATGAATTTCGTTACGGTGAAAATGAAAAAGCGCCACCAGGCAGGCGATATAACCACAGATGAGGTGGTTATCACACCCGAAAGATTCAATGATTCCGGCAACCATTTTTCCATGGCGTATGGATGGAAAAACGATTCCGATCGCGAAGCCTGGCTGAATTACAAATACCAGGCCATCTGGTCCTTTCACGGCGGGGTGGAACTCCGCACCCCGTGGAAGGACACCGACAGCCCCATGCTGGCTCTGACCCCGCCCCACCGCTACAGGACAATTGCCATCGAGGGCGACGGCAGCCGCCTGACAAAGGCGGGGGTGCGCCATGGGGTAATCACCCTGAAATGCAGAATCGGGGATCATTATGTGACCCGGCAGGCCACGATCCGGAATAAAGGCCCGGCGCCATCCATGATCCTCGACATTCCCGAAGACCCGGACAATCCCGAAACCCGGATGGCCGTCACCTGGTATCTCACAGGAAGCAGAAAAATACCAACTGCAGAAAGAAAACTGGAAGGCGATATCATCTATTGGGATGAACTTCCCGGGGGAGGCATTTAAGCAATGAAGGTGTTTCAAAAAATTGCAATGACGGTCGTATGCTTGTTTTTTGTGCTGACCGCCGCTTCAGCATGGGCGCTGGTCAATTATGAAGCCGGCCGGATGGAAATCAACGGGATTTTGCTGCTCCAGGATGCCGGTGATTCGGATGTTTATTATTATCTGCCCACTGTGCCCAGGGTATCGGAAAAAAACAACAGTGCCCTGGAGATTTCCCTGGTGAAGTTCGTGGATCCCAAAGGCGACACCAGCGGCGGGCTTTTGCACATGCTCATGACCTTTTCCCTGCCTGCAGATGAGCGCGCAGCCCTTGAAAAGGCCCTTAAACAGAAAAGACCAAAAGCCCGCCTGGCCGGGCCGGTGCCCCTGAACCAGCAGGAAGAGGGAAGTTTTTCCATTATTTCCGGAACGCTGTCAGACGATGGGTTTACCCGGAGTTTGATCAGCAGCGGCCGGGCACCGGTTACCCCGGGTTCCAGGGCCGCGGTGGCCGCCACCCTGTCGCCCCACGGGGCGACCTTGTTGTGGGAATCGTTAAATAAACCCACCTCGGATGTATCCGTTGCCCTGCGGACTTATTACGAGGCCTCCCTGCCGTCTTTTGAAGCCCGAATCAGTGCGGATGTGAGCACGGTTTATGAACATTTCTCAAAGGTTTTCAACCGGCAGGACAATTATGCCAGACGTCAGATCCGGGATATCATGGATGAACTGGTCCGCACCGGCACCGTCAATGTGGAGATCTTTGACAGGCTTCCGGAGGATACGGCCAACAAGGCCATGCAAAGCCTGGTGGATCTGGCCACCACCAAATTGACTGAAATTATTTTTGACCAGGAAACCGGATTTACCGCAATTCCGGAAAAGGAAGAAGCTGTTGAATCCGGCCAGATCAAGGGCCGTCAGAAAAAAGGATGGCTGGCCAAGGTGTTCACCGGTACGGGCAACCAACAATATTACACGGATAATCAGTATGTGCTCAAAAAACGAACTGATATCAACCGGGCCACTTTCAATATCAATTTAAACCGGCGGGCCGTGATTCGGGTGCCTGTGGACACGGCAGGAAATATATCGGGCCTGTACAGGGAATTCGGGGAAAACCCGGAAATGTTTCGGGTGGTCAACCTGGCGGATCCGGCCTTTGAAAAACGGGAGGTCTTTTTCCGTATTGACGGCAACTTTTCCGGCGTCTTTGAGGATATCATGAATTTTGCCGGGGTTTCTGTGATCAAGCAGTATCCGGATCACGCTGCTGCAGCCGGTGAACTGATATTCACACGGGAGGATATCCGGCAGGGGGTACTCAGCAAATCCTGGCGCTACGCCCGGCTGGGGCAAAAAGAAGAGGCCTGGCTGGATTACGGGTATCGCACCACCTGGAGCATCAGGGGCCAGCACCAGATCAAGAACCCGGAAAACCCGGATGAATGGCACACCAGCAGTGATCCCATCATCACCATTGCCCCGCCCCTTGACCGGATGGACCTGGAAGTGGATGCGGATCGTTTTCTTTTCGAAGATGCAGGGATCCGAAGCGCCACGCTGGAAGTCCGATACCCGGTTTTTGGCGAGAAGGTTAAAAAACGGCTGGCCGTAATGCGGGTCACGGATGCCGAGTCTGTGTCCGGCCACGTGCTTTTTTACGATCCGCAAGCAGCCGTTGATTACCGGGTCAACTGGTACCCGTCCGGTGGCCGGCCCATTAAGGGCGACTGGCAGCCTCTGGATGAAACCTATCTGGTTTTGATACCGCCTGAACTATAATTTAAGGAGGATATAATAATGATCCGATTCAAGCAGGTGGGAATGATTACAGTACTCATCCTGTGTATGGCGGCCGGAGCCGCCCTGGCCGGTGCCGGCAGCACGGCTGGTGCAAATCTGGAATATATCCAGAAATTAAAACCCAAAGCCATCCGCCCGGCGCTTACCGTCCCCTCATCAGAGACTGTCCGGAAAGTGGGCGGGATCCAGTACGGCCGCCACCGGGATGTCAAGCTCAAGGACGGCACCACTGTCCGGTGTTTTCCCGAGGCCACCCGGGATCCGGCAAAAACCAGCAAAACTTATTATTATCTGCCCACCAACCCGCATATATCCAGGCATGCCGACGGTACCCCGAAATTTTCCCTGATTCGTTTCGTGACGGATAAAACCAAGGCCGAAGGCGGGGCCGAGGGCGCCGTGCTCCATTTTCTCGTTGAATATGGCCTGGATAAAAGCCAGCAGCAGGCAGTGGAAAAAGCACTGCAAAAGCAGGTCAAGGGTGCCCGGCTAAAAGGCGCGGTGCCCCTGGAAGTTGGCGCGGAAGGCAACAGCTTCAACGTGGTCTCTGCCGTATTGGGCGACGAGGAGTTTACCGCCACGCTGATCACCACCGGAAAGGCGCCGGTGATGGAGGGTCAGCAGGTGGCCGTGGCCGCCCGGCTGGACGCCCACGGCGCCACCCTCCTGGCGGAAAGCTTCAAGCAGCCCACTTCCCAGGTATCGGTTGTCTTTGACCTCAAGTACGTGGTCAAGCTTCCGGCCTATGACGTCAAGGTCAAAATTAACTATGACAAATACCATGAAATCGAGTCCCAATACAGCTACCACCGGGAAAAATCGACTGACAGAACCCGGTACTGGGATCCCAAATGGTACAACGCCCTTAACCTGAGCACGAGAAAAACCACGATGCTCACTGAAAAAGAAAAACACCAGATGCTGGATTTCCTGGAAGAGACCGGGGTGGTGAGCTTTGATTACGTCCAGCATGTGCCTGACAGCGACAAGGAGATCGTTGAAAGCGGCTTGCACAAGATTGTGCTGGAATCCTTTTTTGACATGCAGAAAAGGCTGGGCCAGCCCGCGGAGGAAGAACTGTTAAGCGACGACGAGCAGACAAAAGAAGACAAGGACGCCATTGCCCAAAGACGCAAGGAAGCCGCAAAGCACAAAAAGTACCAGTACACGGTGTTTCAGCGAAAAGAGATCCGCCGGAAATCCACCCAGACGCTGAACCTCAAAAAGGTCATGGCCCGCTATGAGCACTATTCCATGACCGGCAACGTGGGCGCCTGGTATGAAAAATACAAGGATGATCCGAAGCTCGTCACCGAAGTCAATTTGGATGATCCGTTTTTTCAGCGGCGGGAGATGCGCTTTATTATTGACAATGAGGCCTATGATATATTCAATGAAATGGTCAATTACGCCACTGTCCAGGTGCGGGTGCCCCGCAAAGACCAGCGGCCCTTTATTGATGAACTCACCATTGACCGGAAATATCTGGAAAACAACGGACAGACCGCAACCCTGACTTATGCCCGGATGGGCGATGATGCCCAGACCTATGATTATGCCGTGCAATGGAGTCTGCGGGGCGGCCACCTCTATCCCCCGGAGCCCGATTGGACGGAGGGAGAGCTCATGGCCGTGACCCTGGCCGCCCCTGTGCGTCCCCGCACCCTGGAAGCTGAAGCCGACCTGGGAGAACTGGAGCAAATGGGCATCGCACGGGCGGTTGTCGAACTTCAGTACACCCGCTTCGGAAAACAGCATACTGACAGCAGAGCGCTGGCCATTTCTCCGGCCCAAGGCGAGCCCCTGGTCAACAAGGTGATATATCAGGATGCAAACAGTGATAAACTTTCCTGCCGGGTAATTTACTATCACAAAAAACTGGGCCGGCTTCCGGGCAGCACCTGGCAGCCGGTGGCGGGAAATTACATTTTCTGCGCCCCTTCAGGAACGATTTTACAAAAAATTCAATCTGCGATGAACTGATAACAATTGGATAAAAAAGGAGAAATCATGATGAAACGGTTGATATTGGTGTTGTGCTCCATGCTGCTGGTGTTTGGTTCCGCATGCGGCAGCGAATACAGTGATGTGGTGGATGTGCAGAAGGATTTTATTGATTTGTCATCTGATTATAATTCGGACATGGAAAAGGCCGATTCGGCTGAAAGCGTTGCTGCGGCCATGAATGCGTATGCAAAAGGGTTAGAATCCCTGGCCCCGCGCATCAAAGAGATCAATGAAAAATACCCTGAACTCCGGGACCCGGAGCAAATGCCCGAAGAAGTCAAACAGACTGCCAAAGAGCAGGCCGAGGTTATGCAGAAGGTCAGCAGCAGCTTTATGAAAGCCATGCCTTACATGAACGATGCCGCTGTCCAGGAGGCCCAGCAGCGGATCACAACCGCCATGCAGGGCATGGGTTCGCAATAGCTTCCAACAGGGTCTGAAACTGACCGAATTTAAGGGCCTCAGGGTTTGATGGCGCCGTAAAAAGTTCAAGATCAAGGCTTGCGCAATTTCGAAGAATGCAGCGTACTTATCCGTACGTGAAATTCCGAGAAATTGCGCGTAACGCAGATATTGAACTTTTTACGGCGCCATCAGGGTTTGAGACGGATTCGGAGTTCGCCGTCCTGCACCCGGAAATCTTCAACGCCTGCGGCAAAGGTGGACCAAAAGCCTTTTTCATTGCCGAACTCACGGACAAGGTCCACGTTTTTTAAATTTCCCATCCAGGCATTGGGCAGGGGCACGCCCCAGATACTCATGCCCCGGATTTTGACAACGGGTTTGGCGTTGGCATAGCCCAGTTCCACCCCTGCGGTGATTTTTATGGTTTTGCCGCCCAAAAGCGGAAAATCCGGATCCATGGGGATCAGTAGTTTCATGCTGGCCATGTCTTCGGAAAAATTAAATGCCAGCTTGTCTGCCAGGTTGGTGTTTTTGGCGATCAGGGCATTGAACTCCCTTTGGCTGAAAATGATTTGCCGGCTGCCGGGATCTTCCGTATATGGCTCCGGGGTTACGGGCGAATTTTGATCCCGGGCCGGTCCCTGGGAAGGTTGGTTCATGGATGCGGCATTGAGCCGGTTGATTTTTTGGGTGAGCTTTTTTTCCTCTTTGGGGCTCAATGTCACCGGCGTGAATTCTGAGGGAAAAAACACGTACCGGATGGCCACAGCGGTGCCAACAGCGGAAAGCAGTGCCACTGCCGCAAGAATTGCAATAAATTTGAGCCGGCTGCGGGATTTGGGCCTTTGATCCGCAAGCCGGTCCGGTGGTTGGCTTTGTTCATTCATTTGTCCGGGGCCTTAATTCAAAAATATTTTTATTCCGAAACTGAGCCCGGGATCGCCATCAGGGTGACAAGCGCCTTGGACACCAGTTTTTCCTGGTTTTGGAGAACCGAAAACAGTTCCGATTCCGCCGCGAGAATCCTCCGTCCCTGGTGGATGATCCTGGATCGGCACGCCACTGTATCGCCTGTGACCGGTTTGAAGTAGTTGATTTTCAGTTCAATGGTCAGTATGGAAACATCTTCGGCCACCAGGGTGTAGGCGGCGTATCCGGCGGTGTGATCGGCCATGGTGGCCAGCACCCCGGCATGGACAAAGCCTTCACGCTGGGCGTGCTCCGGGCCGACAGTCAGTTTTACCTCAAAACGTCCGGCATCAACATTGACCACCTCTATTCCGCAGTGGGCCGGAAAACCCTGTCTGTAATCCTGCTTTAAAAATTCAAAGCGGGTGTTATTGTCCATTGGCGTGGCAGCACTTTTTATTAGGGTTTCGGGCTTTTTTCGTTATTTGGGATAAATGGTGACATTGACTTTTTTCCTGCCCCACTGCAGGGCCTCTGTGTGGGAGCGGTAAAAAATGTCCAAACGCCGGGGGCCCTTGATGGCACTGCCCCGGTCTTCTACGACGCCGTATCCGTATCCGGGCACAAACATGCGCGTGCCAAAGGGATAATACCGGGTATCTGCGGCAATGGTGCCGTCTTCGGGCAGCAGCAGCCACGGGAAAAACACGATGCGCACCAGTATCATCCAGGGATGGGTAAGGCTGTCTCCGGAAAAAAGTCCGGGTTGGGGCTCACGGGGTTTGGTGCCGCTTGCGGTCAGCCCCGTGTAAGGCCGGCCGGCCCTGGGACCATATGAGATGTATTTGTTCCAGACATCGAGTTTCAGGCATTTCCACGAGCCCCGTTCCCATCCGCAGCACTGGCCGCAGCCGCAGTAGGCGGTCACCTCCATGGTTTTGACCCGGTATTTGCTGCCGCATCCGGCAGTCATCACCACAATCGCCGCCATGAGCAATACCAGAAGGTAAACGGACTGAAATTTTTTCTCGGACATGGACGAAGTTTTCCTTCTTACCCCACAGGCCGGCAATCCGGGCAAAACACCAGCCCGAGAAGCCGTCTTTGTTTACCTGGGCTCTTCAAAATACTCAACCTGGTAGGTCAGCACCTCGGTATCGCCTTTTTGCCAGGCATCTGAGGGCAGCCCGGCCTTCATGCACAATTGCTCCAGAAAGGTCCTTTGATCCGGGAGCTGTTCCCAGACTTGGGGCAGAAACGTGGAGCTGTAGGGTCCTTTTCGGAGAATCACCCCGTCCACATGGGGACGGAGCTTGTCAAGCAGATCCCGGCCGTCCTTGTAATTCAGGGGTTTGGGTTCTGTGAGCAGGCTGACCTCGATTTGGATTTTTTCAAATTCCTGCTTTGACAAGGGAGCAAAGCGCGGATCCTGAAATGCGGCGTTTACAGCGTTGTCCTGCACAGCGCTGATCAGGGGCTTGTCCGGCAGAAGGTTTCCGATACAGCCCCTGAGTTGATCATTGATTTTCAAGGTCACGAAAGTGCCCCGGCGGCTTTCAAACGCGGTATCCCGGGATGCGGCGTCCAGATCCGTTGAAGGTTTGTAAGACAGGCCGAGACGCTCGGCAATGGTTTTTCTGGCGATTTCAAGCAGGATTTCGCCTTTTTTTTCGTCAAACTCCCGGCTTTGATGCTCCTCTGTCATGGGTGCCTCTTTGTTTCTTGCCTGTGATATGCCATTCTGATTGCGCGCTGAGTTCCGGTCACCCACCGCTACCGCGACGGTCCGGGTAGATCAATGGTGGCGCAGGTGTTGCCGGACCCGCAGGTTTGGGACGAAACCTGGGGTTTGGCGCCCTGCTGGCCTGTTTTGCAGCAGCCCACCCGGCTGATCACCCGCTCCAGGGTTTCACAGCCGCAGGCCTTGCATTTCATCTCCACTTCCTCGGAGTCATTTCCGGCACCGAGGATAAATTCCTGGATGTCTCCGCACTGGACGCATTTAAATTCATATATGGGCATGCCAATGGTTTCCTTTCTTTTGTATGGTTTTAGCTGGTTTTAAAGACGGTTTTTTTAAAACGATGTTTGATGCTGCCGTAAAAAACTTCTCACATGGCTTGATGGTTCTCAGGAAGAAAGCCCTGCGTCCGGGAGCCGTTTTTACGCTTCAAAAACAGCCCCCCTTGGACTTCCTTGGAAATCCAGTGCCTGTGTTGGGCAGAATTCCCCATATTTTGAATTATTGAAAAGATATCAAAAAGGTCCGGGCCTGTCCAGGATTTCAGCAGGGGTTTCGGCAGGTTGTTTGCGGTGGATGAAAAATCCCAGAGGGCCCGGGCTTTAAGGGCGATGCAAGGCAAAGCCGGGCAGCATGGATGCATTTGCCAAAAAAATGTTTATAGTATGTACGCATTTGAGTATATACCGACAATTTAAGCTCAATATACTTGCAGAAAGAAAATCCATAAGCGCTTTGGCTGATCGGCGGCCCGAAAAAGGAGTTTCCTCGCTTCAGGAGCCTCCCGGAGCCTCAATTTCCACTCGGAAACTTGCTTTTTCGCGCCGCGTCAGGGTAACGCAGTACAATTTCGGTAACACTTAATCACTTAACACTGACTGTAAAAAAGACTTTTTACAGGCTCATCAAAATTGAAAATCAGAATCAGTGCAAAAGGAGCATGCATTTATGTCCCAACCTGCAAGTCCCATGGAGATTTATAAACTATTAAACAAGTCCAACTGCCGCCATTGCAATGAAAAAACCTGTATGGCCTTTGCTGCGGCAGTGTTTACGGGAAAAAGAAGTTTGTCTGAATGCCCTTACGTGGATGCCGAGGCTGTTGCGGCATTTGAAAATCAAAACAATGCCGCCCAACAGTCAAACGGCAATGGTGCAGAAGTCGATGATGCCGTGGAAGAGCTTCGGGAGCAGGTGCGCCAAACCGACCTGGAGGAAGCCGCCCGGCGCCTGGGCGCCCGTTTTGAAAAAGGCCGCATCATTGTCAAGGTCATGGGCAAGGATTTTGCCGTGGACGGCGACGGCCGGATTTCCACCCAGATTCATGTCAATCCCTGGGTGACTGTGCCGGTGTTTGATTACATCGTCAATGCAAAGGGCACGCCCCCCACGGGCCAGTGGGTGCCCCTTCGGGAGCTTAAGGGCGGACGTGAGCGCGAGGGCCTGTTTGACCAGCGCTGCACCAAACCCTTAAAAAGCATTGCAGACAACTATACGGATTTTTTCAATGATATGCTCGACGTGTTTGACGGCAAACGTACTGAAACCCGGTTTGATGCCGATACCGCGGTGGTGATGTATCCCATGGCCAAAGCCCCTCTGCTGTTTTGCTACTGGGAGCCCGAAGAGGGGATGGAATCGAATTTGCAGATATTTTTTGACAAATGCGTGGAAGACAACCTGAGCATCGGCTCTGTCTACACCTTGGGAGCGGGTCTGGCCCACATGTTTGAAAAGTTTTCCTTAAAGCATACAGGTTGATTGCAGCAGAACCATTTAACGTCAATCCCGATTCATCCATATAACCGAGCCCAAAAAAAGGGGCCAAAAAAGGGGGGAGATGATGATCCAGACCCGGATTACCGAATTGTTCGGCATTGAAAAACCCATCGTTCAGGGCGGGCTGATGTGGATCGCCCGGGCGGAACTGGCCGCAGCCGTGGCCAATGCCGGCGGCATCGGCTTTATGACCGCGTTGACATTTCCCGACCCCGAGGATTTGCGCGCGGAAATCCGAAAATGCCGGCAGATGACAGACAAGCCCTTTGGTGTCAACCTTACGTTTCTGCCCACGCTCACCCCGCCGGACTATCCCGCCTATATCCGGGTCTGCATCGAGGAAGGGGTCAGATTTATCGAGACCGCCGGCAGAAACCCGGAAGCCTACATGGATGAGATCAAGTCCGCAGGCATCAAGGTGCTGCACAAGTGTACCTCGGTGCGCCACGCCCAAAAGGCCGTGAAAATCGGTTGTGACGCTATCGGCATGGATGGTTTCGAGGCAGCCGGCCATCCCGGTGAAGACGATGTGACCTCCCTGATCCTGCTGCCGGCCACCCGGGATGCCATTGACGTTCCCCTGGTGGCCTCGGGCGGGTTTGCCGACGGCCGGGGCCTGGCCGCAGCCCTGGCCCTGGGCGCGGATGCCATCAACATGGGCACCCGGTTTGTGGCCACAAAAGAGGCGCCGGTGCACGACAATGTCAAGCAGGCCCTTGTCGGCCGCACCGAGCGAGACACCCGCCTGATCATGCGCTCTTTGCGCAACACCGAGCGGGTTTTGCACAACACCGCTGCTGATAAGGTCATTGAAATCGAGCAGCAGCCGGGTGAAACCCGCATCGAGGACATTGTTCCCTATGTGGCCGGCCGGGTGGGCGAGGAAATGCTAAAAGACGGCAATATGGAAACCGGAACCCTGGCTGCGGGCCAGTGCATGGGCTTAATCCGGGACGTGCCCAGTGTGGAGGACCTGCTTGAGCGCATCATGGCAGAGGCCGAAGCCGTGATTCGCAAAAACGCGGAAAGCATACGGGACTGAAAAAGGCTGGAGCCGTCGGTCATCGCCAACTTTGGATGCATGACGGCTCCAGTTTTTTGTGTTTTTACCAGGACTTGCTCAGGGTAATGATAAACTGGGAGCCTTCCGGGCTGTTTTCTGCGTGAAATTCCCGGAGAAACCGGAGGTTGACCTGCATGAGCCGGGGCGGGGGGAAGAAAAAATTGATTTCCGCGCCCAGGGCATGGTTTTGTTTTCTCTCCGAGGCCACGGTGCCGGGGCCGTCATCGCTGTCATCATCGATTTGCCAGGTGGAGCATCCGCTGATGCCCGGCCGGACCACAAGGCCGGGAGAAACCGGGATTTCCTTGCCAATTCCCCATTCCACCACAAATTCCGCTCCGGGCCGGATATCGGTGTCCTTTTGCCGGCCGTGGACCAGGGTCCGGGTCAGGGCGCTGGCCGACCATGTCTTTTGCTCATCGAAAAACAGGGTGCCGCCAAGGGTGAGCATGCCGCTCCAGTATCCCAGGCCGGGGGAGGCGGGTTTGTCTGCGTCAAATTCGCCGATGGGGGCAATCACGGCCAGAGCGGCCACGGCATCCCAGGCGGGCCGGTGCCAGGACAGGGCAAAGGGTTCGATGGTGATGTCGCCCACGCTCAAAGATTCGCTGTCGGATATCCCCATGGCGTCAATGGAGACATCCTTGCTCAGCACGGGCACAATCACGTCGTAGAGCACCTCTGCGCCCAGAAATTTTTTATCCGTTACATGAATGAATCTGTGTACGCTGGCAAACACGTCCAGGTCATAGCCGATGTCGAGTTTCTCTCCGCTGTCGTCGGTTAAGGTGGTGGGATTGTAGAAGGTGTTGTACATGCGGTAATGAAAACCCGGGGGAGGGGTGGATGCGCCCAGCACACCTTCGGTTCCCATGGGGTAATGGGTGCCGGCAGTGGCGCAAAAACCGGCAGAAGCGGTCAAAAACAGACCGGCTGCCCACAGCCCGCAGAAAATACATAAAAACCGTGGTAAAATCCTTTTGGAACCTGTTTTTGCCATACCTGACAATCCTTTCCTGTTTTTCGCCTTGTTGTTTGTACGGGCTTGCATGGTACCCGTGAGCGGCCGATAATGGTGAACGATTATTAAAGCTGCCTTATATAAGGCTTGCCCGGATTGTTCAACCCAAATTGAGCGTTTCAGATTTTTAAAAGCAATTCATTTGGGTTGAAAACCGCTCAATTCAGGTTCAAGTTTTTTGTCCGGGTTTTTACATATCCTTTACAAACTTTTACATTGACTTTTACATTTTTCCGGGCTAATGGATAAATCATGAAAACAGAATTGAGTCCACGACAGCAGCGGTTGCTCGATTATCTCCGGGAGCAGATCGCGGAAACCGGCCAGACGCCGTCTTTGCGCCGGGCCGCCGGGGATCTGGGAGTGAGCCATACGGCAGTGGCGGAAATGCTAAAAGTCCTGGAGCAAAAGGGGCTGGTAAAGCGCCATGGCCGCTACGGCAGGCATCTGCACCTGCTCAACCGCGCCGGCGCAACTGCCGGAATCCAGCGGATCCGGGAAGTTCCGGTCATCGGCCGGATCACCGCCGGGCTGCCCATGTACGCCCAGCAGCAATGGGAGGAAAGCATTGTGGTGGATGCAGAGCTTTATAAGGGAGACAATCTTTTTGCCCTGCGCGTAAAAGGCGATTCCATGACCGGCGCCGGCATCCTCAGCGGGGACCTGGCCATCTGCCGGCCCCGGCAGTATGCTGCAGACGGTGAAATCGCAGCCGTACTCATAAACGGCGAGGAAGCCACGATCAAGCGTTTCTTTGCAAGGGCCGACCATATCCTGCTCAAGTCTGAAAACCCGGATTTTCCGCCCCAGCGCTACGGGTTTGACCAGGTCCTGGTCCAGGGCCGGGTCATCGGGATCCAGCGCGGCCCGGACGTGATGCAGAGGCTCTGATATGGGCCGGGTTTTTGAGCGGGAAGTGATTCATTTGAATATCGCCGATTTTGCCGCGGCCGTGGAAAGCCTCCGGGAGCCCAGTCTTCGGGGCCGGCCCGTGATCATCGCCCCTGCCGGCGGGCAGCGGGCCGGGGTGTATGACATGAGCGAAGAGGCCTACCAGGCCGGTGTGAGAAAAAACATGCCCTTATACCAGGCCCGGCGCCGGTGCCGGGATGCCGCGGTGCTCGCCCCGCAGCCGCAGCGCTACGCACAGGCCATGGCCCGGGTGGTGCGCCGGGTCATGCCGTACTCCCCCTTGATCGAGCCCGGTGAAATGGACGGCCACTTGTTTGTGGACGTCACGGGAACAGGCCGGCTCCACGGCCCGGCCCGGGACGCGGCCCGGCGCATGGCCCGGCAGATCCAAAGGGACCTGGGTTTTTGCCCGGCCTGGGCGGTGGCCGCCAACAAGCTGGTTGCCAAGGTGGCCACGCGGCTGGTAAAGCCGGCAGGGCAGTACCTGGTGGCCCCGGGTGATGAAGCCGGCTTTCTTTGGCCCCTGGGCCTGGATTTGATCCCGGGCATCAGCAGAGACGATCTTTTTCGCCTCCGGGAACTCAACCTGATGACCGCCGGCCAGGCCGCCGGGCTGAGCCCGGAGCAGCTGGCCGTAATTGTTGGCCGGCGCGCGGGAAAAATCCATGACGCTGTCTGCGGCATTGATTATTCACCCGTGTCCCCCGCCGGAGAGAGGCCGGATACTGTTTCCGCGGCCTGCGGCCTGGGTTCGGACACCAATTGCGTGTCTGCCGCAGAAGCGGTTTTATACAGGCTTGTGGAAAAAATCGGCGCTGAACTTCGATCCCGGAACCGGGCTGCCCGCAGGCTGGTGATGGCCATTGACTATGCAGACGGCCGGTGCTGTTTTCGGCAGACAACCCTGGAACCGCCTGCAGCCGATGATATCACCCTGTTTGCGGTTTGCCGCAGGCTTCTGCACAAGGCCTGGGTGCGCCGGGTGCGCCTGTTTTATGTGTACCTTGCCTGCCCTGCACCGGTTGCCTTCCAGGTGCAGCGGCAGTTGTTTTCCGATCCGGCCGGGGTGATTGCAACAAGAAATTCTCTGGCAGGCGCCGTGGACCGGATCCGTCATCGCTTCGGCCACGACGCGGTGCGCCCGGGCCGGGTGATGGTCGTGCAGCCATGATCCCCCTGGCGGTGCATTCCGGTTATTCTTTTTTACAGGGTACATCTGGTGTGGAGGCCCTGGTGGGCCATGCTGCGGCCCTGGGCCATGAGTGGCTGGCGCTCACGGATACGGACAACCTCTGCGGCCTATGGGCCTTTATGGCCGCCTGCCGCCGTCACGGTATCCGCCCCATTACAGGCGCTGAAATCACGGAACCGGCCACGTCCAGGCGTGCGGTCTGCCTGGTCAAAGACACCCGGGGCTATGCCGGGTTGTGCCGGCTTTTGAGCTGCCGCCACACAAGTTCGGATTTTGACCTGGCATCCGGGTTGGCTGCTTTTGGAAAAGGGTTGGTGGTGCTGGTTTCAGACCCGGATCTGCTGTATGCCGGCCATGAGGCAAATCTTGACATGGTGGCGGCCATGTTTGGACACCCGCTGCCCGCAGATCATCTTCTGTACAGGGCCGCCCGGCGTCTGGATATTCCCCTTGTGGCCGCACCGGCGGTTTTTTTCAGCCGGCCCGAAGATTTTGAAATTCACCGGGTGCTGCGCGCCATTGCCGGAAACACCATCCGATGCCGCCTGACACCCCGGGATACGGCCAGGAAAGACGCTTTTCTGGCTGCACCCCGGCAATACATGCGCCGGTTTGCCGCATGCCCGCAAGCTGTTTTACAAAACGCGGCCATCGCCGAACGCATCGGTTTTACCGGCCCGGATTTCGGCCTTGTGATGCCTCCGTATGAATCCGCACTTCCGGAACAGGCAGCCGGGCAACTGCGCCGGGCGGCCTATGAAGGCGCCCGGCGCCGCTACGGCCAGCTGTCCGCGGCGGTCACCCGGCGCCTGGACCATGAACTCGACATTATTTCCGCAATGGGTTTTTGCGGCTATTTTTTGATTGTGGCCGATATTGTCCGCCAAAGTCCCCGCACCTGCGGCCGCGGCTCAGGGGCGGCCTCCCTGGTGGCTTATTGTCTGGGCATTACCAATGTCTGTCCGGTAAAACACAATCTTTATTTTGAGCGGTTCTTAAACCCGGGGCGCAAGGATCCGCCGGACCTGGATGTGGACTTTGCCTGGGATGAGCGCGATGCCGTGATTTCCGGGGTGCTGGAGAAATATGCGGGCCGCGCCGCCCTGGTATGCAATCATGTGTGCTTTGGAGACCGCATGGCGATCCGGGAAACCGCCCGGGTGCTGGGCATGACCGAGCGCGAGATCTCCCGGGGCATGAAGGCCGAGGACCCGCCGCCGCCCTGGCCGGAGATTTTCCGGATAGCCGCACGGATCGCCGGGCTTCCCAGAAACCTGTCCGTGCATCCGGGCGGTGTTGTCATTACCCCGAAGGCCATTGACACTTACGCGCCCGTGCAGACCACTGCCAAAGGGCTGCCGGTTCTGCAATGGGACAAGGACGGAATGGAAGACGCCGGGCTGGTAAAGATTGACCTGCTGGGCAACCGCAGCCTGGGCGTGATCCGCGACGCCCTGGCCGGGGTTTGCCAAAATGGCGCAGAAATTGATGAAAACGCCTGGGTCCCGGAAGAGGATCCCGCCACCTGGCAGATGGTGGCCCAGGGGGGGACCATGGGGTGTTTTTACATTGAAAGTCCGGCCATGCGCCTTTTGCAGGAAAAAAGCCGTACCGGTGATTTCAGCCACCTGGTGATTCATTCCTCCATTATCCGGCCGGCGGCCAACGAGGTGATCCAGGAATATCTCCGCCGGCTCCGGGGCGGGGCCTGGAAGCCCATCCATCCCCTGGCCGCAGATGTTCTCACCGAAACCTACGGCCTGATGGTCTACCAGGAAGATGTCTCCCGGGTGGCTGTATGCGTGGCGGGCTTTTCCCACGCCGAAGCCGACGGACTGCGCAAGGTCATGTCCAAAAAAGACCGCAGCCGCCATCTGGGGGATTATTATCAGCGATTTGCCGCAGGCGCCCAGCAGCGCGGGGTGGCATCCGGGGACATGGAGGCCATCTGGCGCATGATCATGAGCTTTGGCGGCTATAGCTTTTGCAAGCCCCACAGCGCATCCTATGCCCGGGTCTCGTTTCAGGCCGCCTACCTGAAAACCCATTTTCCCGCTGAGTTCATGGCCGCTGTGATCAGCAACCAGGGCGGGTTTTACTCCGCTTTTGCCTATGTGTCCGAAGCCCGGCGCCTGGGCGTGACCGTGCTGGGCCCGGATGTGGAAAAAAGCCGGATTGCCTGGACCGGGAAAGGGAAAAAACTGCGCGTGGGGCTGGTGTCTGTAAAGGGCTTGTCTTTTGCCGGCTGCCGGCGCATTGTTTGCGAGCAGGGCAGGGGGGCGTTTGCCTGTGCCCAGGATTTTTTTGACCGGGTGGGCCCGGATGAAACCGAAGCCCGGGCCCTGATTCATTGCGGCGCCCTGGACCGCTTTCATCCGGAAAAAAACCGGGCGGTTCTGCTGTGGCAGTTCTGCGCCCGGGCCCGGGCCAAAAGGCCCGGGGCAGAATCGGCCGGCCTGTTTTCCGCCCCATCTGCTGCGGCCATGCCGGATCTGCCCGAGGCAGACGCATTGCTGCGGCTTCGCCGGGAATTTGCCGTGCTCGGATTTTTATGCCATTGCCACCCCATGAGCCTTTTTGTCCATGCCCTGAAAGGGGCAAATACGATCAAGGCCGCTGATATCCCGGCTTCTGCCGGCCGGCGGGTGCGGTTTGCCGGCTGGCGGATCACCGGCAAGACGGTTTTGTCCAAAAAGGGCGATCCCATGGAATTTGTCACCTTTGAAGACGAAACCGGTTTGGTGGAGACCACGTTTTTTCCGGATGCCTTTGACCGGTTTGCCGGTGTGCTGGAATCCGGTCGTGCGTTTCTGCTCTCCGGGGTGGTGGAAAAAAACTGGGGGGCCGCCACCCTGCGGGTGGACTGGCTCCAAAAGCTCGGCGCGGCAACAGGGCGGATGGCTTCGTGAAAATCAAAAAGACGCGGCATAAGGGCGGAATAAAAAATTTACATACATCTGCAATGGTGCTAAATCCATGATATGATTCTAAACACCTTGTTTCCGGTCTTTGCTGTAATTTTTCTGGGAAGCGTTCTCAGGCTGTCCGGATTTGTGAGCCGGGATTTTTTTCATGCCTCAGACCGGCTGGTTTATTTTATTTTCTTTCCCTGCATGCTGTTTTGGAAAATCGGCACAGGCGATCCGTCCGCCGGGTTTGACCCTTATTTGTTTGCTGCTGTGCTGGCATCGGTGCTGCTGGTTTTCGTTCTGAGCACCGCTTATATTGTTTTCGGAAAGGTGGGGACTTTTCAGGCAGGCAGTTTTTCCCAGAGCTGCTACCGGTTTAATACCTATATCGGCATGGCTGTGATGCTCAAGGCAGCAGGCGATTCCGGCGTTGTTTTGTTTGCGGTGTTGATCGGGCTGATCATTCCGGTGATCAATGTGCTGTCAGTAGGGGTTTTGATCTGGTTTTCAGAAAAAGATTATCCGCCAGGGCAAAAAGCATGGTATATGCTCCGTGCCCTTGCCACCAATCCGCTGATTCTGGCCTGTATTGCCGGTATTGGGTTTTCTGTATCCGGTCTGCGGCTGCCGGTATTTGCAGACAACACGCTTTCCTTGGTATCCATGCTCACCCTTCCCCTGGCCCTGATTTCCATCGGCAGCGCCCTGGGGATAAAAAAGTTGGGCAGCGGTTTCCGGCTGGCGCTCACCGCAGCTTTTTTTAAGCTGATGGTCCTGCCTGCTGCGGGTTTTTTTTTCATGAAAATGTTTGGTGTATCCCAAATCGCATTTCAGGTGGGCATGATTTTTTTCTGTCTGCCGGCTTCAACAGCGATTTACGTGCTGTCCTCGCAAATGAATTCGGATACCCAGCTGGCGTCCGCCTCGATTGTGGTTTCCACCCTGCTTTCCTTTGTTTCCCTGTCAGGGGCCCTGATGCTGGTTTGATCAATTTGGCGGCATTTTTTCATGGAATTTTTTACAAGCTGTGTTTAATATTAAAGCAGCCGTTTTTTTAGCAAAACGATGTTTTCCAATTTTTTAAAACACAGGGGGGGAGAAGTCATGAGAAAATCGTCTTTATTGCTTCTGTTTGCCGCATTTACGCTTTGTTTTTCACTGTTTGCAGCAGACGGCCAGGCCAAAAGTGCTTTTGTTTCCATCGGCGGCGGCCCCACGGGCGGTACGTTTAATTACTTTGCCAACGGCATTTCCATTTTCGCACCCAAACAGCTCGATGGGATTCGCATGTCCCCGGAAGGATCTGGCGGATCGGTGGAAAATGTACGCCGGGTTCATTCCGGCGATTTTGACTTCGGCATTTCCTATGCCGTTGATATCGGTCTGGGCGCAGAAGGAAAACTGCCGCAGGATGAAAAAGTTTACGACAAGGTGCGATGCATCGGCTATCTTTACGGTGCGCCCGCCCAGCTTGTGGTCCGGGCCGACAGTGATTACAAAAGCGCCATGGATCTGAAGGGAAAGCGCGTGGCAGTGGGCAATGCCGGATCGGGTGCGGCCACATCCGCTGAACGGTTCTTCCGCCATATTGGCGTGTGGGAAAATTTCAATCCCCAGTTCCTGGGCTATTCCACAGCTGCATCGGCTTTTCAGGACGGAAAGATTGAGGCCTTCTGGGTTCTGGTCGGATATCCCAACGCCTCGGTTATTGAAGCAGCTACCCAGACCCGGATCCGTCTGATCGATGTGGGCGTTGATGCGGAGAAAACCGGTTTTTACGACGCATATGCATACGCCCCCACAACCATTCCCGCCGGTACATACCCGGACCAGGAAAAGGACTGTCATACCTTCCAGGACTCCACTCTGCTGACAACCCGCGCTGATGTTGATGATGAAATCGTCTATAACATCACCAGGGTTATCTGGTCGGAAAAAGGTCTTGAATTCATGCGCCAGGCCCATGGGGCAGCCAAGGAAATGTCGCTGGAAAACAATTTCAAAAATGCTTCCAGACCGCTTGCAAAAGGGGCGGCAAAGTTCTGGAACGAAAAAGGCAGGCAGATTCCGCCGGAACTCAAACCCGTTGACTGATTTGTAAATGATCCGCTGCTGACATCCGGACAGACAGGAATGTGCAATGACCCCGGAAACCCAGGAAGGTTCAGCAACACCGGAAACCGTTGATGCAAAAAGGCTCGAAGAACTCCAGGCAAAGGAGACAAAAGGCTCCCGATCTCTTTCCGGCTTCTGGTTTTACCTGACTTCGGCCATGTCGGTTTTCATGGCTTTGTTTTATATGTACGGAGCCGGCATCCGGCCTGTATCTGCCCAGTATCACCGGGGTGTTTATGTTGCCATTACCTTTGTCCTGGTTTTTTTGTTGTATCCCATGCACCGCAGGTCAAGAAGGGACCGTCCGTCTGTTTTGGACATGCTGCTTGCGGTGCTGGCCGCTTTTGTTGTGGGCTACTGGATTGTGGAGTTCGAAGCTCTCAACTACCGGATGGGAAATGAAACCACCCTGGATTTTATTGTCAGCACCCTGGGCATTTTTCTTTCCCTGGAAGTCTGCCGCAGGGTGCTGGGGTGGTCTCTGACCCTGACAGGAGCGGCTTTTCTTCTGTATTGCTACTTTGGCCAATACATGCCGGAGGCCATTGCCCACCGGGGGTTTTCTTTTGAGCGCATTGTCAATCACGTGTATTTAAAGCAGGAAGGTGTTTTTGGCATCATGGCCAGCGTGCTGGTCACGTATGTGATTTTGTTTATTTTTTTCGGATCTTTTTTGAAAAAATCCGGGGCAGGGCAGTTTTTAATGGATCTGCCCATGGCGCTGGCCGGAAGGACAACCGGCGGGCCGGCAAAGGTATCGGTGCTGGCCTCCGGGTTTTTTGGCTCCATTTCCGGAAGCGCCATTGCCAACACCGTCACCACCGGTGCCTTCACCATCCCGCTGATGAAAAAAGCGGGCTTCAAGCCTCATGTTGCCGGTGCCATCGAACCTGCTGCATCCGTGGGCGGCATGTTCATGCCGCCCATAATGGGTGCCGGCGGATTTTTGATGGCCGAAATGACCGGAACCCCGTATGTGACCATAATGAAAATGGCGATTTTTCCAGCATTTCTGTATTTTCTGGCCGTACTCGTCATGGTTCATTTCGAGGCCAAGCGACACGGCATTGTCGGCATTGTGGAACCGGATCAGCCCGGGGTCCGGGAAATCCTGAAAAAGGAGTGGTTCATGGGCCTGCCCCTGGTGGTCATCGTGGCCCTTATGCTCACGGGCTTCAGCCCCGGATATGCGGCAGTGCTCGCAACCCTTTCCTGTATCCTGGTATCCTGGTTTACAAAGGACCAAAAAATGGGTCCCGGACAGATATGGGAAGCCCTGCTGGAAGGTTCCAGAAACACGCTTGTCATCGGGGCAACCGTTGGCGTGATCGGTATTATTGTCGGCTCCATTGCACTTACCGGCATCGGGCTTCGGTTTTCTGACCTGATTTTCAATCTTTCCGGAGGAATCCTTCCAATCGCCATTCTGCTTATCGGCATTGCCAGCCTGGTTCTGGGCATGGGTGTTCCGGTGACCGCATCGTATCTCATCGTGGCGGTTCTGGCCGTGCCGGCAATGAGCAGCATGCTTGCCATGCATCATTATGGCGTTTCCACGGTTACCGAACTCGGCTTCACCAACCAGACAGCCGCTGCCTGGACCCTGCTGGCTTCACACATGATCGTATACTGGTTCAGCCAGGATTCCAACATTACCCCGCCGGTATGCCTTGCTGCTTACAGCGGGGCCGCCCTTGCCAACTCGGATCCCTGGAAAACAGGCTGGACCGCATTCAAGTTTGCCAAAATGATTTATATTGTACCGTTTTTATTCGCCTATTCCCCGGGCTTGCTGTTAAACGCTTCCGGACTCAAAATTTTTATGACCTTTTTAACCTGCATACTGGGTACGATTTCTTTTTCAATGGTCACAATGGGGTATTTCAAATGCGCCACCAATGTGGCTGAATGGATTCTGGCAGCCGTTGGCACCATTGTCCTGCTGTTTCCCCGGGTGGTGCCGGGAATTACCGGCCTGGAAATTTCCATTTTCATCATAGATGCGGCTGCCATCGCTCTTTTCGTGCTGGTTTATCTGATGCAGACGCTGCGGATCAAAAAAAATCCAAATCTTACCCTGCCCCTTGAACAAAGAAGGCATCTTAAGACCGTCTGAATTCGGCAGTCCGGTCATTTTTCAGCGTTTTTACGGAATACGGGCAGACCGAGGAGCAGATCCCGCAGTTATGACCCTTGTGGTAGGCAAAAAAATGCTTTTTTTTCCAGTTATCACAGGCGGCGGCATCGAGTATCGCATCGCGGCCCACACCCGGATGCCATGTCCTGCCGCTTAATGCGTCTGCCGGGCAGGCCCTGACACACTTCATGCAGGTTCCGCAGAAACTTTTTTCCAGGGCGGGGCCACATGATAGCGGCATGTCCGTGAAAACCGTTCCCAGCCGGATCCAGGAGCCAAACGAACGGGTGATCAACTGGCAGTGACGGCCGATCCAGCCCAGACCGGCTCTTGTGGCCGCAGTTTTGTGGGGGAAATCGGCCCGGATATGGACCGGATCGGAACGAACCGATGCCGCCAGCGGCTTTGCCGTATATCCCGTGGAGACGATTTTCTCTGCCAGTTGTTCGGATATTTTATTGATTCTCTGGTTTACCCGGGCATATTCATCTGCATAGGCTTGGTTGGGTCCGTTTTGGATGCCGGCCATGATTTGAGGATTCATGGGAAAAACCAGAGAAACAGCAAAGGCAAAGGGCCTGCCATTGGGATCCGGAGGCGTGCTGAACCCGTCGAGATCCGCCGCACCCCACAGGGCCACCCCGTTGGCATCCATCCAGCGGGCAAGCCATGGAGGATTGTTTGGGGATGAAAAATTTTCACGCACCTGTCTGAAGCCTTTTTACCGCTGCTGTCACCACTTCCAGTGCGCGATCGATTTCATCTTTTGTTGTCATCCGGCCAGTGCTGAAACGCAGGGTCCCCTTTGCGCAATTGCGTTCAAGATCCATGGCTTCCAGCACGTGGGAGATTGAAACAGTGTCTGCGTGACAGGCCGCACCGGCTGAGGCCGCCACCTCAAGGCCGATTTCCTCCAGGATCCGGTTGGCCTCAAGGCCGCAAAACGATATGCTCAGGGTGTTGGGCAGCCGGTGGGTCAGATGGCCGTTGACCCGGACAGGATCAATTGTTTCTGTGAGTCCGGCCTGTAGGCGGTCCCGGAGTTTTTCCATATGTGCGGATGTGGTTTTCAGGTTCTGTGCGGCAATTTCACAGGCCTTTCCCAAGCCAGCGATTTCCAGTACATTTTCGGTTCCCGCCCGGCATCCCGACTCCTGGCCGGCCCCGTGGCAGAAGGGCTCCAGTTGCAGGCCCTTGCGGATATATAAAGCCCCCACGCCCTTGGGTGCATAAAGCTTGTGGCCGGCAATGCTGAGCAGCGACACCCCCAGGTCATCCACGTTCACCGGGATTTTACCCACAGACTGGGCCGCATCAGTGTGCACCAGGATGTTTTTCCTCTTTGCCGCCGCAGCGATTTCTTCAATGGGTTCGATGGTGCCCACCTCGTTGTTGGCATGCATGATGGAAATCAGGATGGTATCCGAACAGATGGCGTCCTTGACAGCCTGCATTGCCACCCGGCCGGTGGGGTCAACCGGCAGGTAGGTGACCGAAAACCCCTCTTTTTCCAGAAAACCACAGACTTCCAGCACTGCCGGATGCTCCACCCGGGTGGTGATGATATGGCGGCCCTTGTCCTGCATGAGTCTGGCTGCGCTTTTAATGGCGTGATTGTTGGATTCCGTGCCGCCGCTGGTAAAAACAATTTCCCCGGGCAGACAGCCGATAAGGCCGGCCACCTGTTGGCGGGCGGTTTCCACGGCCTTGCGCGGGCCAATGCCATACCAGTGGGAACTGGAAGGATTGCCGAATTCGGTTTCCAGAAACGGGCGCATGGCGGCAATCACTTCCGGGTCATGAGGGGTGGTGCCGTTGTAATCCAGATAAATGGGGCGCAATGGGTTGTTCATGGCCAATCCGGTTTTTGGGTTGAATTGTAATATGGTGTTTGGTTGCAGCAGGTTTGAATTTGATTCTATAAAGAAAAATTGCGTTTGTAAATGTTTGTCCGGCTTTTATCAGGTAAAACGTTACGTAACGTTATGTTTTGGTTGTACTTTTTCTGCCGGCTGTTTGTGCTTTGTTTTTCGGGCATTGGCATTGGCCGAGCAAATGGCATGCTTTTTGATTAAACTTTATTGCAGATAGAAAACAAATCGTTTGAACCCCAATTCATGGAGGCGCAATTGATGGATACAGCATATTCATCTTTTCAGGCCAGGCAAAACAATATTGGCCGACCGGCCCGTGTCCGGGATCTGGAGCGGGCCGCAGATCAGGGCTTGGATGTTTCCTGCGCTGCTGACCCGCAGGTCATTGATTCGGATTTTTTTCATGAGAACCAATGGAAACCCGCCCATATTCTTTTGTGCTGGTTTACCGGAACTGTGGAAGGGGTGCCGTTTGGTTTTCGGAAATGTTATTCCAGAAGCCGTTTAACCGGTACCTGCAGCCAGGGTATCAATGCTGTGATGAGTGCCAACCGGTATCTGCAGGCTGATTACCGCCTGCTTGAAAAAGCCGGTATTGCCATGTCCCGGACATTTTTTTCCATCCAGGAGGTGTTGCTTCGCCAGCGCATGGAACAGGATGCAGACTGCAACCCGATGACGGTCAATGACGTGGTTCAAATCGCCCGGGAAGGAAACGAGGTCATTGTTGAGGCTAATTTGGATGCGGTTTTGGCAATTGAGCATTATACAGACGTGGACACAGATAAAATTTATCTGATGGCGGATTTGGTGGTGATTACGCTGGGCAGCACCACCCATTGCAAACGCTGCCTTGGCAGTTATGCGGCGGAAAATGAGGACCGTGAAAAAATACCGGCCGTTTCCGTGGCCAACCACCGGCTTCAGGATATTTATGAGCAGTTCCGGGAAGCTGGCGTCGGATGCAATGAAGGCTATTTCAATCCCTCATCGTTATTTCCGGACAAATCCGATCCGGGCCGGAGCCCCACCCGGCTGTAAGCCAGGCCATGTTTTTTTTTGCGGCTAAAGCATGGCAAAAGACCTGCCGATAAGAACAATGAACCCGTGGATAAACGGAATCATCAAAAAAAAGACCAAAAGTATGCAGGTTTATCGCGCTGACAAATCAAATGCCGAAATCCATCCTGGCCCTGGTGAAAAAAAAGGGCAGGCCAGCCTGTTTGCCCGGCAGTTTGACCGGATGCTGGAAAAAAGTGCTTACGGGCAGTCGGCAAAAGCACGGCAGCCGGTTCATCTGGGCACGATTACCCGTGATCATCCAACAGTGTCGCATCTTCTGGCCGATCATCATAGCTACGGCAGTGAGTGCTGGGAAATCATCCATTCAGGCCAGAACCACAACAAACCCTATACCCGGATTCCTGAAGGGACAGAAATTTTTCTGGACCCGCAAACCAGGGAAATTACCTGGCATGGGGATCATGTGGCCGGCTATGACGGCCGCACCCGTCCCGGCGCGGGTGCGGCCGCCTATCAAGCCTATGGTTCCGGGGGCGCGTCCGGTTCAAATCTTCCGGGTGATCAGCGCCGGGTCATCGAGGATGCCATTGATCTGGCCGCACAACGGCATAACATGCCCAGGGATTTGATTGCCGGGGTGATCCGGGCGGAGTCTGATTTCAATCCCGACGCGGTTTCGGCTGCTGGCGCCCGGGGGCTCATGCAGCTGATGCCAGAAACCGCCCGGGAGCTTGGGGTTGAAAATTCCTTTGACATCAGGGAAAATATTGATGCCGGTACCCGATATTTAAAGAAAATGCTGCAGCTTTTCGGAGACAATCTGGAAAAGGCCCTTTCCGCATACAATGCCGGACCAGGTGCGGTGCAGCGGTTTAACGGCCGGGTGCCCTATGATGAAACCCGGCAGTATGTGGCCCGGGTTATGTCCTTTATCCGATAGCAGATCCTGTCCAATCATGTCTTGGGCCCATCTTCGGGAGCCGGCATAGCGGCCTGTTTTTCCTTGCGGCGCTTGTCATACCACCTTGCGATGGCCGGGGCCCGGCCAAAGAGATAAACGCCCACAAACGCTGTTATGATAATGTAGATACCGCTGAAAACCCGCAGCTGGGCCGGGGCCATGCTGGCGATGATGGCTGAAAACTCCCCCCTTTGTACCATGGAAAATCCGGCCCTTACAGATGCCTTGGGCGAGAGCCCGAACATGCGGCTTCCGGCAAATGCCGTCAGGATCTTGCCGACAATGGCCCAGGCCGCCATTGCCACCATCATGGGCACATACGACACCCCTTCACCCAGATAAATGGTGGTTCCAAACCAGAAAAAGAAAAAGGGCAGTGTCAGATCCCGCACCGGCAGCGTCAGGTGTTCGAGTTCCGGGGATCGTCCGGTTTCCGAAAGCATCACCCCGGCCAGAAACGCCCCGAGGATTTCCGAAAGTCCAAGGGATATGGCCAGGCCGGCATAGGCAAGGGCCACGCCCACGCCCAGAAGCGGCATGAAATCATGCTGGATATACTTGGAGACAAATTGGTTGAGCCGCGAAAATCCGTAGTGGCCCATGACAATGGCGCCAATGACCAGCAGCAGGATTTTGGCAACCAGTATGCCCATAAACGCCGGCGAAAGCGATTCGCCCGCATTGATGCCGGCGATAAACGATACCAGCAGCGGTGCCACCAGGTCTTCAAAAATCAGCAGGGCCAGGATAAACTCGGCTTCCGAATTGGCCAGCCGTTTTTTCTCCTCCAGCATCTTGGCGGAAATCGAAGAACTTGTGGCATAGGCCACGGACCCGATGATAAAAGCGGAAATAAAACTCATGCCGAAGACCATGGCAATGAGCATGGCCCCGCCCATGTTGAACCCCACGTCCAGCATTCCCGCCGGCCATATTTTTTTTGAAATACTGACCATCCGGGCAAGGGGAAATTCCAGGCCCAGGATGAAAAACAAAAGCACGATGCCGATTTCTGCAACCGTGTGGATGGCCTTGATATCGTGGAAAAAAGACGATACCGCCACGCCAAGGATGATGTAGAGCAAAACCGAAGGCAGCCGGAATTTCTGTGAAGTGAAGCTGACCAGGAAAAATGTGCACAGAAGCAGCCCGGCAAACAGAAGAAAAGGAATGGTTTCCACGATTTGTCCTATAATTTGCACAGGTTGTCGAGGTTCTTGGTCTGCTCCCGGTTGCCGATAACCATGAGCATATCTCCGGGCAGGATCACCTCGTTGACATCCGGGCTGCCAATCATTGTTTCACCGCGCTGGATGCCGATAATCGTGGTTCCGGTCCGGGATCGGATCTGGCTGTCAATGATTTTCTGGTTGGCAATGCAGCTGTCAGGCTCCACGCGAAGCCATTCCAGGCGCACTGTTTTTAAAAAAAGTTCCACCCGGTCGTCGGTGACCGGCTGGTAATCCACGCCCAGCAGGATAGTGCCCAGCTGACGGGCTTCTTCATCCGTGAGACTGAGGGTGAAGTCCGGATCATCTTCCTCGTCTTTGTCAAAATGGTAGATTTCCCGGCTGCCGTTGTGGTGTAAAATCACGGTTACCTGCTCGTCATTAACCGTCTTGAAGGAATAGCGTTTCCCGATTCCCGGCAGTTCAGTGGTTTTGATCTGCATGGGGCGATTCTCCTTTTTGGTTTTTGGTATTGTTTTTTCAATATTTGTTTTTGTTCAATACTGCAATTGTTTTTGCTATTGAACAAGCCCCTTTGCTGTGGACGGATTTTCGGGCCGGCAATAAGCATTGGACCGGAAACACGAAATCTGTTATCCGGATGGACAAGTATCGGCGCAGATTTCGGCAAAATCCGCTAAAAAAGGCTGCCCTGGATGAAAACCATGGCCACACAATTGTCCCTGCTTTTCGGAGAAAGACAGCAGAAAGGCAACATACGGCTGCTGGCCAAGTTTCTCCTGGTCCTGGTGCTGTTTTTTGTACTCTACAGCATACTGTTTCACATGCTGATGCTTTATGAGGGTCGCCAGTATTCCTGGGTTACCGGATTTTACTGGACTCTGACCACGATGTCCACCCTTGGATTCGGCGATATTACCTTTCACAGTGATGCGGGAAGAATTTTTTCCGTGGTGGTGCTGCTCAGCGGCATTGTTTTTCTGCTGGTCATGCTGCCGTTTACCTTTATTCAGTTTTTCTACGCCCCGTGGCTTGAAGCCCAGAACAAGGCCAGGGCCCCGCGGGCAGTGCCCAATGATCTTTCCGGACACGTTATTTTGACGCATTTCGACGATGTGGCCGTGAATCTGATTGAAAAGCTTCAACGTTATGCTGTGGCCTGCGTGATTGTGATCCCTGAACTGCAAAGCGCCCTGGATCTCCACGATATGGGCTATCACGTGGTCGTCGGTGAACTCGATGATCCGGAAACCTACCGCCGGCTTCGAATCGAGGCCGCTGCCATGGCCCTGGTTTTAAACGATGACATCACCAGCACCAATATCATCTACAGCATCCGGGAAGTCAGTGACCATGTGAAGACCGTAACCAACGCGGATGTCGGCGACTCGGTGGATATTCTGGAGCTGGCCGGCAGCAGCCATGTGTTCCGGTTTACCCAGATGCTTGGAAAGGCTTTGTCCAGGCGGGTTCTGGGCGTGAGCATGAAGGCCAACGTCATCGGCGCCTTTGACCGGCTGCTGATTGCCGAGGCCCCTGTCATGCGCACCTGGCTTCAGGGCAAAACCCTGGCTCAAAGCAATCTGCGCCAGGCCACCGGCGTGAATGTGGTGGGGATCTGGGAGAAAAATCAGTTCATGATTCCGGCGGCTCAAAGTTTTCTGGGCGAATCCACTGTAGTGGTGCTGGCCGGAACCGAGGCCCAGCTGGAGCGATTTGATGTTTCCATCGGCCATGATGCAGGTAGCACAAACGACCATGCGCCGGTGATGGTGCTCGGCGGCGGCCGGGTGGGTCAGTCCGTGGCCATGTCTCTGGAAGCCCGGCAGATCGATTTCCGGGTGGTGGAAAAGCGGTCCGTGATCGCCTCCAAAGATTCCAGGTATATCCACGGCAGCGCCGCTGATCTTGATGTGCTCACCCGGGCGGGCATCAATGAAAGCCCTTCAATTATCATTACCACTCACGACGACAATCTCAATATTTATCTGACCATCTACTGCCGCCGCCTCCGGCCGGATGTCCAGATTATCAGCCGTGCCAGCCTGGACCGCAACATCAATACCCTGCACCGGGCCGGGGCCAACCTTGTGCTGTCCTACAGTTCTCTGGTGACTGCCACCGTCATGAACCTGCTTCATCCCCAGCAGATGCTCATGCTTTCAGAGGGACTCAACGTGTTTCGGGTCACGGTGACCCGAAAGCTTGAGAACAAGCCTTTGATGAAACTGCAGATCCGCGAGCAGACCGGTTGCAGCGTGGTGGCGGTGAAAAAACACGAAGACCTAGTCATCAACCCTGAGCCTGACATTGTTGTCCGCCAGGGGGATGAACTGGTTCTGATCGGTTCTGCCGAATCAGAAAAGCGGTTTACGGAAAAATACCCGGCAGCTGTTTGAAAATCCGGCCTTTCTAAGTCACTTTAAAAAAGTTGCTGTTCGTGCCTGGTTCTATCATTTTCGCATGATGCCGGCCCGGTGGCGGTTTGCTCCCGGCCGACCGCTTGCGCGCTCAATGCGACTCGCAAACCACCCCCGGGCCGGCATCATGGCCGACTATATGTAAAGTTTCACACCAAAGGAGCCCGGGGCAACACATTCAAGTCCTGGAAGTAACATCAAAAAAAGTTGCCGTTAATGCTGGACCCCGGGGTTTGGACCGGGGAGAACGCTTCCAAGGAAGTCCAAGGACGGGGTCGGTTTTTGAAGCGACATTGAGCATTTACGGAAAAATTCAGCAAATGCCGAAGCTAAAAAATTTCAAATTGTTTGAGGCCGACAGGCCGAGTTTTTGAAATTTTAAGCGAAGGCATTGGCTGAATCCGTAAACGCTCAGGAGCGAAAAAACTGACCCCGGCCGCAGGACTTCCTTCCTGACAAACATCGGACGCAGTAAAAAGCTTTTTAAGATTCCATCAAACTTGAAAATCGCTCAATTCAAATATGATTGTCTGCCTGTATTGCATTTTTTTTAAAATGGCATTGACATTTTACTGAATCTGATTTTAATATCTGAGTCAGATTTTGTTTATGAATCAGCTTTTAATATTTAACAATTCTTTATACCGCTATTTTCCAGACAGGAGCAGCTGATGGACTTTGCCTTCACCAGAGAGCAGCAAATGTTTAAAAAAGAAATCATCCGGTTTGCCAAAAAGGAAATCGTGCCCCGGGTTCAGGAACATGACCGAAACGAGGCCTTTGACTTTGAAGCCTTTCGAAAACTGGGACGCTTCGGCATCCTGGGGCTGCATTTTCCGGAACAATACGGCGGCTCAGGAGCCGATGTGGTCACCACGGTCATGGCCGGGGAGGCCCTTGGAGAGGCCGGAGTCGACGGCGGACTCACATTGGCTTACGGCGCTCACTCCTTTTTGTGTGCAGACACCATCCTGCGCCATGCCACAGAAGAGCAGCGTCAGAAATATCTGCCCCGCCTGGCCAGCGGAGAATGGATCGGGTGCATGGGACTGACCGAGCCGGACGCGGGCTCGGATGTGGCCTCTATGAGGACCACGGCGGAAAAAAAAGGGGACAAGTATGTTTTAAACGGCAGCAAGATCTTTATCACCAACGGGCCCATTGCCGATGTGGCCGTGGTTTATGCCAAAACCGATCCGGGTGCCCAGCACGCCGGTATTTCCGCCTTTATCGTGGAAAAGGGAACCAAAGGCTTTGAGGCCGGCCCCCCGTTGATCAAGATGGGCGTGCGCACCTCCCAGACCTCTGAGCTGTTTTTCAGCAACTGCGAAATTCCTGTGGAAAATCTTCTGGGCGCAGAGGGCGAAGGCTTTAACATGTCGCTTCAGACCGTGGAATGGGACCGCAGCGCGCTTTTGACACCTTTTGTGGGAGCGGCCCGATACATGCTCAATGCCTGTGCCGATTATGCCAAAAAGCGCGAACAGTTCGGCCGTCCCATTGGAAAATTTCAGGCCACCAAACACAAGCTGGCCAATATCCGTATCTTTTACGAGGCCGCCCAAAGCCTGGCCTACCGGATTGCCTGGTGCAAGGACCAGGGCCGCCCGTTAAATCACCTGGAGGCGGCTGTGGCAAAGCTGTTTGTAGGCGACTGGTCCATGGGCCCGGCCAATGATGCCATGGTCCTGTTTGGGGGCTACGGCTACTGCCATGAGTACAACATGGAACGCATTTTCAGAGACAGCCGGCTGGCGCCCATCGGCGGCGGCACATCCGATATTCAGAAAATGATTATTTCACGGCTTATATAGGGCAGGGCACCATTGATGGAAATGCAACCATGCCCGGAAAGAGGCGAAAATGAACTATGATTTCACCCGGCAGGAAACCGCTTTGTTTGCCGATGTTACAAAAGCTGTAAAAGAATTCACGGAGGACGGCAAACTTGATTGCCGCAAAAATGCACTGGATAAAAAATCCCTGCAGCCGATTCTCCGCTCCCTTGCCAAAACTCCCTATCTGAAACTGGGCCTTGAGCCGGAAGACGGGTTAAACGGTCACTTAAGTCTTATGGGCGCCATGGAAGTGCTGGCTGCAGCATCACCTTCGGCATATCTGGCCGTGGAGGCTTCAACACGTCTTTTTGGCCGGGCCGTCTGCCAGTGGGCAAATCCGGATCAGAAAAAAAGGCTTCTTCCACAGCTTCTGGCCGGAGAGGTCATCGGGGCCCTGGCCCTTTCAGAGGCCAATGTGTCTGTTGAAAATCAGCCGTTTGTTACAAGCGGGAAAAAAGATGGTTCAAACGTTGTGATAAACGGCAAAAAGCAATATGTCATCAACGCGCCGTCAGCTGACTGGATTGCGGCGGCCGGCACTTATGATGATTCCATGGCACTGTTTTTTATAGAAAAAAATACACCCGGACTGGTGGTAAACCCCCCGCTTGAAACCATGGGATATGAGGGCGCCCTTATTGCCGGCATTTCCCTGGAGGACTGCCAAATACCGGAAAGCCAGGTTGTGCTTCCCTCTGCGGGGCAAGACATCCCGGCCATGATCCGGATGTGGGAAAATCAGATGATTCTGGGGGCAAGTCTCGGGATATCTTCTGCTGCCTTTGACGCGGCCTGTAATTTTGCCAAATCCCACAAAAGCGGTTCAAAGCCCGTTATCGCTTATCAGGAAATCGGCTTCAAGCTTGCCGAGATGCTCACTTTGCTTCAGACTTCCCAGCTTCTGGCATACCGAACGGCCTGGACCCTGGAGACAAACCCCAAAGAGGCCCGGGAGTTGATGTGGTGCGCCAAGGTTTTTTGCACTGAATCAGCCGAGCAGATCTGCAGCCAGGCGCTGCAGGTGATGGGGGCGGCGGGATGTGTGGAAGGCAACCGGGCACAGACAGCTTACAGGTGCGCCAAGTATAACCAGGTCACAGGCACTTCAACAGAGATTGCCCGGGTGAAAATCGGGGATGCCGAACTGGGTTACCGGGAATAGAAAGGATTGAGATGCCGGAGAAAAAACCCGGGGATGATTCCAAAAAAATGACCAAATCCGCCCTTCGCCGCCAGCGGGAAAGAGAAAAGCGTGTGGAGACCATTTTGCGGGCTGCAGAAACCCTTTTTGCCAATGAAGGATTTCACAAGGCCGGCATGGAGCAGATTGCCGATGCGGCCGAAGTATCAGTGGGAGCGGTTTATTTCTACTTCAGAAACAAGGAGGATCTGCTGATCCGGATGATGGACGAAATCGGCTATCTGCTGCGATCCATTCTGGGCCGGGAATTTAAGGCCCACGGGGGCACCCTTGAGGGCTTTAAACGGGCGGGGCATGCCTTTTTTGAAGTTTTTTGCGTCAATTACCCGGAGCAGGCAGCGATTTTGTTCCGGGAGTCGGTGGGCAAAAGCGACCTTGTGGAGCAGCGCCGCAAGGTGATTTTTGATCAATGTACCAGCGATGTGCTTCAGGCATTAAACACGGTCAGCCGCAACCAGGTCGTGGCCTTCAAGGGGCGGTTTTCCGCTGAAGTCATTGCTGTGAGCATTATGGGAATCTATGAGCGGGTGGCCTACCATTACCTTCTCTGGCAGGACCGGGCCGAAGATCTCACCGATATCGGCAGGGATGCGGTTGCCTTTATCGCCGGCGGGGTCAGCAACCTGTTCGAGGAACCGGATCAGGAGGGGAGAGGGGAAAAATGAAAAAAATTCTTGCTTTGATAGGATCTCCGAGAAAGCTGGGCAATTGCGAGATCGTGGCAAAAATGATCAGTGGCCAGGTTAAAGAGCCTCATGAACTAAATCTTCTGCGGATTTCTGATTTTAATATAAAGTTGTGCAGGGGTTGTTATATGTGTCTGATCAAAAACAAGTGTCCTTTAAAAGACGACCTGGACCTTGTAATTGACGCATTTGCCCAAGCCGATGCCTTTATCGTGGCCGCACCCACCTACTGCCTCGGGGCCAATGCCGCACTGAAGCTTTTGGCCGACCGTATCCTTTTCTTTTATTCAAGAAATGCAGAAATTTGGGGAAAGCCGGCTGTCGGCGTGGGAGTCGCGGGTATCGAGGGAAAGGAAGGAAGCACCAAGCTGCAGATCGACTCCTTTATGACCCTGTTTCAGATGCAGATCAAGGCAAGTGAAATTCTTTATGGCGCAATGCCGGGTGAGGCCGCATTGGAGGATGCAAACAAGCCGCTGATCAGCGGACTTGCAAACGCATTGTTGAATGATCCGGTTAAAGACGCTGCGCCCGGATGTCCCCTTTGCGGAGGAGATACATTCCGGTTTTACGAAAACAACAGGGTCAGGTGCATGCTGTGCAGCAACGAAGGAAAGGTTGATACAAGCGGTTCGTTTCCTGTTTTTCACATCGGGACATCTTCCCACGAACTTCTGCTCACACAGCAGGACGCCCTTTCCCACGGGCAGTGGCTCCAGCAGATGAAGCACAAATTCGGGGAGGATAAAACAAAGCTCAAACAGGTTACCCGCCAGTATGCGGACATGGGCAGCTGGATCAGACCGTCTGAAAAAACCAGAGACAGGGCCTGAGCGTCGTGGCCAAAGAGGAAAAAATGGATAATCCCGCAGACAGTCGTTTTTACCAGAAGTATTTTAGCAAACAGCACGACATGCTTCGAAAGGCGGTTCGTGAGTTTGTCCGGAAAGAAATTGCGCCTTTTGTGGACGACTGGGAAGAACAAGGCGGCTTTCCCCGGGAGCTGTATAAAAAAGTGGGCGAACTGGGTTACAGCAGCGTGTCTTACCCGGAAGACGTCGGCGGATCCGGGGGCGATCTGTTTGAGGAAATCGTTGTCAACGAGGAATTTATGCGCGGCGGGTCTCCGGGTCTTGTGGCCAGTCTGTATTCCCACGGCATTGCCCTGCCGCCCCTGATCAAGTACGGCACCCCGGAGCAGAAGGAAAAATTTGTCAAGCCCGTTGTGGCCGGCGACCGGGTGGCTGCCCTGGCTGTGACCGAGCCCGGGGGCGGATCAGATGTGGCCAGCCTGCAGACCACGGCCGTGCCCGACAAGGATTGCTACATTGTTAACGGTAGCAAAACCTTTATCACTTCGGCCATCAATGCGGACCAGATTACATGTGCCGTCAGAACGGGCGGGGACGGGGCCCACGGCATCAGCCTGCTGGTCATCGAGGCAGATACACCCGGATATTCCGTGTCGGATAAACTCAAAAAAACCGGATGGTGGACATCGGATACAGGACAGATTTTTTTCGACGACTGCCGGGTACCCGTGGAAAACCGCATTGGCGAGGAAAACAAGGGCTTTTATTACCAGATGGAAAATTTCCAGTCTGAGCGCCTGGCCATGGCTGTTCAGTCAAATATGATTTCCCGGATGTGCCTGGAAGAAGCCATTAAATATGCCAAAAAACGCACAGCCTTTGGAAAGACCCTGACCGGCTTCCAGGTGACCCGCCACAAGATCGCGGAAATGGCCACCCGGGTGGAGGCGAGCTCCGAGTTTACCTACCGGGTGGCGGCCATGGTCAATGCCGGGGAATATAAGGTTGCCGAAGTCTCCATGGCCAAAAATTTTGCCTGTCAGGTGGCCAACAGGGTGACATTTGACGCCACCCAGATTTTCGGCGGATACGGGTTTATCCGGGGTCACCTGGTGGAGCGCCTGTACCGGGACAACCGGATTTACTCTATTGGCGGCGGCACCCATGAAATCATGAACGAGGTGATTTCAAAGATGATTCTGTAACTTTGAACCTTGAACCTATAAGGAATTGCTCATGCCAGTTTTTAAGTCCCGGATTCAACCCCGGTCCGCGGAGTTCCAGGCCAACCGGGAGCATATGGAGGCAGGTGTTGCCCAGGTGCGCGAGATTGAAAAGCGGGTCCTGGAGACCGCTGAGGCCAAAATTCCGCGGTACCGGAAACGGGGCTACATCAGCCCCAGGGAGCGCTTAAACCTGCTTCTGGATCCCGGTGCTCCTTTCCTGGAACTCTATAGCCTGGCCGGCTACATGCAGGGAAACGACACGGACGGATCGGCTGCGGGCGGCACCTGTATCGCCGGAATCGGTTATGTCAAAGGCACCCGGTGTGCCATTTACGTGGATGATTATCTCACCAAGGGCGGCAGTATTTCCCGGTACGGGGCGGAAAAGCGCATGAACATGCAGATGATTGCCCTAAAAAAGAAAATGCCCTTTATCGTCCTGGCTCAGAGCGCAGGCGGGGACCTGCGGGAGGCCGGGGACATGTTCGGCGCTTCTGGAAAGTTTTTTGCCAATCAGGCCCGGCTATCGGCGGCCGGTATTCCACAGATCACGGTGGTTCACGGAAGTGCCACAGCCGGCGGGGCCTACCAGCCAGGGCTTTCCGACTACATTGTCATGATCCGGCGCCAGTCCACGGTTTATCTGGCCGGACCGCCCCTGCTCAAGGCCGCCACAGGCGAGATCGCTACAGACGAGGAAATCGGCGGGGCGGAACTGCACTGCCAGGTATCGGGCGTATCGGATTACATGGCGGAAAACGACGCCGACGGCATCCGGCTGGCCAGGCAGATCATGGAAAAAATTCAATGGAATAAAAACCTGCCGGCCTTGTCCCAAAAAGATTATGCCGCTCCGGTCTATCCCCCGGAAGAAATGATCGGCATTGTGCCCGTGGATCCCAAAGAACCTTATGACTGCCGGGAAATCATGGCCCGGATTGCAGACGGATCAGATATCCTGGATTTCAAGGCCGATTATGACGCCGGCACGGTGTGCGCTTTTATGGAAGTCCACGGCCAGGCCTGCGGGGTGCTGGGCAACAACGCCCCCATCACCTCAGACGGTGCTGCCAAGGCCGCCCAGTTCATGCAGCTCTGCGAGCAGTCCGACACCCCTTTGGTTTTTCTCCACAACACCACCGGGTTTTTGGTGGGCACCGAGGCTGAAAGCCGTGGCATTATCAAGCACGGCTCAAAGATGATCCAGGCTGTGACCAACACAACAGTGCCAAAGATTGCATTTATTGTGGGCGGCTCTTACGGGGCCGGCAATTACGCCATGTGCGGCCGGGGCATGGACCCGGATTTCGTGTTTGCCTGGCCCCGCAGCGTGGTGTCCATCATGGGGCCGGCCCAGGCCGGCAGTGTTTTGCGCCAGGTGGCCCACGCCCGTAT
Organism: Desulfosalsimonas propionicica; assembly: GCF_013761005.1. NCBI lineage: Bacteria > Pseudomonadati > Thermodesulfobacteriota > Desulfobacteria > Desulfobacterales > Desulfosalsimonadaceae > Desulfosalsimonas > Desulfosalsimonas propionicica. Next base: position 96,753 of record NZ_JACDUS010000002.1, read on the forward strand.
GGAAAAAATGGGGCAGGTGGATGAAAATTTCCTGGACCAGATCGAGGCCGATACCCGAAAGGCCCTGGAAGAACGCTCCCATGCCCTGGCCAACACGGCCCGGCTGTGGGACGACGGGCTGATCGATCCGCGTGATACCCGCAGCATTCTGGGATTTGTGCTCGATATTTGCCATGAGGCAAAAATCCGCCGGGTCAAACCCAACACCTTCGGCATTGCCCGCATGTAAGGAGAAAACCCATGATTCATAAAATTTTGATCGCCAACCGTGGGGAGATCGCCGTGCGGGTGATTCGCACAGCCCGCAACCAAGGCTTTCCCACTGTTGCGGTCTACAGCGAAGCAGACGCAGTCGCCATGCACGTGGACGCAGCAGATGAGGCCGTGTGCATCGGCGGTGCCCCGGCGGCCCAATCCTATCTTTCCATTGACAATATCCTGAATGCCGCAAAAAAAAGCCAGGCCAATGCCGTTCATCCCGGCTACGGGTTTCTGGCGGAAAACCCGGCCTTTGTCCGGGCCTGTGAAGCAGCCGGCCTGGTTTTTATCGGCCCTGGCACCGATGCCATGGAGTTGATGGGAAGCAAGCGCCTGTCCAAGGAGGCTATGGTGGCTGCCGGCGTGCCCTGCATTGCCGGATATCATGGCAAGGACCAGACAGATGAAGTGTTATTGGCTGAAGCGGAAAAAATCGGCGTTCCCCTGATGGTCAAGGCGTCTGCGGGCGGCGGCGGCCGGGGCATGCGCCTGGTTACGAATGAAAAAAATCTGTCTGAAAGCATTCAAAATGCAAGGGCTGAGGCCAAAAGCACATTCGGAAATGATGAACTGATTCTGGAAAAGGCCATTGTGGAGCCGCGCCATATTGAAATCCAGGTTTTCGCTGATGCGCACGGCAACGTGATTCACCTGGGCGAGCGGGACTGCTCGGTTCAGCGAAGGCACCAGAAGGTGGTGGAAGAAGCGCCGTCACCATTTGTGGATGCGGATTTGCGGGAAAAAATGGGGCAGGCCGCGGTCAATGCGGCCAGGGCCTGCAAATACCTGGGCGCGGGCACGGTGGAATTCATGGTGGATGCGGATAAAAATTTTTATTTCCTGGAAATGAACACCCGGCTTCAGGTGGAGCATCCGGTCACGGAGATGATTACCGGCCAGGACCTGGTGGCCTGGCAGATTAAGGTGGCTTGCGGGGAAAAACTGCCTTTGTCTCAGGATGAAATAAGCCTTTTGGGCCATGCCATTGAAGTACGGCTTTATGCCGAAGACGCCCGCCGCGGGTTCCTGCCCCAGACCGGGCCGGTTTTGGCCTGGCAGGTCCCGCAGCGGGAGGGTGTGCGTGTGGATTCCGGAATTGAGGCCGGCCGGGAAGTGGCAGCACACTATGATCCCATTGTGGCAAAGGTCATTGCATGGGGCGAAAACCGCGATGAGGCCCGGCGGCGGCTGGCATTGGTTTTGCGTGACACGGTTCTTCTGGGGTTTAACAACAACAAATTGTTTTTAGAACGCATTGTCAACCATCCGGTGTTTGCAAAAGGCGGGGCCACAACGGCTTTTATTGAAAAACATTTTTCAGATGACATCAGCATGGGAAAAAATGCCCTTTCAGATCAAACCCTGGCCCTTGCCGCCATGATTTTTTACCAGGGCCGCTGCCCGCAGACCCGGGATGCCGGATGGCACACCCCGGCACCGTACCGGTACAACTTTGTGTTAAACTGCGATGAAACAGATCATTTTTTGTCCCTGGTCAGAAAAGACGCCCGGTTTGAGGTTTCAATGGCCGCAAAAGGCCCAGCAAATGCAAAAAATACAGAAAATGCCGAGCCTGGAGCCGATCGCCAGGTGACCCTGGAATGGGTGCGGGCAGATGATCACAGTGTCATTTACATTGACGGCGGGGTCCGCAGGAAAGCCGGGTATGCCTTTTTTGCCAACCAGCTGTTTGTGGATGCCGGATCCGGGCATTTTGTTTTTGAAGACAAAACGCTTCACACGGCCAAATCCGCACAGGATGCGGCAGGAGGCGGAGATGTGATCTCCACCATGAACGGGGTAATCGTTGAAGTGCGGGTCAGCCCTGGACAAAGGGTCGAGGCCGGCCAGGCGCTGCTGGTCATCGAATCCATGAAAATGCAGCACCAGTTTGCCGCAGCCATTTCCGGGACCGTTGAATCGGTTGCAGCAGCACCCGGAGATCAGGTCAAACCCGGTCAGCTGCTGGTGACAATTGCGGCAGAGCAGGAAAAGGGAGAATCTTCATGAGCCATCCAAAAGCAGATGAAAAACTGATCATCGCCAATTGCAGCGGTTTTTTCGGAGACCGGCTTTCGGCTGCAAGGGAAATGGTCGAAGGCGGGCCTGTCCATGTTCTTACAGGCGACTATCTGGCCGAGCTGACCATGGCCATTTTGCTCAAGGACACGTTAAAGGATCCGGACCGGGGTTATGCCAGGACCTTTTTAACTCAGATGGAAGAAATTATGGGCCAGTGCCTTGAAAAGGGCATAAAGGTGGTGTCCAATGCCGGAGGGCTCAATCCTGCCGCACTGGCGCAAAAGCTTGAAGAAATCGCTGATCAGCTGGGCCTGCATCCAAAAATTGCCTGCATTACCGGCGACAACCTCATGGAAAACCTTGAAGATCTGCAGGGCCAGGGCGAAGCCTTTGTTCACATGGATAAGAATATGAGTTTAAAGCAGGCCGGGGCCGTGCCCATTACCGCCAATGCCTATTTTGGAGGATGGGGTATTGCAGAGGCCCTCAAACAGGGGGCGGACATCGTGGTCTGCGGCCGGGTGGCCGACGCTGCACTGGCTGTCGGGCCGGCGGCCTGGCATTTTAAATGGCGCCAAACAGACTGGGACCGCCTGGCCGGGGCTTATGCCGCCGGGCACGTAATTGAATGCGGCGCCCAGGCAACAGGCGGCAATTATTCATTTATCGATGAAGTCCCCTCATTTCGAAACGTGGGTTTCCCAATAGCTGAAATTTTTTCAGACGGCAGTTTTGTGATCACCAAGCATCCAAACACCGGCGGCCTGGTATCCACCGGCACGGTCACAGCACAGCTGCTCTATGAAATCGCAGCCCCCGCATATCTCACCCCGGATGTGACCGTTCATTTTGACACCCTGACGCTCGAAGACCAGGGAAACCACCGGGTTCTGGCATCAGGCGTGTGCGGCGCTCCTCCGCCTGCAACCGCCAAGGTGTGCATCAATACCCTGGGTGGGCATAAAAACAGCATGACAGTGGTGTTAACGGGTTTAGACATTGAAAAAAAAGCCAAAATTGTCGAAGACACGCTTTTTGACAGCATCGGGGGAAAAGACCAGTTCCAGACCGTTGACGTGCAGCTGATCCGCTCAGACAAGTGTGATCCCCCTTCCAATGATGAGGCGTTTGCTTTTCTGCGCATCACAGTTGTGGATCCGGAGGCAAAACGCGCCAGTCGTTTTTCAAACAACCTCGTGGAACTTGTCCTTGCCAGTATTCCCGGTTTTACGATCACCAGTCCGCCGGGCAAAGCAACCCAGACGGTTGTGCACTGGCCCAGCCTAATGTCCATGGAGCGCCTGACCCAGGTTGTGGAAATCAGGGGCCAAAAACTGGAAGTCCAATGTGCAGCCCCGGATGCTGAACCCGTTGATGTGCATCCCAAAAAGATCCGTCTGCCTGCGGTCCCGGAAGGTCCCATGGTGCAGGCGCCCATGGGAAGGGTGTTTGCAACGCGATCCGGGGACAAGGGCGGCAATGCCAACCTGGGCGTCTGGGCCAAAACCCCTGAGGCTTTCGCATTTCTGCGGGAATTTCTGACACCCGAAAAATTAAAGGAGCTGCTGCCTGATTGCGCACCCTATGAAATCGAGCGCTTTGAGCTGGCCAACCTGTTGGCGGTTAATTTCTACATTCACGGCATTTTGGGCGACGGGGTGGCCGCTTCCTTCCGAAGCGATCCCCAGGCCAAAACCCTGGGCGAGTATCTGAGGGCAAAGGTTATTGAAATGCCGGCATCCATTGTTCCACACGCGTAAGGACAAATCCATGAGCGATGAACTCCTGTATGAAGTCAGAAACGGTGCGGCATGGCTGACCATCAACCGGGAAGCCCGCCGCAATTCCATCAGTCCGGAACTGGTGGGGCTGTTTAACCATCACCTGGACGCGGCTGAACAAGACCCATCCGTTAGGGCGGTATGCTTAACCGGTGCTGGACAAAAGGCCTTCTGCTCCGGCGCGGACCTGGGGGGGGCTTCCGATAACCAGCAGACCCGCCCGGAGCAGGCGTACGCGGATCTGCTCAAGCGCATTGCCGGTTATCCCAAGCCCACCGTGGCCCGGGTAAACGGCTATTGCCTGGCCGGCGGCACCGGATTCATGCTGGCCTGCGATATTGTGATTGCAGCTGACACGGCCAGGTTCGGCACCCCTGAGGTCAACGTGGGGCTATGGCCCATGATGATCGGCGCCCTTATTTTCAGAAACGTGCTGACCAAAAAAGCCATGGAAATGATTCTGCTGGGCGGGAAAATCAGCGCGCAGCAGGCCCTGGACATGGGTCTGGTGACCCGGGTGGTGCCCCCTGAAAATCTGGATGCAGAAGTCGGTCAAATTCTGGACAACCTCTGCCAGAAAAGCCCCATTGGCATGAAGCTTGGCAAGCAGGCGTTTTACCATATGCGCGACATGCCCTTTGAGAAGGCCCTGGATTACCTGGTCGAACAGATCCGGGTGGTGTCTTCCACAGAAGATGCGATGGAAGGCATTGCCGCGTTTATGGAAAAGCGGACGCCGGAGTTTAAGGGCAGATAGGGGTGCTGAGGACGGAGGACAGAGGGCCGAAGAGGGAATACAGAGGACGGAAGACAGAGGACGGGAGACAGAGGACGGGAGAACAGATGGCAGAAGACCGGGAGCAGGGAGGCAATACAATGGAGGCGATTTGCAGGGATCTGAAGGCAGAGTGTGAGGCGCTCGACAATCTGGTGGCCGGGCTGGACCCGGAGCAGTGGGCGCTTCCCACCCCGTTTCTGACCTGGTGTGTCAAGGATGAAATCCGGCATCTGGCTTATTTTGACGACCGGGCGGCCCTTGCAGCCACAGACCCGGAGGGTTTCAACAAGCACCTTGAATCCGCTGTTGCCGATTTTGAGGCCTTTGAAAAGCATCTGGAGCAGGTGGGCCGGGACCTGACTACGGATCAGCTCATGGACTGGTGGCGAACCCGGCGGGGTATTATGCTCGATGCCCTTCAAAAGTGCGGGCCCAAAGACCGCCTGCCCTGGTACGGCCCGCCCATGGGCGCGCTGTCCTTTGCCACGGCCCGGCTCATGGAGACCTGGGCCCATGGCCAGGACGTGTTTGACGCCCTGGACATCCGCCGCACACCCACGGACCGCCTGCGCCATATCGCCCATCTGGGTGTGAAAACCTTTGGCTGGACCTACATCAACCGGGGCCTGGAAGTGCCCCCAAACCCGGTTCGCGTGGAACTTTTATCCCCGTCCGGGGACTTGTGGACCTGGGGGCCTGAAGACGCCCAAAACCGCATCAACGGACCTGCGGAAGACTTTTGCCTGGTGGTGGTCCAGCGCCGGCACGTGGAGGACACATCCCTTGAAGTCACAGGCGAAACCGCCGGAGACTGGATGCTAAAAGCCCAGTGCTTTGCCGGCCCGCCGGTTAATGGTCCTGCACCGGGCCAGCGGGCAGTGTAAAATAAAAGTCCGCTGCCCTCCCGCAGGGCCGGAAAATCCATGAAAAACATCGCATTTATCGAGGATGCCGGCATCAAAGAATGGTGGCGGCGGAAGCAGCGGCTGCCTGTGTTTACAACCAGTCTTTCCATTCTTCAAAAAACGCCAGGCATTCCGGGTTGGAAAGGGCTTCCTTGTTTAGCACGGCTTTGCCGTGGAGAATTTTTTTAACCGCCAGCTCCACTTTTTTCATGTTCAGGGTGTAGGGGATATCGGGCACAGCGCAGATTTTGGCCGGCACGTGCCGGGGCGTCGTGTTTTCCCGGATGGTGGTTTTGATTTTCTTCTCCATGTCCGGGTCAAGTTCGTATTCGGGTTTCATTTTCACAAACAGGACTACCTTTTCGTCGCCGTCGACCCTGTAGCCGGTGACAATGCTGTCTTCGACCTCGTCTAGTTTTTCCACCTGCCGGTAGATCTCTGCCGTACCGATGCGCACGCCGCCCGGATTCAGGGTGGCATCGGATCTGCCGTAAATAATTACCCCGCCGTGGTCGTTGATCTCGATATAGTCGCCGTGTGCCCAGACGCCCGGAAACATGTCAAAATAGGCGGAATGATATTTGCGGCCGTCCGGATCGTTCCAGAAATACAGCGGCATGGACGGCACAGCGGCCTCGCACACCAGTTCGCCCGGCTGGTTGTATACCGGATGGCCGTTTTCGTCATAGGCTTTGACCTTCATTGCCAGTCCCCGGCACTGCAGTTCTCCCGTATAGACCGGTCCCATGGGATTGCCCAGGAAAAAACAGGAGTTGATATCCGTGCCGCCGGAAATGGATGCCAGCTGCAGATCTTCCTTGATCTCCCGGTAGACGTATTGAAACCCTTCGGTGTCAAGCGGCGATCCGGTGGACAGCACCGCCTTGAGCCCGGAGAGATCATAACTGCTGCCCGGCCTGGATTCGGCATTTCTCAGTGCGGCGATATACCCGGCGCTGGTACCGAAAATGGTAATTTTTTCCTCTTCGGCCAGCCGCCACAGCACCTCCGGGTCCGGGTGAAAGGGGTTGCCGTCGTAAAGGGTTATGGTTGCGCCCCGGGACAGCGCGCAGGTCAGCCAGTTCCACATCATCCACCCGCAGGTGGTCACATAAAACAGATTGTCTTCGCGCTTTAAGTCCACGTGCAGCATGTGTTCCTTGATCTGCTGGATCAGCACACCGCCGGCGCCCTGGACCATGCACTTGGGCGGTCCCGTGGTTCCGGAGGAATACATGATGTAATGCGGATGTTCAAAGGGCAGTTGCAGAAAATCGATTTCCGCATCATCGCTGGTACCCGCGATAAAGTCCGCGTAAAGCACTGCCCTGGGAACGTTTCGGATATCCGGATTTTCAGTCGTATACGGCACCACCACCACCTGCTCCACAGAAGGAAGCTCCTGCAGGATCCGGCTCACCCGCTCCAGGTTGTCTATGTGTTTGCCCTTGTAGAAGTACCCGTCGGTTGTAAACAGAACCCTGGGCTGGATCTGGCCGAACCGGTCAAGCACGCCCTGGATCCCGAAATCCGGTGAGCAGGATGACCATGTGGCCCCCGCGCTCGCACCGGCAAGCATGGCAATGATGGTTTCCGGCATGTTGGGCATGAACCCCACCACTCGGTCTTCGGGCTGGATACCGAGTTTTTTCAGCGCCTGGGCCACCCGGGAAACCGCCCGGTGGAGTTCGGCATACGTCAGTCGGCGCACCGGCATGGACTCGCCCATAAAAACCAAGGCTGTGTGGTCATCGCGAAACCGAAGCAGATTCTCGGCAAAATTGAGCCGGGCGCCGACAAACCACTTGGCCCCCGGCATTTTGCCGGGATCATCAACGACCTGGTCATAAGCCCGTGAATGCACGATGTCGGCATATTTCCACATTTCGGCCCAGAATTCGGCAATGTTTTCAACGGACCATTCATAAAGATCCGCATATTGCTTGAAGTTTTTGTTGTAGGCCGCGTTAATGCGGTTCATAAACTGCATCATGGTGCTGTTTTGAGCCCTTTTTTCAGAAGGCTGCCATAAAATTTCACCCATAATCGCCTCCTTGCACGCAATTGGCTTTCCGCGGAACCAAGCCGCAATTGCTTTTCATTTTACGCATCCGGTATTGAGCGGGATTTATAATTGAGCACCGGCTCCGGCGTATACAGCCAAAGCCGGTGTCCCCTGTTGATCTATCGTTTCAATTTTATCCTAGTAGGGAATCACGCTCAATGCGATTGCCAGAAATGGAATCAGTGCAAAGAGCATGACAATGCAATAGCCAAACATGTGCCTTGCCTGAATACCCGTGATTCCCAAAAGCGGGATGGCCCAGAAGGGCTGGAACAGGTTGGTCCAGGCATCTCCCACAGAGTAGGCAATAATGGTCTTTCCGATCGGCACGTTAAGCTCCTGGGCCGCCCGGAGCACTGTTTCTCCGACCACGCTCCACTCCCCGCCGCCGGAAGGCACAAACAGGTTGGCCAGCCCGGCGGTGAGCCAGGAGACAATGGGAAACGTGCCTGGACTGGAAATATTGACCAGCCATCCGGCCATAATCACGCCGAGCCCGGAAAGGCTGATCATGCCCATGATCCCGGCGTAAAAGGGAAACTGCAGCACAATGCCGGCCGCTGATTTCACGGCGGTGTAGAAATTTTCCAGGTAGCTTTTCGGGCTTGTATAAAGGGCCAGGCCGATAAACAGGAAGCAGAAATTCACGATATCGAGATTCAGCCCCTTGCCCATGACAAAAAAGTACCGAAAAATGTAAATCAGGCCCATGAGCGCCAGCAGGCCGCCGATGATCTTGCTGTTGTCGATCTTTTCGGCAATGGAGCTGTCTTTGTCCACTTTTTTGGGCGCTTCCTCTTTGTCACCGCCTTCCACGGCTTCGGGCACATAGTAGTCAATTCCCTTGATCCGGGCCTCGGACTTGGGGGTAATCAGAAACATGACAATGCAGGCGTAAATCAACGAAACCAGGCTCAGGGTCAGGCCGTATCCTGAAAAAATGGTTTCACTGGTGGGAATTACGCCAATGAGATCAGCAAAAATATGTCCTTCTGTGGCGGAAAGAAGCGGAGCCGAACCTGACAGCCCCCAGTGCCAGATCAGGCCCAGGCCCATGTAGCCGGCCGTACAGAGCACCGGGTAGTGCACCTTGATGTTTTTGAAATGCATTTGTCGCCCGGTTTCCCGTGCCACAATGGCGCCAACGATCAGGCCCAGCCCCCAGTTGATCCAGGACAGGATCATGGCCACCAGCGCGACCATGACCACGGCCTGCCTGCCGGTTTTCGGCGTTCGGGCCAGTCCGCGGATCAGCTTCTGGGTCAGGTGGTGATAGGCCAGCACATAGCCGGTCACCAGGATCAGCACCATCTGCATGGCAAAGGTATGCAGGTTCCAGAACCCGTCGTACCAGTGATCAATCATCTGCATCGGGCCCTGCCCGGCAACAACCAGCCCCAGCAGAAATGTGAGAAAGGTCAGGATAATTGCAAACAGAAAAGGGTTTGGCATCCACTTCTGAACGTTTTCGGAAACCCGGAATCCGAATTTCTCCAGAAAGCTTTCCTTTACCTGGGATCCTTCCATGATGATTTCCTCCTTTTGCCTGGACGTGTCATTTAAATGCAACAGTAATGATGCGGCAACTTATGTACATTATTTCGAACAATGTTTAATCCAGCGATATGATATCACAACGCAAAAGGGTCACAAAATAGACCCGGGATCCCTGGTCAGGGTGGTGCTTTCATGCTGCAGAGGCCGGCCTGTAAATCGTGTGCTTGAAAACCCGGCAGAAGATAAGCTTCAGGAATTGTGTTTAATTTTCACTATATCGCAAAGTTGATGGCGCCGTAAAAAGTCCAATATCTGCGTTACGCGCAATTTCTCAGAATTTCACGTACGGCTAAGTACGCTGCATTCTTCGAAATTGCACAAGCCTTGATCTTGAACTTTTTACGGCACCATCTGAAATCAGACTTTTTACGGTGCCATCAAAGTTTATTGCTGTCAAGAGGATAGAAGGAAAAGGGATGACAAAAAATACTCCCGTTGCCGAAATGGGTCAGCTGAAATAAAAAAATTTCAAAAACCCTGCCGGGTCTGCTGCCTCCCTTGCGCAACCGTATGTTTTTGGATATACTGATTGATCATCAAAGAAAGGAGCCAACATGAATGAACCGGCTTTTCAATCGGCTCTGGAGCAGGCCGCAGCCATCCGGACCGGACAAATTTCCGCCGTGGAACTGCTTGAATATTACCTGGAACGGGTTCAACGGTTTAATCCGAAGCTAAATGCGATTGTGCAGACCTGCCCCGAATCTGCACGAAAGCGCGCGGAAAAAGCAGATCAGGCCATTGCCCGCGGCGAATTATGGGGGCCGCTTCACGGTGTGCCGGTTACCATAAAAGACACCCTGGAGGTTGTCGGCATGCCGTGCACCTCCGGATCTCCGGTTTTGAAAAATCACATGCCGGAAAAAAATGCCGAAACAGTGCAGTCCTATATCGATGCCGGCGCGGTGGTGTTTGGGAAAACCAATATCCCCTTGTACGGCGGTGATCTCCAGAGTTTCAACAAGATCTATGGCCAGACCAACAACCCGTGGAACCCGGAGTGCACCCCCGGCGGGTCCTCAGGCGGTGCGGCGGCGGCTTTGAGCGCAGGCCTCTGCTGCCTGGAAATCGGCAGCGACATCGGGGGGTCAATCCGAACGCCGGCGCATTTCTGCGGCTTATACGGCCACAAGCCCAGCTATGGGATTGTGCCTCAGAAAGGACACATTCCGCCGCATCCCGGCATTTTTACCGGTGAGCACGGCGTTTGCCTTGACATCATGGTGGTGGGACCGCTGGCCAGAAGCATTGACGATATTTCTCTGGCCATGGATCTGCTGATTGCGCCGGAACCGGCAGATCGGCGGGGACGGCAGATCCGCCTGCCCGAACCCCGCAGGGACAGCCTTAAAGACCTCAAAATCGGACTTTGGATGGACGACCCGGTCTGCCCGGTGGACAGTTCCGTTGGCGAAGTGCTTCAGAATGCCGTGGACAGGCTGTCCGCCAAAAAGGCCCGTATTGCCGACAAGCGGCCGAATGTGGATTTTGCCGGCAGCCATGACTGTTTTTTAAGTCTGCTGGCAGCTGTCATGGGCGAGGGCACGCCGGAGAAATATTTCAACAAATGGCTCGAAGACGTAAAGATGCTTTCGCCAAATGATTCGTCATACCTGGCCTGCCATCTGCGCGGCGCCACCCAGCTTCACCGGGACTGGGTCCTTCGAGACCGCCTGCGTCAGCTCCTGCGCCAAAGCTGGGCGGATTTTTTCCGCGAATTTGACGTGCTGCTCTGCCCGGTCGCCCCTTTGCCGGCCATTGCTCATGACCAGCAGTACCTGTATGACCGGCGAATCACGGTAAACGGAAACCAGCGCGAATACATGGACTTAATGGGGTGGGCCGGGTTGGCCGGCGTGGTTTACCTGCCCGCAACAGTGATTCCCGCCGGCCGCACCCGGCAAGGCCTGCCTGTGGGCATGCAGATCGTGGGCCCCTATCTTGAGGACTCCACTCCGATCCGGGCGGCAAAATTGATCTCCGAGGTCCTCGGCGGATTTGTCCCGCCGGATGGGTATTAAAAATTTTCAACACCACAGCCCTGAAGGGAGCCGGTTTTGCTGAATATAAAGTACGTTGCCAAATTTGCGGTGGTGATGTTTGCCGTCGGGCTGCTGCCGGCCTGTCTGTTTTCCGTACCGTACGCAAAACATAAAGATATCCCGGTTGATAAGCGTCTTATTGGAAACTGGACAAACAGGGACAGGTCCGCAAAGGGCTGTTGCCAGATCCTGATAATGGAACGGGATAAATACACATATAAAATCGAATACGAACAGGCACCTGATTTTGTGGGGGCTCCACTGAGATTTAATCTTACTGCGACCGGGTTTTTGACTGAAGCTTGCGGCCAAAGGGTCGGCCAATTCAGAATAGATAGCTTCGCCACCAAAGAGAAGGGAGGAAGTGAAGATATTGGAAAGATTACTGGTAGATATATTCTCGCGGTCTTTGAAGATATCGGCAGGGATGCATTCTGTTTTTGTTGGCTGCATCCCGAATCCCTTGGTGTCCCGATGAATCATCCGCATATGACTCCGGACCGTTTAAAGGAGATTGTTGATCGGCACCTGAAAGCAGGAGAATTCAGGAAAAATCGGCTTTGCTTCAAAAGGAGAAAGAAAGCCCCGTCATGGTGTTCAAAAAAAACAGACGTCGCCCCCTGCCTGGAAGGCCGCTGGATTGTAAAGTCCGCGAAGAAGGACGGAAGAAAGACAAAGCAGGTTGAAAATATGAAATTTGTTTTTTCGGGAAACAAAATGCTGATCAAGAGCCCCTGGCGGGAAAACGATGGGGATAACTATTTTTTTACAGTAAACGATGCAGTTAGTCCTCATCATTTCAGTTTTTCTGAGCTGGACGCCCAAGTGCCGATGAAAGGGATATATGAATGTAGTGGCGATGAGCTCAAGCTATGTATCCGTGATAAATCAAGCGGCCAGGGTCGGCCTGCCGCTTTTGGTTCGGCACCGGAAAGTGATCTGCTTATGCTTGAACTGTTGCGGGATGAATAGTTCCGCACCGCAACAGTCAAGCTATAATGTCCGTTCTCTTCCCATGGCTTTGCGCTTGCCACGTGCGTTTGATACTACTTCGGATTTTGGTTTAATTGCAGAAAAATTTTGACCTCTGGCAGGCTGAAAGCATAAGCCGCACGGCTTATCAGCCCATCATCCGGACTATCAGACGGAGCCAGCATATTGCACCGGACGCCCGTTTGAAGGCCGAACTGCCAATTATCTCTTTTTTCTACCCGGCGTAGATCATTTTCCGGGTCATGCCGCCGTCGATGACAAAATTCTGCCCTGTGACAAATTCGGCCTGCCTTGAGGCCAGCCAGGCGGCCAATGCGGCCACGTCCCCGGGCACGCCCACCCGGCCGGCGGGATGCTGTGAATGGTCCTGTCTGGAAAGCTGCGGGGCTGCACGGCTGCTCTTTTTTTGCCATTCTGCGGTCTCAATCCAGCCCGGGCTGATGGCGTTGACGCGCACTTTCGGGCCCAGGGAAACAGCCAGTGCGTGTGTGAGGGCCACAACACCGCCCTTTGAGGCGGAATACGCCTCGGTGTGCGGTTCGGACTGCAGGGCCCGGGTGGAGGCGATGTTGATGATGCTCCCCCGGGTTTTGGTCAAAAGGGGCGCCCCGTGCTTTGCGCACAAAAAGCAGCCGGTTAAGTTCACATCAATCACGCGCCGCCATTGTTCCAGGGCCAGCTCCGTGACCGGCACGCCGAATGAATCGGTGATACCTGCGTTGCAGACCAGCACGTCGAGCCGGCCGAACCGGTGCACCGCTTCGGCAACCGCATTTTCCACGTCCGGTTCCGCGGCCACGTCGCAGGCAACAGCAGCTGGATTTCCTTGTTCTTCAATCTCTGCTGCGGTTTCACGGCCGGCTTCTTCGTCGCAGTCTGCGATCATCACGTTCATGCCGTTTTTTATGAACCGCTCCGCAATGGCCCGGCCAATGCCCTGGGCACCGCCGGTAACCATGGCTGCTGGTTTTGCCTGATCCGTTGACATGCAAACACCATCCTTTTGCTCTGATTGCGGCTAAATAGGTTTGGTTTGTGTGTAAAGACCCGCTTGCCTTTTCTGTAGTATAGCAGACGTGTATGGTGAATCCCATTTTCAAATATAACGGCAAAAAGGTTTGCCCGTCCCTTCCGGAATGGTAATCTTCAGATATGGATGCAGTCAAGCTTTGACCTTCGGCAGGTCAACCGATACGCAAGAAACCCTGCAGATTTTCGAAAAAAAGGGGAAGGCCCTGCCGCCCCTGCCAAAATCATCACCCAAAAGAATAAAGAAGGAGTGGGCTTATGACCAAAAAAAAATTTCAGGGCGCAACGCTGGAATGCGTGCAGGGCGATATTGCAAACCAGCCGGACATGGATGCGGTTGTCAATGCGGCCAACGCCCGTCTTCTGATGGGCGGCGGCGTGGCCGGCGCCATCCATCGGGCTGCCGGGCCCGGCCTGGAAGAAGAGTGCCGGCCGCTGGCGCCCATCGATCCCGGCCAGGCGGTGATCACCGGTGCGCATAATCTGCCCAACCGCCATGTGATCCACTGCCTGGGGCCGGTCTACGGAAGGGACAATCCCTCTGATCAGCTGCTGGCGGAATGCTATCGCAATGCCCTGCAGCTGGCAGAACAAAACGGCCTGCAGTCGGTTGCTTTTCCGGCCCTTTCCACGGGGGCCTTTGGATACCCGCCGGAACCGGCTGCGCGGATTGCCATCAACACGGTGATTGAGCATCTGCCGGGCCTGAAATCGGTAACACATGTGCGCTTTGTTTTGTTCAGCAGTTCTGATCAGCAGATATATGAAACGCTTTTTGATGAGATCAGCGGCTGAAGTTTTTTCAGACCGGAATCCCCGAACGGGGTGCGCATAACCGCCCGGGGCAATGCTCATAAGCGCTCAAGAAAAAGGGGATGGCAACGATATCCAGAAACATGATGTACCGGGCGCAAGTTTTTTCATTTAAAAGCAGGGGAGGGCGGGGGTGGTTTTATTCAAAACACTGGCATGGATGGCTGCCGGCGCGTGCTTGCTTGCCTGGGGCTGTATGAGCGGTTCAGGCCCGGCGGGTCTGGCTTCCGGCAAAAGCGAGACCATCAAGGTGGATATCCGGGAAATGGGATTTCGCCGCAGCTACCGGGTGCATCTTCCGGCCGGATCAGCCGGACAAGGCAAACTGCCCTTGCTTGTCATGCTGCATGGGGCATTTGAAACCGCCAAAAGCATGGAAAGGCTCACCGGCTTCAGCGATCTGGCCGACAGGGAGAACTTCATTGTTGTCTATCCCAACGGCATCGGTCTTTTCGGGTTTCTGCAGCACTGGAATGCCGGGCACTGCTGTGGCAAGGCGCAGAAAGACGGCATTGATGATGTGGCTTTTCTTGAAACGGTATTAGATGACGTGCGTTCGCGTTTTTCAGTGGATCCAAACCGCATTTACATGGCCGGCCATTCCAACGGCGGCATGCTGGCCTGTTTGTATGCGGCGGAAAAACCCGGACGTCTTGCGGGTCTGGCCGTGGTTTCGGGCGCCATTGGCAGCCGGGAGGTGGAAAAAGGCGTGTGGCAGCAGATTGCGCGGCCTTCCTTTGGACTTCCCGTGCTTGTCATTCACGGATTCAATGACCAAACCATTCCCTATTCCGGCGGACCTTCCCGCAACCATAAAAGCCGGGAATTTGTGTCGGTTGCCAATACTGTGGACTTTTGGAAGTCCGTGAACCAGTGCCGGGGCGAAGCCGCAAAGCATTCCTTGTGCAACGGGCGGGTTTTGGTGGAGCAATGGATGACAGGCGACCATCGGCTCGTGCTGCATACCATTTACGACTGGGCCCACGACTGGCCGGGAACACGGGTGCCGCCAGGGGATAAAAACAGCCGCGCCCTTGAAAACTATGACGCGGCTGATGCCATTTGGGTTTTTTTCCGGGCTTTTTGATCCGTCAGGCGCAGTTTAGCACCATGCTGTGCTGGGCCTCATAGGGGTGGTAGGTCAGAGCAGTGTCAGCTGTGACATAGCCCGGCACGGCCAGCCCGGAATCAAACTGGGCATAATTGACAAAAGTGCGCCCGTCAATGCGGACTTTCATCCCGGATACAGGGCCCTTTAACGGAACAATGGCCCACGTGTTTTTGTATTTTTCCCCCAAATCCGCATAGCCCATCTTTTCGGCCGCGCTTCCGAGGCAAACCTCTATGTAATGCCTGCCCCCGCCATGGATTTGTTCCTGGTGGGTTTGGCTGATGGATTCGATGACCCGGTCAAGATATTTGTGCATGCCATTTTCCTCCGTGTTTAAGGATGATGGCACCGTAAAAAATCCAATATCTGCGTTATACACGATTCCTCAGAATTTCACGTACGGATAAGTACGCTGTATTCTTCGGAATCGCGCAAGCCTTGATCTTGAACTTCATACGGCACCATCTGAAAACCGACTCTTTACGAGTTTGTCAAGGATAGCGAGAAATTTTTCGCTTTTTAGAGAAAAATAAGCATGCCAGGGAAAAATCAAATCGACTGTTGTTTTTCAGGTTTCCGGTTTTTTTTATCCTTCGGCCTGGCGGATGGGGGTGATCCGGATTTCAACTCTCCGGTTGACCGCATCCGACGATGAAATGGGCTGGCTTTCACCGTAGCCGATGGCACTGACTCTTCTGGGATCCACATTTTGCTGGATCAGGGCGTTTTTGACCGCTTCGGCCCGTCGTTCAGAAAGCCGCTGGTTGTAATCCTCCGGTCCCACCTGGTCGGTGTGGCCCTCCACCCGGAGCAGTGTCTGGGGGTATTGGTTGAGCACCTTGGCCACCCGGGCAATTTCATTCATACCGCCGGGCTTGATGGTGGCCGAATCAAAATCAAACATAAGTTCTGACTTGAATGTGGTGACCAGTACATCCTGCTGCCGCCGGACGCTGGCGGCCTCGGAACTGGCAACGGCATTCTGTAGCGCCTGTTCCTGGCGGTCCATGTAAGCGCCGATCCGGTTTCCGGCAATGCCGCCGAGAACTGCGCCAATGCCGGCGCCGGCCAGCGTGCCCTCGGTATCCCCGCCGATGACCTGACCCAGGATGGCGCCAACGCCAGCCCCGACTGCCGCACCGGTTCCGGTGCCTTTTTGCTGTTTGGTCTGTCCGGCACATCCGATCAGGGCGACTACGAGGATTAAAGCCAGCAGAATTTTTATTGCGTTTTTCACTTTTGACCTCCATTGGGAATTTTGTTTTTCATCAATTTCAGAACTCGCTGCAAAGGGCTGCGTCGAAAACTTGCATATAAAGAAATAATAGCTATTTTTATCAGTCCGGAGCGAATCTGTAAAGCCGGAAATCGAGCTTTTGGGTTCATGATTGTTTTACACAATGCGCGTTTTTCTCCAGGCTGTCAAATCATTGCCCAAACAGGGCCTTGTTGTTTTGAAGGGGAAAAACTTTTTGCAGATCAAAGCAAACAGCGCTATTATTTTCTGCTCATAAAAAGAAAACCAATTGCAGCAAGGAGCATCAATGAAGCACTGGGTGGCAGAAAAACTCATATGTCCGGACTGCCTGCCGGAAGAACATTCCCTGAAAACGCAGATCAGCCGAGAGGCCAAAGGCGATATCATTGATGGTAAACTCAATTGCCCGGCCTGCGGGCGCGCCTATGTTGTTCAAGATGGCATTGCCAACCTGCGCCCGGAAAAAACCCTCAGGGTAAAAGGCGTCAATAACGGATATAATGCGCCGGTTATGCTGTCTGCCTATATGTGGAGCCATTTTGGAGACCTGCTGGCCGATGCCCGGGCAACAGACGCCTACCGGATCTGGTCCCAGAGCTTTGTTCCCACAAGCGGCGATGCCCTGGACGTGGGCTGTGCAGTTGGGCGCCTGAGCTTTGAACTTTCCAAGACCCATGACCGGGTCATCGGCATTGACACCTCTTTTGCGTTTATTGCCAGGGCCCGGCAGATCGTGCGGGAAAAAAATCTTGATTTCGAGCTTGTGGTGGAGGGCAATCTCACCGAGCGCAAGCATGTGGCCTTTGACAACGGGTGGCATTTTGAAAATATTGATTTTATCGTGGCCGATGCTTTGGCGCTTCCCTTTGCCGGCCGGGATTTTTCCGGTGTGGCGGCCATTAATGTGCTTGAAAAGGTGCCGGACCCCTTAAAGCACTTGGAAGAGATCAACCGGGTATTGCGCCCCAAAGATGCCATGTTTCTCTTTTCAGATCCGTTTTCCTGGGATCCGGCCTTTTCAGCGCCCGAGCGCTGGCTGGGCGGCAGCGGAAACGGCAGCAGCCCTTACAGCAAGCGGGGCATTGACACCGTCCGCCGGATGTTTGCCGGGGAATTCGGCGTGTTTGATCCGCCCTTTGAAATTGCTGATCAGGGCAATGTTTCCTGGAAAATCCGAAAAACCGAAAACTTGTGGGAACAAATTAGCTCCCAGTTCCTGGTTGGCTGCAGAAAGGCCGATTAAGCATTGTCCAAGGAGCGTCAGTTTTGAAACAGCGGCAAGGTATCTGCGGTTTATGCTTTCACAGCCCCGGATGCGGGGTGATTGCCAGTTTTGATGAAAACGACCGGATTGTCGGCCTTGAGCCGGACCCGGGCGCGCCCATGGGACAGGTGTTGTGCCCCATGGCCAGAAGCGTGGAGGAAATCGTTTACTCGGACAAGCGCATCACCCATCCCCTAAAGCGCAAGGGGCCCCGGGGGACCTATGAGTTCGAGCCCATCTCCTGGGATGCAGCCTATGACCTGATTGCGGAAAAACTTTTGGAAATAAAGGAGCAGTACGGGCCCGAAGCCGTCGGGTTTTATGCCGGTACAGGCTCCTATGAGCGGGCTTTCAAAGATGCCTTTCAGCTAAAGGGCTCAGAAATCTATCTGGCCTCAAGCATCCTGTTCCCCTATGGATCGCCCAATACCTTCGGGGTGGGGGCCCCGTGTTACACCTCCCTGGGCGTGCTGGCCCCCAAGCTCACCATGGGCTGCAGACACATTGACATGTATTCGGATGTGGACAATGCAGACCTGATTCTGGTGTGGGGAACCGATCCGTCCACTGCCACACCGCCGGCCATGTACAGCCGCCTGGCAAACGCAGCCGCAGAGGGTGCCGAGATCATTGTGATCGATCCGAGGAAAACCCGTTGTGCGGATCTGGAAGGCAGCCGGTGGATTCCCATACGCCCGGGCTCTGACGGAGCCCTGGCCCTGGGCCTGGCCCATGTAATGATCCGCGACGATCTCTATGACAAGGAGTTTGTGGAAAACTGGACACAGGGTTTTGATGAATTTGCCCGATATGTCCGTGATTTTCCGCCCCGGCGGGTGGCGGAACTCACCGGGATCCCGGAGGAGACCATCGTGGATCTGGCAGAGCAGATCGCCGATGCCGAGGGCGCCACTTACATTATGTACACGGGCCTGGAATACACCAAAAGCGGTGTGCAAAACATCCGGGCCGTGATGGTGCTCTGGGCTCTGGCCGGCCAGCTTGACGTGGAAGGCGGCCGCTGTTTTCTGGGCCCGGACCGGATGTTTCCCCTGCCGGAACACAGGCAGATCGCCACCCCGGGTTATGAGAAATCCATTGGGAAAGATCAATTTTCGGTTTACTCGCATTACTGCGGCGGCGAACCCCATGCCAGCCTGCTGCCAAAGGCGATTTTGGAGGGCGATCCGTATCCTGTCCGCGCATTGATGGTGCTGGGTGCTTCCCTGATCACCTCCTGGCCCAATGCCGGTCTCTGGCGCCGGGCTCTGGATAAGGTCGATTTTCTGGTATGCATGGATCTGCAGATGACAAGGGATGCGGCCTGCGCCGATCTTGTCCTGCCGGCTGCCACAGCTTTTGAGCATTCCTCGTACTGCTATTACGCAAACACCATCCGGTACCGGGAGCAGTTAATCGAGCCCGTGGGCGAGGCCCGATCCGGTTTTCAGATCTTAACCGGCCTGGCCCAACGACTAGGCTATGGAGATTTGTTTCCCGATCATCCGGATGAACTGCTGGCAGACATTCTTCATGAATCCGGCCACACCATGGAAGAGCTCATGGCCGCAGACAGAAAGGCCCTTTCCCTGCCCGAAGCACCCATGCGCTTTCACAAGTGGGAGAAGGGACTGCTGCGCAAAGACGGGCAGCCCGGTTTTGAAACCGCTTCGGGCAAGTTTGAGATTTTTTCCGCCGTTCTTGACCAGCACGGATTTGCCGGGCTCCCGGAGTACGAGGAGTCTGATGAAACCCCGGTGAGCAGCCCGGAACTGGCAAAGCGCTACCCGCTGATTCTGGGCACCGGCCCGTTTAAACCGGACATGAAGTCCTGTTTGCGTGCGGTGCCGTCTTTTATCAAAAAATATCCGCACCCGGCTCTCCAGATTCACCCGGATGACGCCGAACCCAGAAAAATCAAGACCGGCGACGGCGTCAGCATCAAAACGCCAAGGGGCCAGGTGGTGATGCGCGCTTTTGTCACCGACCGGATTATGCCGGGTTTTGTGTACGCGCCCGTGGGCGGCGGCGGCCCCCTGGGCACCGTGGAATGGCAGCAGGCCAATGTCAATGAAATTACGGACGAGCGGCAATATGATCCCATATCCGGCTTTCCGGTTTACAAAACCCTTTTATGCCAGGTCAAAAAGAAAAAACGGGTGCGCAAAACAGCTGCTTCTGCCGATCCGAGCCTGGGATGCGGAGGATAAAAAGCGCTTAAAACCCAGTGAGCATCATAGTGACTGTGCGGGTTTGCACTCCCTTTTTTCGAGTATTATTGTTTAAATTGAAAGGGGGTGTAAAATTATGGCCGAAGAAGAAAAAGACAGGGTCAAAGAGGAAAAAGAGCGGCAACAGGAGATATTGGACAAGCTGGACAAGGATACAACGGATGCCGAGACGTTGGATCCGGAAAAAGCCAAGAAATCTGAATCAGACAAATGATCTGCCGCTAAAGTCAATTGCGCAAACAACACGGGGCCGGGCCGAGTGGTACGGCCCTCTATGTTTGCGCAAAAAAAAGAAAGGCGATCCATGACAAAGTCCAAATGCCCGATATGCGGATGTGAACAGTTTTACGTCAAGGACCCGGACGACGAATTCGAGGTTTATGAATTTGAATGCCGGGCAGGGGACGTCTGTTTTAACGAGGCCGCAGCCCCCGGCCAATGCCCGGAAATAGATGCAAGCACAGAAATCTTTTGCAATGCATGTGCCTGGCATGACCGGTTTGAAAAAATCAAATAAGATAGTGCCGGTTGATTTATCACTTTGATCCAATCCATACCAGCGTCCCTATCGCAAGGCATCCGGCTTTTTTTCATTAATCCAAACAGATTGGTTTCGCAAAAAGCTTTTTAGGAACTTCAAAAAAGTTGCTGTTAGTGCTTGGTTCTGTAATTTTCGCATGATGCCGGCCCGGTGGCGGTTTGCTCCCTGCTGACCGCTTGCGCGCTCAATGCGACTCGCAAACCACCCCGGGCCGGCACCATGGCCGACTGTGTGCAAAGTTTTACACCAAGGGAGTCGGAAGGAACACATTCAAGTCTTAAAAAAGCGTTGTTTTCTTGCCCGGTCCCGTGGGTTGGCCCGGCAAGAACCTTTCCAAGGAAGCCCAAGGGCGGGGTCGGCTTTTGAAGCGACATTGAGCGTTTTTGCGTGAAAAATTCAAACTGTTTGAGCAAGGCAGAGCGGGTTTGTCAATTTTAAGCAAAGGCATTTGATCAATCCGCAAAAACGGTCAGGAGCGAAAAAGCCGACGC
This sequence comes from Desulfosalsimonas propionicica, assembly GCF_013761005.1. Classification (NCBI taxonomy): domain Bacteria; kingdom Pseudomonadati; phylum Thermodesulfobacteriota; class Desulfobacteria; order Desulfobacterales; family Desulfosalsimonadaceae; genus Desulfosalsimonas; species Desulfosalsimonas propionicica. Next base: position 117,892 of record NZ_JACDUS010000002.1, read on the forward strand.
CGACCGCAGGGCTTTCTTCCTTCACAAACAGCGGAGGCGGAAAAAAGCTTTTTACGGTGCCATCAGACAGAAATCTTTTGCAATGCATGGGCCCGGCACGGTATGCTGGCAAACATCCGCTAAAGGCGTTGTCTGACAATCCGGCAATCAGGGTCACAGGGCTGTGGGCGCATGCAAACCCAAATTCGCAGGCTGATTGGAAAAACTGTACGCATTATTGTGCCGGTTTTGCTCTTTTTACTTTTGGCAGCCGTGAGCGCGCTCACCCTCGGCCCGGCTGCCCTGGAAAAATACATTACTTACCGGATGCAGGACGCAGGCCTGGAAAATCCGCAGATATCGGTGGTTTCCCTTGGCCCTTGGGGACTGGATCTAAGGGATGTTTCCGCCGACAACCCGGATTTTCAGATCGGTTTTGTTCATTTCAGCTATACCGTAAAGAGTCTGATGCAGGGCCGGGTTACAGAGGTTCTTATCAGCGGCCTGAGATATCATGCAGACATGGACCGCCGCGTGCCCGCCCCAGCCGCTTCGTCTGCCTCGCCGGATACTCACCGTTTTTCCGGTGCGATATTAAAAGACCAGATCAGCGCACTGGTTTTTTTTGATCAAATCCATATCCGCAATTCGGTTCTGGAAATCGGTTTTTCCAACGCCTGCCACACCGTGTTGTTTGACGCCGCCCTATCCGCACAAAACCCCAAAAATCTTCATTTTTTCGTAAATCCCCTGGTTTACGGCATACCTGTGCATATTCAAGGCCGCATGGATTTAAAGGCCCTGGAAACAAGCGGGCAGATTGGCGTGTTTGCGCGTCCGGATCCCGCATCACAGCATATGGCCGCAGATTTCCAAAAACCGGACAAAAGGGCCGATTCAAACCTTGAATCGGGGATTGCGGGAAACTGGTCTGTTGATTTGGGGGGAAAACAAAAAGGGTGGTTTGAAGTTTCAGCCGCCGCCCGCAGCCTTGATTTTTCCGGCCTGGGTATGGAGGCCGGATTGGACAGGGCTTTTTTTTCAGCCCGGGCCTTTTTTGACAATGAGTGGACATTACACGATGCCAAAGCAGAATTTGGCTTAACCGGGCTTTTTTATAAAGATTTTCAGATTGATTCCGTAAAATGTGTTCTCACGGAAAAAAGCCGGGATCTGGTCCTGGACGCAGACCTGGGCCGTCCATTTGCGGCATCGCTTCGGATCAACGGCACCCGGAGCCGTTTTTCTGAAATCCTGGAAACCGGCAGGTGGCAGGCGGATTTGAACTGGCATCTTACGGGGCAGGTCACTTCGGCACAACTGGCGGCGCTGCTGCCCGTGGATATCCGGATCAATCCGGCTGCGGGTTTTGATGCGGCAGGCCGGCTTGCGGCCGGTTTTTCGTCTGCCGGGACCGATAAGAAGCAATCAGGCCAAAATTCCTGGTTTGTGGATCTGCAAACGGAAAAATTCGCATTTACGCCTGTTAACATCCATGTTCCGGAAAGCCTTTTAACTGTTCAGGGCCTGGTACTGCCCGGTCCTGTTTCCGTAAAAGGCAGCCCCAAAGGGTGGAAGACCCGCATTTACGCCAAAGTCAGCCAAGTCCGGATGGCATCGCACGGCATTGACATCCGGGATGCCACCCTGGATCTTGCGCTGGTTGTCAATGATGAAACCGCAGAACCCGGCAATTTTGCTGTTTCTTCGATTCAATATGACGGCATTGCGCTGCCGGCTGTCACCGGCACGGCCCTTGTCCGGGTCCAAACCCGGGATCGGCTTTTGCGCCCCGCCCTGCAGCCGGAATTGACCGTTTCCGTTGAAAACGGAGACATTGACTGGCCCCAATCCGGCCTCAAAGCCGCGGGCATCAGCGGCCTTGTGCAAATCCGGGACCTTTTTCCCTTGACCACGCCGGGCAATCAGCGCATAGATATCAAAAGGCTGCAGGCCGGAGAACTGGCACTTGAAGACGGATTTGTGATATTTCGGATCGAACCCGAAAGCCTGTTTCTGGAAAAAACCCGATGGCGGCTGCCAGACGGCGGAGTTCTGACAGCCCATTCGTCCAGGCTGGACTTTGATCCACTGGCCGCAGATTTGGAGGTTTTTTTTCAGGACGTGGATCTTGTCGGTATGGCTGCCAGGTTCACCGAGGGAAAAATTATTGGCAGCGGCCGGGTTCACGGCCGGGTTCCAGTTCAATGGGAGCCGGAGCGTATCCGAATTGGCAGGGGGTTTTTGTATTCGGTGCCCGGCAAAGGGCGTTTCGGAATTAAAGACGAAAAATGGCGCAATGCCCTGATGTTTTACGTGCGCGATGCCCTGGCCGGACATCGGTATCTTTCACTGCTTTCAAAACGCCTGGAAAAGGCCCTGGGCGATTTTGAGTACCATTTTCTGTCCATCAACCTGGAGCCGGGAAATCAGGATGCCGCAGCCCGGATCGAACTGCGGGGCAAGGGGGTTGAGGGCGAATCTCCCCAGGAGGTGGGAAGCCTTGTGATCAACGTCAATGCCATTGAAGAGATCTTAAACCGGGTATTGGGATTTTACAGCACAAAGGACCGATCCATTGCAGAGGCCCTGGATGTACTTTTTGAGGATTCCCGTAAAAGCGACCAGGGCAGTGGAAAATGATAAAACCGATAAACCAGGGAGGGGTTTTATGAAAACGGTTATTGCAGGGGCGCTTGTGGTAATCATGGCCGCGGCCGGCGCCTGCACAAGGCATCATGTAACGGCCGATACCACTCACCGGGTGGAAATTGCCCCGATTCATGTCACCGTGGACGTGAATTTAAAAGTGCAAAAGGCTTTGGACGAGGCCTTGAGCTTTCAGGGGGAAATGAATGAAATATTTACCGAAGAAGAGCTCAAACAACTTCAATAATGTATTTTTTCGGGGGGAAAAATGAAAACAACGCATAAAATTGTCCGTATTTTTGCCCTGGTGTTTCTTTGCGCCCTGATGACGGCTCCTGCTTTTGCCCAGAGCAAGAAGGATGTGGTCGCCAGCATGCGCGACCGCCACCCGGCCCTGATGGCGGCCAAGAACAAGGGGCAGGTGGGCGAGGCCTGGACCGGCCTGGTGGGCCTGGTATCGGCCAATGCGCCGGCAGCGGTGCAAAAACTGGTGGATGCGGAAAACCATGACCGCAAACAGCTTTTCAGAATCATTGCCGGCGAGACCAGCGCTTCTGTGCAGGAAGTGGCGCGGCAGAACCGGATACGCATGTATCGTCTGGCCAAAGATCACCATTTTGTCCAGGATGCAAACCGCAACTGGGTCAAGAAAAAGGATCTGGCTCAGTGATGCGGCTAATGCAATATCTTGAAATGTTTCATACTTGACACATGCACGGATTCCTGCGATATCAAACTTTTTACGGCACCATCTGACATCTGGTCTTTATGGGTGAATCAGCCAAACTTTCCTTTCCAGGACAAAGGGGACCGACCATGAACAAAACATTTTTTCGTTTATGCGCAGCCGCCTGCATGCTGTTTTTGATCACCGCGTGCGGGCAATCCGATGACTCAAACCAGGAGGCCCAAAAACAGAGCGCACCGGAAAAATCAGAAACCATTGAACTGAGCTATTCCGTGTTTTTCCCCCCCACCCATGCCCACAGCAAGGCCGCTGAAGACTGGGCCAGGCAGGTGGAGGCCCGCACTGACAATGCCGTGAAAATCAACATGTATCCCGGCGGCACCCTCACCGGGGCGGCTGAATGTTACGACGGAGTGGTCAGCGGCATCTCGGATATCGGCATGTCCTGCTTTGCCTATACCCGGGGCCGCTTTCCGGTTATGGAAGCCGTGGACCTGCCCCTGGGATATCCCGACGGAATGACTGCCACAAGGGTGGCCAACCAGTTTTACCAACAGATGGATCCCGAGGAATTAAAGGACGTCAAGGTGTTATACCTCCACGCCCATGGACCGGGCCTGCTTCACACCAAAAAACCGGTTGAAACCCTGGCCGATATCGAGGGCATGCAGATCCGCTCCACGGGCCTGAGCGCCAAGATGGTCCAAGCCCTTGGCGCCACGCCTGTTGCCATGCCACAGGGGGATACCTATGAGGCCCTGCAGAAAGGCGTTGTGGAGGGCACTTTTGCGCCCATGGAAACCCTCAAGGGCTGGCGGCAGGGCGATGTGATCGATTACACCACCAATTGCCAGGAAATCGGTTACACCACCACCATGTTTGCGGTCATGAACAAGGAGAAGTTCAATCAGCTGCCCGAAGAGGTCCGGGACGTGATCAACAATGTCAGCAATGAATGGATCGAGGTCCACGGGCAGGTTTGGGACGATGCGGACAAGGAAGGCCTGGCCTACACCCGGGAGCAGGGCAATGAGATCATTGAGCTTTCACAAGAGCAAAGCGCCCGCTGGAAGGAGGCCATTTTGCCGGTGATCGACGATTATATAACAGATGCCCGGGAAAATGGTCTTGAGGGGCAAAAGTCCGTGGATTTGCTGCGCAGCCTTATTGAAAAACAGAACTGATATTTACAACAGTTTTTATTTGTCCGGAATGATTGATGTTTTCCGTTATACGCGCCAATCGCTATATTGCCAGGGCCGCTGCGGCAGTGAACTGGATTGCTGCAGCGGCCATTGTTTTGATGATGCTGGTTACCACGGGTGACGTGGTTCTGCGCTTCTTCCGGTTTTCCATACCCGGGGCCTATGAGACCATCGGCTTTCTGGGTGCCCTGGCCATTTCTTTTTCCCTGCCGTACACGGCCGCGGAAAAAGGCCACATTGCCGTTGATTTCCTGGTGCCGCGCCTGCCCCGAACGGCGCGGATTGTCATCCACAGCATCAACAGTCTGGTATCCCTTGCCCTGTTTGCCATTATCGCCTGGCAGTCCCTGGTTTACGGTTCTGTTTTGAAAGCCAGCAACTCTGTGTCTGCTACCCTGGAGATGCCGATTTATCCGTTTGTTTACGGGGTGGCGGCCGGATGTATCCTGCTTTGCCCGGTGCTGGTCATGGATTTGCTGCTGCGTCTGCGGGGGGCTGAGACCCAATGACACCCACAACCATCGGTCTGATCGGCATTGCAGCCCTGTTTTTGCTCATTTTTTCCCGACTGCCCGTGGGTTATCTCATGGCCGTGATCGGGATTGTGGGGTTCGGCACCATTGTATCTTTTGACGCGGCCCTGAATCTGACGGCCAGGGACGTGTTTTCTGTTTTCAGTTCCTATAATCTCACCGTGATTCCGCTGTTTGTGTTCATGGGCCAGATTGCGTTTCATTCCGGGATTTCATCCCGGCTTTTTGATGCCGCATACCGATTTGTGGGCCATATCCCCGGCGGACTGGCCATTGCCACCATCGGCGCATGCGCCGGATTTTCGGCCATATGCGGCTCCACCAATGCCACGGCCGCCACCATGGGCGCGGCCACTTTGCCGGAGATGAAACGCTACAATTACAAGCCCGAGCTGGCCACCGGGGTGGTGGCCGCAGGCGGGAGCCTGGGCATCCTGATTCCGCCAAGTGTTGTGTTTATTGTCTACGGGATTCTCACGGAACAATCCATCGGCGAGCTGTTTGTGGCAGGGCTGCTGCCGGGGCTGCTTTTGTGCGTGCTCATGGTGGCCAGCATTTTGATCTGGACAAGGATGCGTCCGGATCTGGGACCCAAGGGGGAAAAATTTACCCTGCGCCAGAAGCTGGCTTCTTTATCCGGTCTGGTCGAAACCCTGGTAATCTTTGTGCTGGTCATGGGCGGGCTTTTCAAGGGGATTTTCACCCCGACCGAGGCCGGCGGCATCGGTGCCTTCTGCACCCTGGCAGTGGCGCTGATCCGCAGAAACCTCAGCATGGAGGGATTTGTTCAAGCCCTGTTTGAAACCACCCGGATTACCTGCATGATCCTGGTAATCGTGGCCGGGGCAACGATTTTCAGCCGGTTTATGGCTGTTACCCGCATTCCCTTTGACATTGCCGGCTGGATTACCGCCCTGGACATGAGCCCGGCCATGATCATGTGTCTGATCATCGGGGTTTATTTTCTGGGCGGGTGCTTTATCGATGCCCTGGCCCTGGTGATGCTCACCATACCCATTTTTTACCCTGTGATTCTGGAACTGGGCTATGATCCCATATGGTTCGGGGTGGTGATCGTGCTGGTCACCCAGATCGGGGTGATCACCCCCCCGGTGGGCGTCAATGTTTACGTGGTCAGCGGGGTGGCCCGGGACGTGCCCTTAAACACGATTTTCAAGGGCGTGGTGCCCATGCTCATTGCAATGATCATCACCACCCTTTTGCTCATCCCGTTTCCGCAGATCGCACTGTATTTGCCGGGCCTGCTTTAAGCCTTTTTATCTTTCGGGATCAGCGGCCAGAGGCGGTTATTCGCCCTTGTCAAGAAATTCGTGGACCGCTGCGAAATCCTTTCGCCCGTGTCCGGCAGCCTTGGCCCGGCCGTAAATTTGTTTTGCCAGACCGGCGAGAAACAGGGGCTGATTTTCCTCGTAGGCCGTAATGTCTACCAGATGGAGGTCTTTGTGCATGAGTTCCAGTGGAAAACTGGCCTCAAAATCGCCGTTTTGAATCAACGCGGCCTTGCCTTTCAGGAAAGGAGCCGATACCGGCAGCCCGGGCAGGGTTTCCATGAGGAACTGCCTGCTGAATCCCAGTTTTTCACCCAGCAGCGCTGTTTCCGCGTATGCCAGCATCGATTGCGCCAGCAGCGCATTGACCAGCATTTTAAAGGCACTTCCCTGCCCGGCCGGTCCCACATGCAGGATTGTCTTGCCCATCAGCTCAAACAGGTCCCTTAGGTTTTCAATGTCGTCTTTTTCACCTCCCAGCAGAAACGTCAGCTCCCCGTCCTGGGCAGGCTTTTTGGTTCCGGCCACGGGCGCATCAATGAATTTGAAACCCCGTTGTTCGGCCTGTTCCGCGCAACTGCGGGCAAAAGACGGGTTTACTGTTGAACAGTTCACCCAGACCGCCTCCTGGTCCATTGCATCAACAAACCCGGAATCCCCGAAGGCCAGCGACTCCACGACCTCCGGAGACGATAGCATGGTAAAAACCACATCTGCTTTACCCACTGCCTCTGCAGGTGAGCCGGCCCGGCCGGCGCCTGCTTTTTCAAGTTCTTGTGCCGGTTTCGGGGATCGGTTGAACACTGTGAGCATGGCGTTGTCATGTTTGAGCAGGTTACGGGCCATGGCTTTTCCCATAATCCCAAGACCAATAAATGCAATCTTCATGGGTTTACTCCCTGGCATGGCTGATTGTTTTTTTTGAGATACAGTAAACAGTATAATATTTAAGGTAATCCACATTGAGGGAATTGTAAATTCCAATTCAGAAAAGGCGGCTGGATTTGACTGATTTGTGGTTTGTTGTCACAATCAATCGTTTAACAATGCGGCTGTCAAAAGGCTCGGGCAGCGTTTAATGGTTTTTATAATCAACAGGCGGGGCGTATGCTGAGAAAAATTATTGTCATGTCGGTATTGGTGTTGTCGTTTTTGTTTGGCTGCATTGGTCGGTATCCTTTGGATATACCCGATCAGCAGTGGAAGACCATGACCCATGAGGAAAAACTGCAGGCCCGGCAAAAGCAGGCAGAACTGGACAAGGCCCGGCAAAACCGACTGGCTGCCGAAGCCAGGGCCCGGGAGGCCGAGGCCATCCAATGGCTCCGGGACCAGCAGGCCGCCAGGGACAACGCACGTTACGGGGAGCGGATACAATGCGTACTATCCCATGCAGAGGCCTACTTTTGGGGAAAGTGGCGCCGCATTGAGCCCGTGGCTCTGGATCTTGTCAAGGGTATGGTCATTGATTTTGATATGGTTGAGGCCGGAAACAATGGGCTTGGCTATGAACAAAAAGGTTATGCCGGGTTTGACGGCCAGACGCTATGCATGTGTCCGGAAAAAGACGCCGTGCAGCGAAACACCTCCTCCTGTGCCCGGGTTTTGGGCACGTTTGAGCAATATGCCCGGGGTCTTGAAACAAGGGTTTGTGCAGACGAATTTTTGCGGGGCCGGATCCGGTGCGACCTGGCACCGGGAAAGGGGATGCCCCAACGGCTCATTATTGACCGGTAGCCTGCTTTCGGACGTGCGGGAAGGCATTTTTGGTGAAAGAGGAACCCGGGCCGCAAAAGCGGTCCGGGCTTGTTTATTCGTAGATTTTTTCTTCCGGCGAATCTGCCTGTGCGGCGATTTCCTCCATGTCGCGCTCTGATGTGACGCCTTTTTTGGTAAAATATTCCTTGTACCATTCCGATGCAATAATCAGGGCCATGACCTCGTTGGTGCCGGTCCAGATGGAGGCCAGCCGCAGATCCCGGACAATGCGTTCAATGGGGAAAATATTGGTGTAGCCGATGCCGCCCATGACCTGCATGGCGTTATGGGCCGCCTTCTGGCAGGATTCGGTGACAAATTTCTTGGTCTCTGAAACCATTCTGCGGATGCGCCTGGGATGGATATGGCTGTCCACTGCCCTGGCCGTGGCATGGCACATGGCCCGGGAGGCATCCAGGAGCATGGCGGCCTCGGCCACCTGGAAAGACACGCCCTGATAATTGTTGATTGTCTGGCCGAAGGCCTTTCTGCGGGTGGTGTAACCGGTGGCAATATCCAGGGCCGGGCGGGCCGCACCAATGGTCATGGCTGCCGTGCCCAGGCGCTCGGGGATCATCATGGTGTTAAATACCTTGTAGGCCGCGCCCACTTCTCCGAGCACGTTTTCCTTTGGGACTTTTACGTCCTTGAATACCACGCGGCCCGCGCCGCCGCCCCGGCATCCCATCAGGCCGTACTGGTAGGCTGTTTCCACGCCCCCGGATCTGTCCACCAGAAAGCAGGTCAGGGCCTTGTGGGGATCGCACTGGGGATCCGGATTGGTTCTGGCATATACCAGGAAATAATCCGCGGCCTCGGCGCCCACGATAAATCTTTTTTGGCCGTTTAGAACAAAATGGTCGCCTTTGTCCTCGGCTTTTGTGGTCGTGCCGAAAAAATCCGATCCGCCCCGGGGCTCGGTGAGGCATTCAGCGGCAAATATCTGCCCGGCAAGCAAAGGCTTGACGTATTTTTCCTTCTGTTCATCCGTGCCGTGCAAAATAACAGCATCGCAGACCAGTTCGGCGCCCACGCCGAAGACACAGGCAAAGATATAGCCCAGGACTCCGACTTCCTCCATGACCATCACGGTTGTGGCCCAGTCCATGCCGCGGCCGCCCCATTTTTCCGGATAGCGGCAGCCCATGAGGTTTCTCCGGCCGGCCTCGGCCAGAAATTCCCTGGGAAACACGATTTTGTCCTCGTCCATGTCCAGAATCATCTGCTTTGGCACCCCGGCCACCAGATCCCGCACTTCTTCGCGCAGGGCCAGGGCCTTTTCATCCATCATGTAATCAAACATTTTTCACCTCTTGTTTTCAAATTGTTTTTGGCGTTGCTATTTTTCCCGCAGCATGTATTTCATTACTTTGCCCGTAGGGGTTCTTGGAAGTTCCTCTTTTTTGTGAAATTCCCTGGGAATCTTATACTTGGCCAGGCGCCGGGACAGAAAGTCTTTGATGTCATCTGCTGAGGGATCCTTGTCCGGCGTTGGAATATAATAGGCGACCACGGTTTCCCCCCATTCCGGGTGCGGTTTGCCGATGACCGCTGCATCCGAGATTTGGGAATGAGCAGTGAGTGCGTCTTCGACTTCCTTTGAGTATACGTTTTCACCGCCGGTTACGATCATGTCCTTGGTGCGGTCGATGATAAACATATAACCATCTTCATCAATTCGCACCAGATCGCCGGTTTTGTACCAGTTATCCGCAAAAGCCGCTTTTGTGGCCTCCGGATTATCCAGATATCCTTCCATCATGGAGGCGGCTTTAAGCCAGATTTCCCCGGTTTCTCCCCGGGCGGCTTCCTGTTTATCAGACTTCATGACTTTCAGATCCGCACCCGGCAGCGCGGTTTTTCCAATGGAGCCGGCCTTTTCAACCTGCTCGTCAGGGAAAAGGGTTGTGCCGGTGGGACCGCTTTCCGTCATACCGTAGACCTGATAGAATTTATCGGATTTGTACTTTGCGGTGAGCAGTTTGGCGTGCTCTGCGCTTATGGGACCGCCGCCGTAAATCCAGCATCGCATGGAGCTCAGATCGTAATCATCAAAGTTGGACACCATTTGAAGCGGGGCCAGGTAGGATATGGGCGCGCCGAAATACACGGTTGTTTTTTCATTCATGACCGCTTCCAGAAAATGAACCGGGTGATATTCCCTTAAAAGAACGGTTGACGCCCCCACATACTGGGCAGCCATAAACCAGTTGTTCAAAGGCGAGGAATGCCATATGGGCATGGCCATAAGAAGACGGTCATTTTTATCCATCTTCATGGTAAGGGCGCCGGTGATGCCCGCCATGATGACATTGGCGTGGCTGTGAACGCAGCCTTTGGGTTTTCCGGTGGTCCCGGAGGTATAAAGGATTTCCGCGGTGTCATGGGCGGAAACGTCAACCGGGCTATAGGGTCCGGCGGATTCCATGATGGTTTCAAGCAGTTTGACCTGGCTGCCGGCGGCTTCAGGCAGGCTGTTTATTGCAATCTGCTTTGACCGGCTTTCAAGCGCTGAGGCAACCCCGGCAAGGGCGCCGTCATAGAGAAACAGCTCTGATTGGCTGTGATTTAAAATATAGTCCACTTCAGGGGCCATTAGTTTGTGATTGATGGGAATGACAGCGGCTCCGGCTTTGAAAGCGCCGAAAAAAGCATATACAAAAGACGGCGTGTTAAAGCTCATAATGGAAATCCGGCTTCCTTTTTTGACTCCCATGCTTTGAAAAACAGCTGCACTTTTTTCGGAAAGTTCCTTTAATTCCCTGAATGTGATGCGCTTTTCCCCATAGATCAAAGCCGTTTCATCCCCGAATTTTCTATGGTTCAAATCCAGCAGTTCGGCAAGGGTCATTTCGTTTCTCCTTTTTGTTTTTTGTGTTGACTGTTTTCCAGGCTTTCAAGGCGCGTTAACAATTTTTGTTTCACTGACAGCAGATCGTTTTCCAACTGTTGGAGTTCTTTGATTCGGGTCCGGAGTTCTGCCAGTTTTTTGTCCCCATAGTTGAGGCTTTTCCGGATCTGCTGGCTTTCTTCGGGTTCGGCGTTCCAGTAGCCGATCATTTCCCGGATTTGTTCAAGGCTGTAGCCGAAACGCTTGCCCCGCAAAATCAGACGGAGCCGGGCCCGGTCCTTGCGGGTAAAGATGCGGTAATTGCCGTTGCTTCTGCCCGGTGATATCAGGCCCTGTTTTTCATAATAGCGGATGGAACGGGCCGTGATGCCGAACTCTTCGGCCAGCTCCGAGATCAGGTACTGGTTTTTGCGCTCCTGCCGGGTCTGAGGACCTGGGACCTGCTTTGAGTCGGATGGCGCGGATTTTTTTGTCATACTGGATTTTCCAATTGAATCGTCGACAAGATCCCTGTCTGCAGCTTATTGTCATGCAGATCCCGGGTTTTGACCTGAGTTTAACATTAACATTTACGTCAAGGTTAATGTTAAAAGGGCAGAATTGTCAAGAAAAAGATCAAACATGTTTTAAGTCTTTTAGGGAAGATGTGGTGGGTTAGTATTTCAGATAGTGGAAAGGCTCGATTGTGGCAAGAGATTCTGTGCCGAGGGTTTTAAAACCTTTTTCCTCCAGAATGCGGCGTGTGGCGTCGATGTGGGATACATCCAGGACGATCACTGCGGTCTTGTGGCTTTCCAGGACAAATCCATACGCGTTTTCAATATTGATTTTTTCGTTGGCCAGATATTGAATCAGCTTGTCCATGCCCCCGGGCCGGTCGTCGATAATGACGGCGATCACTTCTTTTAGCTGCGTTTTTATGCCTTCTTTTTCCAGCACCTTGTGCGCCAGCTTCGGGTCATCGACCATGATGTTCAAAAATCCGCTGCTGCCAAACGATGAAATGGTGATGGCCCGGATGTTGAATTTTTCCTTTGCCAGAATGCCCGATACCTCGGCAAGTCTTCCGGGTTGATTTTCCACGGGTATGGTGAGTTGATAGGCAGTGTTCATGGCGCACCTTTTACTTTAAAGAAGTTGATCAGATCCTGTTTCAGTACTGTTCATATGTAAAGCAATCAGTTTAAAATCTCAAGGATCAAGTTCAATGGCACCGTAAAAACTTCCTTTCTCCAGGCCATCACTTATCTGCATCGAAGAAGATATTATGACAACTGCAGCATATGCATAGCCATCTTGTTCCGGTTTTCGCATGCGGCGGGGGTGGGTGTGATTTGTTTGTCTGCGGCGTGCTTTCGGCGATCGTCCCGGGGCTTTGGCTGGAATTTTAAAAACTCGGGCTAATCGCCCTCAGACAGTTTAAAATTCCGGCCGCCAAAGCCCCGGGACGATCTTTGCCGAAACCGCGCCAATGCAGCCAAACAAACCACCCCCGCCCCGCCGCATGGCCAAGGGTCTGGAAATATGTGGGAACAACTGTTTTTCACCAAGAGTTCCTTTGGATACCCAAAGAGTTCATCAGTCCGAAAGGCGGTCTCCAGTGTGTTTTACAGAGTTCTCGAATTTGAAATAGGGCCCCAAGGAAGTCCGAAGGGCGGGGGCGGGTTTTGAAGCGACATTGAGCATTTTTGCGGGAAAATTCAGCCAATGCCGGAGCCTGAGAAATTTCAAACTGTTTGAGGGCGCTTGCGCCCGAGTTTTTGAAATTTCGGCGAAGGCATTGGCTGAATCCGCAAAAAGGCTCAGGAGCGAAAAACCCGGCCACGGCCGAAGGGCTTTCTTCCTGACAGGCTGCGATAAGGGCTTTTTGGGATTCTGTTGATCCGGTCTTGGAGTTGAAAACTGCCTGGATGCGATTATGTTATAATTCGGCTTTGGCAGCAGCACAAAAATAAAACGAAAAACGATTTTTATTGAAAAAAGGAGCAGGCATATGGCCCTTTCAGTCATTGATTTGTGCCGGGATGTACTGCCGCAGACAAACTGCGGGGACTGCGGGTATCGTTCCTGCATGGCGCTTGCGGGCATGGTGGTTTCTGAAAAATTATCCCTGGAAAACTGTCCCCATCTGGATGCTGAAACCATCCAGCGGTGCAGCCGGGAGCTGGCGGCGCAATACAGCCAGGGCAAGTGGCTGAAACGGGACATGGCCGAAGATGCCCTTTTCTGGGCACGCCAGGGGTCTGCTGCCATCGATATTGAAGATCTGCCCGAAAGAATCGGCGGAAAAATCGTGGAAAGGGCAGGGCAAAAAGTCCTGGAGCTGCCGTATTTTAATGATGTGGTGCATATTGCCCGGCAAGGGATCAGCAAAAACGACGGATCTGAAATCACCCGCAATGAACAGGTGTTTCTTTATATCCATATGGCCCGGGGCGGCAGTGCCAAGCCCTCTGGAAACTGGAAAAGTCTTAAGGAATTTCCAAATACCGTGTCCAAGGTGGTTTCAATGAAGGCGCATGTGGAGGCGCCGTTAAAGGAAAAATTTTCCGGAAACCCGGCCGGGCTTGCCAAACGGGCCCGGAAAATCGGAGGTATTGACCAGACCGGGGATTACGGCACAGCAGACCTGGCGTTTTTATTCCAGGTGCTGCCGCGGGTGCCGGTCATGCTTGTTTTCTGGGATGCCGAGCCGGAAGACGGATTTGAGGCCGAAGTCCGGCTGCTTTTTGATCAGACCATCACCGGGCACCTGGACATTGAGTCAATCATGTTTTTAAGCGAGCGGTTAAAAGATCTGCTTTGCTAAGGCAAAAAACTGTCGGTGCAGGGTCGGTAAAATTTGTTTGACAGTCGATCTGATTTTTAGTAACTTAAATAAGTTTATGCTTATGGTGGGTTTTTTGCGCAAACCTGCAGAAACCCGATTGTCAATTCCTTACGGAGCGTTAACACATGGATGACGAAAGTGGTAGTCCTCACTTATTGAAGTCTGCAATCTTTTTTAAAAATCAGATGATCTCTTATCACCCGCCTTTGGTGTCAGGCGGCGGCACACCGGATTTCCGCCTTACTTTCCCCGGATAGGCTCCGGTCTTTTGCCCCGCCTCTGACAATGGGCGGGATTTGTGCAAGGAGGCCGGACCATGAATCAACCCCTCAAGTTTCCAATCAATCCCTTTGCGCCTGAAAACGGCGAGAGCATTGAATACTTAAACGACGATGTGCTGCGCCGGTTATGTGAAGCCGAGCATCCGGCGGATCTGGCATCCCAGTTTTCCGAATTTGCGCCGGACCAGGCTGTTGATGTATTTTTGCGCCTGAGCCCCCAGTGCTGCGCGGATGTGCTCGCGCACATGGAATACGACCTTCAGCGGGAAATCGCCGCAGGACTTGCCGATGACATGCTGGCTGCAGTGATTGCCAGAATGCCCTCGGATGACCGGGTGGATCTGCTGCATTCCATGCCGGATGACCGGGGCGAAACCCTGCTGCACCTGCTGGCAAAAGCCGAGCGGGAAGATATTCGCAGGCTCAGTTCCTATGACGAGGATACGGCCGGGGCGATCATGACCAGCGAATACGCCACCCTGCAGCCGCATCTAAGCGCCCGGCAGGCCATTGAAAAACTTCGCCTGGAAGCCCCGGACAAGGAAACCATTTACTACGCCTATGTCATTGATGAAAACAGGCGCCTGCTCGGGCTGGTTTCCCTGCGGGAACTGATCCTGGCCCGTCCGGACCGGTCCATTGAAACCATCATGCGCCGGGAGCCCATCTGCGCCAATGTGGATGATGACCAGGAGGATGTGGCCCGGCAGATGGCCAAATATGACCTTCTGGCCATGCCGGTGATAAACGGCAATGAGGCCCTGGTGGGGATCGTGACTTTTGATGATGTCCATGACGTCATTGAACAGGAGGCCACAGAGGACTTCCACCGGATGGGCTCCATCAGCCAGGGTTCGGGTACAGATGACCTGTTGGACATTGGCCTGCGGGATGCAAGCCCCTGGCTGCTGATCCAGAAACGCCTGCCATGGCTGCTGGCCCTGGTGTTTATGAATATTTTTTCAGGCGCCGGAATTGCCTATTACGAGGATACCATCCAGGCCACGGTGGCCCTTGTGTTTTTCCTGCCGCTGCTTATCGGCTCCGGGGGCAATGCCGGGGCCCAGTCGGCGACCCTCATGGTGCGGGCCATGGCCATTGGCGATGTGGTGCGCAAGGACTGGCTGCGTATGGTGGGAAAGGAAATCGGCATTGCCCTGGCCATTGGCTTGTGTATGGGCGTTGCCGTGTCTTTTATCGGTATCTTCCGGGGCGGACCGGACGTGGCAGTGGTCGTGTCTCTGGCCATGGTTGCGGTGGTGCTTTTTGGCAGCCTGCTGGGACTGAGCCTGCCGTTTCTGCTCACCCGGTTTCGCATGGATCCGGCCACGGCCAGCGCGCCCCTGGTGACTTCGGTGGCCGATATCGGCGGGGTGGTGATCTATTTCGGCATCGCCTCCTGGTACCTGGGCCTGCACAGTGTGGTATAGCCCGGGTGTGCTACCCGCGGCCTTTGAGATCGGGATTTTGTGCGGCCGCCTTTTGAATGGAGGCTTCCAGGTCTTGCGGCAAAATTTCCTTCATGCATTTGAAATGGCCCAGGGGGCATTTTCGGGCCCAGCAGGGAGAGCAATCAATGCCGGTGTAATGAATGGTCTTTTTGTTCGTGAGCGGCGGGGTGTATGTTGGCGTGGTGGCGCCGTATATGGCTTCCACGTGAACACCCAGGGCGGCTGCAATGTGCATGAGCCCGGAGTCGTTGGTCACGGCCACATGCGACAGCGCAATTAAGTCAATGGCATCGTTTAGCGAGGTTTGCCCGGCCAGGCCGTGCACGTGCAAGGGGCTGCCTTGGGCAATGGCCGAAGCGCAGGCCCGGTCCTGGGGGCTGCCGAAGATCCAGACCTGGTAGCCGGATTTTGTGACCCGCAGTGCCAGTTCCCGGAAATATTGGATGGGCCATTGCTTGGACGGGCCGTATTCGGCGCCCGGAAAAAAGGAGATCACCGGCCGGTCCAGTTTCAGCCCCAGTTTCCGGCACAAGCGTTTCTGATTCACGGCATCGGTCTGAAGATGCGGCCGGGGGATGGCTTCCGGGGGCAGAGGGGCATCAGCCGGATGTCCCAGGGCCACCTGGCGCTGGACGGTCATGGTCAGCCGTGTCTTGTCGAGCTTGCGTACGTCGTTTATCAAAAAAAAGCGTCCCTGACCGCCGTAGCCCGTGCGTACGGGGATGCGGGCAAAAAAGGGCACCAGCGCCGGTTTGATGGAGCGCGGCACCACAATGGCTCTGGCATAACCGTTGGCCGCCAGTTGCCGGCCGATCTCAAAGCGCTTTTTGAGTTTCAGCTGCCCGTGGCCCGCGGGCAGGACAATCCCCTGATCCACCTCGGCCATGCGCGATAAAATCGGCATGGACCACGACGGGGCCAGCACGTGGGTTTCGCAGTTGTCATGCAGGTTTTTCAATGTCATAAACAGGCTCTGGGCCATGACCATGTCACCCACCCAGGCAGGCCCGCACACCAGTATTTTCATTTCACCTCCGAAAAAAAGCGTGCCGGATAAAAAAGCAGGCGGTTTCACCCGCATCCCCCTGCAGCCGGACTGTACGGGTTTTGTTATTTTACATGCAAAACCCCATAAGTAAATCCCAATTTTTCATTGTTTATTTTTTGCAATAAAACGGGTATGTTTATCTTAATCGTAACGCTGTCGCTGATCCTGTTTTGAAAACTGCAAAAACCTTCGGGAGCCGCATGCCATTTTCCGGAAACCTGCTGGAAAAGACCGCTGCAAGAATCCTGGCCATTGCCCTGGGCATTATCGCCCTGTTTCTGATCTTTCTGTTTGCCTTTATCTTCCCGGTTGTACAGGAAGCCTTGTTTGATTCCCGCAAAATGGCGGTCAAAAATCTGGTGGATTCGGTGTGCAGCATGCTGGCCGACTATCAGAGCCAGGTGGAAAACGGCGGCATGAACCAGAAAACAGCGCAGCAGGCCGCCATGGAGCGCATTCGTCACATGCGCTTTACAGACAATGGCTATATTTGGATCAATAACAATTCCAAACCCTACCCCCGCATGATCATGCACCCGGCTGCCCCCGAACTCGAAGGACGAATTATGGATGATCCGGTCTATGAAACCGCTGTGAGCGTGCAGATGGGAATGGCGGGCGAAGAAAAGCGGTTTGAGGGGGGTAAACGGCATTTTTTTCTGGTGTTTTCCAAGGTGGCGGATGTAAACGGCAGCGGCTTTGTGGAATATTTTTGGCATCGGCCAACTCCTGAGGGGCTTACAGAGACACTGCATCCCAAAAAATCCTATGTCCGGCTGTTTCAACCCTGGGACTGGATCGTGGGAACCGGGGTTTATATCGATGATGTTTATGCCCAGATGAAACGGCTGAAATGGACCATCATCTCCATGGGCGCAGCCATTTTCCTGATCGCCCTGATCGGTACTGTTTTTTTGATGCGCACCATCACCGGGCCCATCAACCGGCTGGTGGGCTTTGCCACAGATGTGGCCGGCGGGGATTATCATGCAGAAATTCCCGGGCCTTTCAGGGGCGAGATGCGCCAGTTAAAGCAAGCCATTTCCACCATGGTCCATGAACTGCGAACCCGGATCCAGGAAGCGGAAACCCGGGCAAGGGAGGCCGAGGCCGCCAGGCAGGCACTGAAAACCAGTCAGCAGCGATTTCAGCTGGCGCTTCAGGGAACCAATGACGGGATCTGGGAATGGGATCTGCAGACCAATGAAGTGTTTTTCTCCAGGCGATGGAAGGAAATTATCGGATATGCTGATCATGAACTGGAAAATCGTCTGGAACACTGGCAGGACAGGATTCATCCCGATGATTACAACCAGGTGACGGAATCTTTTAACCGGTTTTATGAATCCGGAGCGCTTCAGTTCGAGGTGGAATATCGGCTTTTGCACAAAGACGGCACCTACCGCTGGATCCTTGGCAGGGCCGCGTGCCTGCGGGATTCCAGCGGAACACCCGTCCGCCTGGCAGGGGCGCATACGGATATCACGGACAAAAAGCAGGCGGAAAACACCCTCCGGCAAAGCGAGGAAAAGTACCGGCTGGTGTTTGAAAACGCTCCGCTGGGGGTGCTGCACTTTGATGCAAAGGGTCTGATCACTGCGTGCAATGACCGGTTTCTGGATATCATCGGCTCTGCCAGAGACAAACTCGTGGGCCTCAACATGCTGGAACTGCCGGATAAAAATGTTGTGTCCGCGGTGGATGCGGCCCTGCGGGGCCGGCCGGGATATTACGAGGGATTTTATGCTTCGGTTACATCGGAAAAGCAAACCCCGGTGCGGGCCATGTTTGCTCCTTCTGCGGACAGCACGGGAAAAATTGTCGGCGGCATGGGCATGATAGAGGATATCACCGAGCGAAAAAAGGCCGAGGAGGCGCTGCGCCAGAGTGAGGAAAAATACCGGGTGGTGGTGGAAAATGCCAAGGAGGCCATTTTCGTGATCCAGGATGGGGTGCTGAAATTTGCCAATAAGACCACCAAGTTTACCGGTTACAGTATCGAGGAACTCAGCTCCAGGCAGTTTATTGAATTTATTCATCCTGCTGACCGGGCAAAAGTGCGTGAAAATTATCTCAAGCGTCTTGAAGGCCAGCCGGTGCCGGATTATGAACACCGGATCATTGACCGTTCCGGAGATGTTAAATGGGTGGAGCTCAAGGCGGTGACAATTCAATGGGAAGGCCGCCCGGCCACCCTTAATTTTTTAAGTGATATCAGCCAGCAGAAAGCCACGGAAGAAGAGCGCCAGAAACTGGAAAGGCGGCTGCGTCAATCCCAGAAAATCGAGGCCCTGGGAACCCTCACCGGCGGCGTGGCCCATGATTTCAACAATATTTTAAGCATTATCATGGGTTATGCAGAACTGGTCCAGTCCGAAATTCCCAAAGACCATCCCGCGGCAAAGAGTCTGCACCAGATCAGCGCGGCCGGGCTACGGGCCAAAGACGTGGTTCGTCAGCTGTTGATCTTCAGCAGAAAGGGCGAGGAGGAAAAATGCGGCCAGGATATCAGCCTGGTGGTCCGGGAGGGCTTGCGCATGATGCGCTCGACCATTGCCTCCTACATTGAGATCCAGGAAGATATCAGCAGGGACCTGCCGCAAATTTGGGCCAATCCCACACAGATTCATCAGCTGATCATTAATCTGTGCAAAAACGCCGCTGACGCCATGGCGGATAACGGCGGCACCCTGCGCGTATTGCTGAAAAGACAGACCCTGTCGCAGACAATTGTTGCATTCGGCTATGACCTCGGGCCCGGCGATTATGTGAAACTGACGGTTTGCGATACCGGCTACGGCATTTCCGGAGATACCCTGGAGCGGATTTTTGATCCGTATTTTACCACAAAGGACGTGGACAAGGGCACGGGGCTGGGCCTGTCTGTTGTGCTGGGCATAGTCCGGGATCTGGGCGGCGGCATCCGGGTGGAGAGCCAAAACGGCAGCGGTTCATGTTTTGAAGTGTATTTTCCGGCCTTGCAGGATGCCGCCCCTTCTCCAGCGCCCAAAAGTTCCAGTGATCTGCCGGGCGGAAATGAGCGGATTTTGCTTATTGACGATGAGCATGCCGTGATCCAGCTCAATGAAACCCGCCTGCAGCGGCTGGGATACTGCGCTGTGTGCCGGCGTGATCCGGTTGCGGCCCTTCAGGAGTTTGCAGCAGCGCCAAACGGATTTGATCTGGTGATAACGGATATGACCATGCCCGGCATGACCGGTGATATGCTGGCGCAGGAAATGCTAAAGATCCGGACGGACATGAAAATTATTCTGTGTACCGGCTATAGCGAGAAAATTTCGGAAGATTCCGCCAGGGAACTCGGCATTGCCCGGTACATGGAAAAGCCGGTAAGCTTCACGGAGCTGGCTGCAGCCTTGCGGGATCTGCTGGATCAATCCGATGAAGCGGAATAAGTGCTGCCCGCCTGTTTTTTCCGCCGGCCTAATGCTTGAAATGCTTTTCCGCCCCGCACCGGCCAGGTAAAAAATTCGGGATTTTCCTTAAACCCCACCCCTACTGCCCCGTCTTTGAGATACAGGGCCCAGGCATAGCGCGTCTCATAAAGGCTCGTGGTGGCAGACCAGTAAAAATCCCGGACACGGAAAAACAGTTCCCTGCCTGCAAGGGCCGGGCTGTGCGTCCCCATGTCCACCAGGCTTTCAAGTTCGCCTATTTCCGGAAGCCGCCAGTCTGAATACCCCATGGCACCCTCCTGGTTCATTTGTGCGATCAACTCAGCGGCTGTCTGCCAGGAAACCATTTTGCGGCCGGCATCGGCCTGGCGCATCCAGTTCAGGCCGGTGGCCAGGTCGGTGACAATGTGCTTGTCTGCTTTAAAACGCGGCTCAGGCCAGGGTCTTCCGGAGCAGACGGACATGGCCTGGATCGTGTTGCCAAATTGGATAACCCGGCCGGTTTCATCAAAGCATTGTCTCTGGCCGGTCCGGAGAACCGAGGGCAAAGATGCGTCATGTGTTCGCACGGGCCAGACCATGTAGGATGCGTATTTCATGCCTCGGTACACCTTGGCCCCGCCCAGGTGGATGTACCAGGCCTGGTCCGGCAGGCGGGCGCAGGTGGTGGCGGTCCAGTAATAGCCGGGAAACACGTTTTCAAAAGGGTGATCCGCAGGCAGGGCGGGGTTGATGCGGTCGTGACGGATTAAGGAAAACAGCTCCCTTCTGTTGGGCAGCCGCCAGTCCTGATGGCCTTCAAAACCCCGGGTATTGAGTTCTTCCAAAAACGCAAAGGATTCCTGCCAGGTCAGGGGAAATTCCGATGGTGCCGCATCCCGGCTCCACACCAGGCCGGTGGTCCCATCCACTACCTGGTTGTTGTCTACGCAAAAACGCTGATTCAAAAGTGATCGGCTTTCATTTTAAAGGGTGCCGGACCGGGGGCCGTCTTGGATTGCAATGGTGTTCAGTATAATGTGCGATGAAAAAGATTTCAAAATTCTGTTCTTGACAATCCCGGCCCTGGTTCGTATCTGATCTTTTTGTTCTGTTGTGCTTTTATGCATTCGCGACCATTATTTTGCCACCCATATTTTTAATTCAGATATAAGGAGATAACATGCTGCTGAATCCGAAAACAGAAAAATTTGATCATCTGGACCCCCGGTCCAGGGAGTTGATGCAAAAAACCATCGCGTATTTCGAGTCCCGGGGAAAGGCCCAGCTCAAGGAAGATGCCCATGAGCGGCGCTGGTATGCGGATTTTTTAAAGTTTCTGGCTGAAAACGAGGTCTTTGCCACTTTGCTGACCCCGCAGGAGCACGTGGTGGACGGGGATGCGGACAAGCGCTGGGACACTTATCGCAACTGCGATTTCAACGAGATACTGGCCTTTTACAACCTGTCGCACTGGTATGCCTGGCAGGTCACCATCCTTGGGCTGGGACCGATTTTCATGGGCAAAAATGATGCAATCAAGAAAAAAACCGCTCAATTGCTCAAAGACGGCGGCATTTTTGCCTTTGGCCTTTCGGAAAAAGAACACGGCGCGGATCTCTATTCATCGGACATGAGCTTAACCCCCCTGGGAGATAACAAATACGTTGCAGACGGGGGCAAGTACTACATCGGAAACGCCAATGAGGCCGCTCTGGTCTCCACGTTTGGCAAGGATTCAGACACGGACGAATACGTCTTTTTTGTGGCTGATCCCGGGCATGAAAACTATGATCTGGTTCAGAACGTGGTCAACTGGGAGGGTTATGTGGCCGAATATCAGTTAAACGGTTATCCGGTCACAGACGATGAAATTCTGTCCTACGGCCGGGAGGCCTGGGATTCGGCACTCAATACGGTCAACGTGGGCAAGTTCAACCTCGGCTGGGGGGCCATCGGCATTGCCACCCATTGTTTTTACGAGGCCATCAACCACGCGGCCAGCCGAAATCTTTACGGCCAATATGTCACGGATTTTCCTCACATCAAGCAGCTTTTTGTGGATGCCTACGCGCGCCTGGCGGCCATGAAGCTGTTTTCCCAGCGGGCCACGGACTACATGCGCTCGGCATCCGCAGAAGACCGCAGGTATCTGCTCTACAATCCCATTACCAAGATGAAGGTGCCCACCCAGGGTGAAGAGGTCATCAACGAGCTGTGGGATGTGATTGCCGCCCGCGGGTTTGAAAAGGATGTTTATTTTGAAATGGCAGCCAAAGACATTCGCTCCCTGCCCAAACTGGAAGGCACCGTGCATGTGAACATGGCCCTGGTCATCAAATTCATGGCCAATTATTTCTTTAATCCGGGCGAGTTTCCGGAAATTCCCAAAAGAGATGATCCGGCAGACGACACTTTTCTGTTCCACCAGGGCCCCACCCGGGGGCTGGGAAAGATCCAGTTCCATGATTTCAACCTGGCCTACAACAGCGTGGACATGCCCAATATCAACATCTTCAAGGAACAGATCGGCGTGTTTCAGCAGTTTCTGGTCAACGCGCCCCCGGATGCACAGCAGGCCAAAAACATTGATTTTCTTTTGGCCGTGGGCGAGATTTTTACCCTGGTGGCCTATGGCCAGCTCATTATTGAAAAATATCAGATTGAAAAATTTGAAGATGATCTGCTGGAACAGATTTTTGATTTCATGGTGCGCGATTTTTCCAGATATGCCCTGCAGCTTTACTCCAAGGCCGATACCACGGAAAACCAGATGCAGTGGTGCACAAAAATGATCCGAAAGCCCGTGGATGACCATGAGCGCTTCCTGCGGTTCTGGGAAAATCATGTTCATGCATTAAAAGACACCTATGAAATGAACCCCTAGTTTCCCCCTGCACCCCGGCCGCAGCCCTGCGGCCGGGGCTTTTTTCTTTCCGGCAATTTGGAAAACCCCTGCCCGGAAAATCCTGTATATCCCGCTTTTTCTGCAGTGTTTCCTTTCTGATTTAACCTTTTGCCTTGCTGCCCGATAAGTAAATTTTAGAGGGCCAAACGCCTCTTTGCTCTGGCCGTGCATTGACGCCATCTGCACGAAAAAAAAGGACAAAAACCCGTGTCAAATATCCTGATCATCGAGCCGGACCCGCTTCGGGCAGAAACTGTGGCCGTCCATATCCATGCCCATCTGGAGGTTTCATCCCGAATCGCAGAAAGCGTAGAATCGGCGCAAAAAAATGCCTCAGACCGCTGCCGGCCGCCGGTTGCCGTCATTCTCAGCCATTGGGCCAGCCCGGAGGATTATGCCCCCCTGGCCGGCATTCCAACCATTGTGGTCACAGATGGGGTGCCGGTTTCAGCAAAACAAATTGCCGCTTTTCCCAATGTGATCGATTATGTGCCGGATACCGGCGGATATCACCTCGATTATATTCTGCAATTGATCAGGCGGGTTTTGTGGGCCGGAAATTTCAAAATTCTTCTTGCAGACCCGGAAAAGGTCAACCGGATTTTGATGCGCCGACTCCTGTCCCAAAAGGGCCACTTTGTTACCGAAGCCCGCAATGAAAAAGAGGTTCGCCGGGACCTGCAGCAGTATCCGGATATCCGGATGCTCATTATTGACGGGCAGATGTGCGCGGATCAAAATTTTTCTTTGATCAGGACCATTCGCAATGATTTTAAAAAAGACCGCCTGTCGGTTCTGACCCTTTGTGAGCGCAACACCGAATATCAGCGGCTCATGCTGCTTCGCCACGGGGCCAGCGACTGTATTGAAAAACCCATTCGCATAGAGGAATTCCAGGTCCGGTTTATGCTCAACCTGGAACTCATGGAAACTTTTATCGAACTGACCCGGTCTGCCAGGGGAGCAAAAAAGTAAAAAGTCAGATTCGCAAGGTCAAAATCATGACCCGGGGCGTTGCAGGGGTGAAACCATTTTTCATTTTCAAATCAAATTGGAGGGTTATAAATGTTTAAGCAAATGAAGCTGGGTACGAAATTGATTGCGGGGTTTTGTATTGTCGCCGTTGTTGCCCTGTTTTTGGGAGGCATTGGGTATTACGGGGCTGTACAAAATGACCGCGCCATGGATGAGGTGGGCGCGGTGCGCCTGCCGAGTATCCAGAGTGTACTGGAAATGAAGGAATCCATGCAGGCCATTATTTTAAATCTGCGCACCCTGCTCAACCCCGATCTTGAAAAGGCGGTGCGCAAGCAGCAGTACGAGCAGATCAATGAACTGCGGGGAAAATACAAGGCCGCTTTTGATATCTACGAACCCCTGCCCCAGACAGCCGAGGAATCCCGCCAGTGGGACCAGTTCATGGAGATCATTCCCAAGTGGGCGGCTGTCAATGACGAAATTTTTGAGCTGCACCAGCAAATCGATTCCCTGGATATTTTAAACCCCGAAAAATTGCTGGTGCAGCTGCAGAAATTCCGGGGCGATCATTATGCCCTGGAGGTCAAGGTGGCCAACATGCTTTTGACCGGGAACACCTTTTCCGGTGGCGATGACGGAACCAAGTGCCCGTGCGGGCAATGGCTGGCCGGGTTTTCCACCCAAAATTCCGAGCTGCAGAGGATTGCAAAGGCCATTGATCGTCCCCACCGGCAATTTCACGCGGCAGTGGGCGATATCCGCCGGGCTGTGAAAAATGAGGACCAGCAGGAGGCCATCCGGATTTTTACAGGTCAAATGCAGGATGCATCAATTGAGATGTTTGATTCTTTTGACGAGTTGATTGCCGAAGCACAGAAGGCGGCGCAGCTACGTACAGAGATCGCTGAAAAAACCATGGGCGAGGGCCTGGAATATATGGAGGCCGGATTCGGCCGCCTGAACAAGGTTATTGCCATTAATGAAGAGATTGCAGAGAAAGAAGTCTCCGGCGCCATTTCCCAGTCGGGAGCCTTGAAAACGCTGAATCTGTTTGCCATGATAGCAGGCGTTATCCTGGCCCTGGGCCTGGGCCTTCTGCTGACCCGATCGATTTCCGCCCCCATCCGAAGAATTGTTGACGGGCTGAGTACCGGGGCAGGGCAGGTGTCATCGGCTTCCAGCCAGGTGGCATCATCGAGCCAGTCTCAGGCCGAAGGTGCAAGCGAGCAGGCTTCGAGCCTGGAGCAGACCTCGTCTTCTCTGGAAGAAATGGCGGCCCAGACAAAGCAAAACGCTGATAACGCTGACCAGGCAGATAATGCCGTTAGGGAAACCGCACAGGTTGTGGACAAGGGCGTGGCATCCATGGAGAAAATGAATGATGCCATCAATGAAATCAAGGAATCGGCCAGCGAAACCTCCAAGATTATCAAAACGATCGATGATATCGCCTTTCAGACAAATCTGCTGGCCTTAAATGCTGCAGTGGAAGCCGCCCGGGCCGGTGAGGCCGGCAAGGGGTTTGCGGTGGTGGCCGAAGAGGTCAGAAATCTTGCCCAGCGCAGCGCAGAGGCCGCTCAGAACACCTCGGAGCTGATTGAAAAATCCCAGAAAAATGCAGATAACGGCGTCAATGTGGCCGATGAAGTGGCCGGTCAACTCAATTCCATCAAGCAAAGCGCGGAAAAAATGGGAAGTCTGATTGGTGAAATTGCCGCAGCCTCCAAAGAGCAGGCCCAGGGGATCGATCAGGTGAATACCGGGGTTTCGGAAATGGATCGGGTGGTGCAGCAAAACGCCGCCGACGCCGAGGAGTCGGCCAGCGCCTCGGAAGAGTTGTCCTCGCAAGCCTCGGAAATGGAAAAAATGGTGGCAGAGCTTGAAGCCATGGTGGGCGCAAGCGGAAAAGCGATTTCAGCTGTCCGGGGCGGCTCCTCATCCAAACAGGTGCAGCCCCAGGAAAAATTCCGGTCTACGACGAGAAAGATTTCCAATGGCGCCGGCAAAAAGCAGGCCGGCGCGCAACGCAGCGATAGCCGGAAAGCCGACCAGGTCATTCCGCTGGATGATGATGAGTTCAAGGATTTCTAAGCTTTTGGATCCCGGGCGGCGGGCAGGTACACCTGAAAGGTGCTGCCCGCACCCGGGCGGCTTTCAACGGCAACACTGCCGCGATGGGCCATGGCAATGCCCAGAACCAGGGAAAGGCCCAGGCCCCGGCCGGTGAAATGGGTGGTAAAAAACGGATCAAAGATCTTTTCCGTGTCGGTTTCGGCAATGCCGCAGCCTGCATCCTTTACCCGGATGCAGGCATATTTTCGGTTTTCGGCCACCCAGTCCACCGGGAAACGATTTTGCTGCAAAATGGCATCAGGTGATACTGTATCGAAGAAAAGTTCTATTGTTGTTGTTGTGTTTTTGTCGGTTGCCTCGCAGGCGTTTTGTAAAAGGGCGGTCACCATTTGCCGGATCTGGCCGGCATCCGCGGAAATCACAGGAGCCGGATGGCGCCATCGGCAGTCCAGCGCCTGGTGGCTGCCCATAAGGGCATTTAGTTCTGCCAGATTGTCCTGACACCAGTTTCCCAGATCCATTGATTCCTTATCGCCCCTGATTTTTCCGGTATAGGTCACCATAAGTCTGGCTATCCCGGCGGCTTTTTCAGCCGAACGCATGGCCGCAGTAAGGGTTTGGGGGGCACTGCCTTCAGCGGCGCAGTCGGTGACGGCCATTTCCAGGTTGCCGAGCACTGCCTGCAGATCATTGTTGAACCTGTGGGCCACGGCCCCGGCCATGCGCACCAGGCTTTCATATTTCCGGAGTTTTTGCATGCGGGCTTCGGTTTCCCGCAGATGTTTCTTTGCCCGCACAAGCCCCACGTGGGTGTTAATACGGGCCATAACCTCGGCTTCCTGGAATGGTTTGGTGATATAATCCACTCCCCCGGCAGCAAATGCCCTGACTTTGTTTTCCAGCTGGTCCAGGGCGGTGATGAAAATCACGGGAATATCCCGGGTCTCATTTCCGGATTTAAGCTGGCGGCATACCTCAAAACCGTCTGTCTCCGGCATCATGATGTCGAGCAGGATCAATACCGGCGGGCTGGCCTTCACAGCGTCAAGGGCCAGGGTTCCGCTGGCTGCGGGTCTGGGGGTATAGCCGTGATTGCGCAGCATGTCGGAAAGAATGCGCAAGTTGTCCAGGTTGTCGTCCACCACTACAATGTCGGACTTTTCAGCATTCATGGGAGTTTGCAAGGCAATAAGAGGTTGGATGAGAGCTGCACCGCAGCAGATGCAGCAGGCTGTCATAGTCAAACGTGTCTGCCAGTTGGGAAAAAACAACGGCGAGTTTTGCGTCATGGTCCCTGACCGTGTTGATAAGTGTCATCAGCCGGTCGATTTCAGCACAGAGGGCCGCTTTTTCCATTTCCTCGACAACATGGGCCGGCACGCATACCAGCCGGGATGCAATTTCGTCTTCATCCATGCTCAGGGCCAATGAATCGGGTTTTTCATGTTTTTGCCCCCACTCGGGCTGGCAGGCCGGGTCAACAAACAGATCCCCCTGGGTAGAAAGCCCGGGAGGACGGCTTTTTTTGCCGGTTTCTGAATCCGGCCGGTCGGCCTGGGCCACCCCGGTCAGGGGGACAGCACACCGGAAACAGGTACCTTTTTCCGGTGTGCTGTTCACCTTGAGAGTTCCATTCATCATGGAAATATAGTTCTGGGTGATGGCCAGGCCAAGGCCGGTTCCCTGGCTTGTGCGGTGCCGGGTTTCGGCCTGGAAAAAGGGTTTGAATATGCATTCCAGGGCTGCTGCGTCGATGCCGCAGCCCGTGTCTGTAACCGAAAAAGCAACCATCCGGGGCCCGGCGGGATCTTCTGTCTCAGGCCCGGGGCAAAGCACTTGAACATCAATATTGCCGGTGCTGGTAAAGTTGATGGCATTCTGGATCAGGTTGATGAGGATCTGGGAGAGTTTGACCCGGTCTGCCCGGATCTGACGGGGAGCCCGGGACGTGCCCTGGACAATCATTGCAAGGCCCTTTGCTCTGGCACGGGGCAGAAACATTTGTTCTATTTCAGCCATGAGCTCGTGCAGATCAAAGATTTGTTCATTGAGCTGTTCTTTGCCGGCCTCGATTTTGGCCATTGCCAGCACTTCATCGATCAGTGCCAGCAGGTGCCTGGCATTACGGTTTATGCTGGCTAACTGTTTTTGCTGTACCACATCTGCCTGAACGCTTTGGGCCGCCAGGCGGGAAAATCCCATGATTGCGTTCAGTGGGGTTTTTAGTTCGTGGGTCATTTTCGCCAGAAACAGGCCCTTGGCCCGGTTGGCCGATTCTGCCTCTTCCTTGGCCCGGTGGAGTTCGGAAATGCGTTTTTGCAGTTCTTCACGGATGGCGGCCAGATCCTCTGAGCTTTGATTGATGGCTCCGGCAATCCGATTGAGCTCGAGATCACCGGTGAGGGGCAGTTTTTCTGGAAAGCCGCCGCTGCCAAGGGTCTGCATTGCTTTGTGCCAGGTCTGAAGGTGAAAATGGAGCCTGGATAAAAATACGGTTAAAATCAGGCACACGGCCACGGAAATCAGCAGGGTGAGCAAGATGATGTTTCTGGCCGTAAGTGTTAACTGCCTGTCAATTTCCCTGTCCACCATTTCAATCAGTTCGGAAAGACGGGATTCAAACTCCGAACCCAGATACAGGGAGGCTTCATCCACCTGGTTTTTGATCCGCAGGATCTTGTAATCTCTGGTGTCAAAATACTGGTAGATCAGTCCGTCCCTGGATGGAAACGGGTTTTGGAAAAGACCGGCCATGTTGTGATTCACCCTGTCCAGGCGTCGGGTTGTGGTTTGCCAGAATGCGTTCATGGAAATGATCATGCCCTTCTGGGATTTCGTTTTCAGAAGGTTTTGCACTTCCGGTGACAAATTCAGCGCCTGTATTTGCCTTATAAGGGATTTGTAAGCTGTTTGCCACCGGGAATGGGCATTGTCCAGGGTTTCGGTGATCAGCAGTTTATCGGTAAGGCGTTTGAGCCTGGCCACTCCATCCATGGTTTTGCCGCAAAGGGTCTCAGCGGTTTTCAATTCATGGACCTTGTACAGAAGCCAGCCTGACAGCGCGGAAACCCCGATGAGACCGGAGATGACCACGAAAATGACAATGAGCAGGCGGGTTTTGAGCTTCATCGGTTATTTCTCATCGATTCGGCGTATCTGCGCCCAGCAGGCTTCAGCCGTGTTGTCCATTTCGGCCAGCACCGCGTCTTTTTCACCCGGATTCAGGATAAGCCGGGTAAAGTTTTCCAGGGCGGCATCCACAATGGGCGCCGGCGTGGCCTCCCAATAGCGGTTGACAATCCGGCAGTCCTGTTTTTCAATGGCAGACAGCAGTTTTTGCCGGACCGGCTGCAGATGGCCGGCCCCAATTTTCCGGTTTGCGGAATAGGATCGGAAGATGTTTGCAAAATGGCGGCTTCCGGCCTCGCTCATCCACCAGTCGGAAAGGGCTTCGGCCTGATTTCGGTGGGGCGAGTTTGCGGCCGTCAGCACCGGCCCGGATTCCAGCATGATGCTTTTTTGAGCCGCAGGATTGTGCGGCGGCAGGATAAAGACGCCGATATCGGCCTTTTTTACTCCCTGCCGGCGCAGTATTGTAGAATAATACCAGGAACCGCACAGCACCATGCCAAAATCCTCATTGCTCCACAGATGGCCGCCGTTGGTAAACAGGTTCAGGGACGGGTCGGTAAAATAGCCTTTCCCGATCATGTCCGTCCAGATCGTCACGGCCTTTTTTACCCGCACATCCGTGTACCTGACCTCGCCATTGCACAACTGCTCGTAGAGCAGGGGGTCTTCACCCATGACCAGGGCTGCAAACCAGATGCAGGCATACCATTTCATCTGCAGTGTGGTGGCAACCGGCGGCACGGAAGCGGCCTTTAATTTACGGCAGGCCGCCATGAATTCCCCCCATGTTTCCGGTTCCTTGATACCCAGTTTTTCAAACAAGGGCTTGTTGTACCATATGGGCCAGTATTCAACGCTGTAGGGGAATCCGTAAACTTTCCCATCAATGGTATAGGCATCCCGGATTTCCCTGGGATATTCATCCGCATACCGGTCCCAGATATGGGTCAGGTCATTGACCAGGCCTTTTTCCACAAGTTCTTTTACCCGCCATGCCGACCACCAGGTAAATAGTGCAGGGGCCCGGGGGGTGGGCAGCCGGGCTTTCATCTGACTCATATAAAGGTCAGTGCTCGGGGATGCCGCCGGGATAAAGCCAGTGCCGATTTCTGACTCCGCCTTTTTGCCATGGCGGGAAAAGCTTTGGTGAAACCATGGCATATTGCCCTTGTCGTGGGCCAGAACAAGCCGGGGGGTGGTCAGTGGCGCATCCTGGTTTTGAGGTGCGGTAAGATGAAAAAAGACAATCAGGAAAGAAAGGACAAGGCAGACAAGGACAATGAGAATTCCTGCGTTTTTGGTGTGCATGAAGATGTCAAAGACTCCTTGCTGGGGTATTCGGGTATGATCTGCCATTTGCGTTCAATTTACGTGCGATTATTCAATATTTACCCTAAGGTTCATACATGGTTCCGGCTTTATTGTCCAATTGAAATTATTCAAATGAAAACCCCGGTGCGCCGTGATGGCCTGCACCGGGGTAATCACGTTTAAACGCAAGGTAGCGTTACAATAACGTTTTTTGTATGCTTACGCAGGCTTACCCGCTTTCTGCAGGGCCTGCTCTGCTGCAAGGGTGATGGGTTCTGCGCTGGGCTCTGAGGAGCAATCCGGATTTCCGGCGCACATGAATGTGGTCAGATCCGCAATGGTTTTGCCGCCTACAATCAGGGCGTTCACCGCATCAATTTCCTTGACCGGCTCCCCGCTGCTGCTGATGATCTGGCCGCCGAGCAGCTTATGGGTCTTTTTGTCAAACACCAGCTTCAGGGTCCACGGTTGAACACCCGGGATCATGGCGTGCTTGCTGCGGGATTCAACAGTGGCGCTCACGGGCTCAAAGCCTTCTTCCCGGGCCTGGGTTTCGCTAAACCCGGTAGCCGCCACATGCTTGTCAAAAATCTTGACCGCACTGTTGCCCAGCAGTCCGGGAAAGGGGATCTCATAGCCGGCCAGTCGCTTGGCAATGAGCCGGCCCTGGATGACCGCCGGTCCCCGGAGCTGGGTTCCCGCGGAGCGCTTGGTTATGAAATGATAGTTGTCAATGCAGTCACCGCCTGCCATGATATCCGGATCTGATGTTTCAAGGAATTCATTGACCCGGATCCCGAACCGGCCCATTTCAATGCCCGCATTTTCGGCCAGTTCAAGGTTGGGGCGGGCGCCAACATTCATAAAGACCATATCCGCGTCCACGCTTTGGCCGTCGTCGAGCTGCACACCAGTGACCTGCCCGTTTTCCCCGAGAATTTTTTCCACCCTGCGGCCCATATGCATTCGAAATCCGTTGTCCACCAGGTGAGTATGGATGGTTTTGCCCATTTCGGGATCCAGCATCAGGGGCAGGGGATGGTCCATGAGTTCAATCACGTCCACCTGATAGTTTTTGCCTTTCATATCCTTGACCAGGGCCGCCACCTCGAGGCTGATAAATCCGGCACCGACAAATACGAGTTTGGACGGGTTGCGGGTTTCCATGTAGTTTCGGATTTTTTCAGCATCGCCAAGGGCCCGCAGGCTAAACACCCCGTTGTTATCAACCCCGTCAATGGGCGGCATAAAAGGACTTGCCCCCATACCCAGTACCAATTTGTCATAGGAAATGGTTTTGCCGTCATCCAGGGTGATCTGCTTTTTCTTTGAATCAATGCTGTTGACCCGGTTGATCCGCATTTCAATGTTGTTGTCGGAAAACATTTTGTCCGGATTGACAATCGCTTCTCCGGGGGCCAGACCGGCCACCACATGGGGAAGCGCTCACCTGACAATAAAGCGTTTTTCCGCCCGGATCACCGTGATGTCAATGTCGGGCATGAGTTTTCTCGACAGCATGGCGGTCGGCCCGCCCACGCCGCCGCAGCCAATGACTACCAAGTGTTCACCTTTTTTCATGATCAGCCTCCTTGTTGGGTTTTCGGGTTTTTATTTCAGATACTCTTTTCAGCAATCAATTAAACAAGCCTGGGTTACACCCATGCAAAATAAAGGCCAAATCCATATGGATCGAAGCCCTGCCTGTTTGATGCAAAGCGTATCTGTCAGGGCAACCCTGTGTGGATTTCATATTTTGCAAAATCATTTCAGACATGTTACATCATTTAAAAAGTTTTGTGTTATATCTCATATTCCGGAATTGATAGCTTGTGGTTTGTATTTGTGTTGCATCATTTCATCAAGGAGGATAACCCAATGGCCCGCTTTATTTTTATTCTCGGCAGAGACGACAATGAAGCCGCTACCCGGTGTTTTCAGTTTGCAAAGGTAGCCCATGATAAAAACCACCAGGTAGACCTGTTTCTGGTCGACGGCGGCGTAAACTGGGCTGATTCCGGCCGGGACCTGAGCGTCCGAACCCAGACCGGCGATTGTCCCAATGATTATTTGCCGTATCTGGTGGAAAAGGAAGTCCCGACAGGGGTTTGAATCCCCTGCGCCAAATCTCGTCAGGTGGACGAGAGCCAGTTTTTTACCAACATGTATCTTGGGGGGGCGCCGGCCATCATTGATATCGCAGCAGAAGCAAGGGTTTTTAATTTTTAAAGGCCACAAAACCGAAAAAAATCCCGGCTTCCCCCTGAAATGCTCTCCGGCGGGGTGCCGGGAAATAAAAACACGCTCCTTCCCCGGCCCCACATTCCCGTTTTGACGCGCACCTTCAATCTTTTTTCTGCTGACAGGCAGTTCGTGTTTTAGGCTTCCAATATGTTGTTCAGGCTTGTAAACCTGTTATTTTTTCGAGCATATGCTTAAAATATATCACAGTCTTGTCTGGATGCAAGCACAAACAATTATCCGGTGATATTGGCGTTATTTGCTTGCCTGCTATTTCGGTTTTTATTAACCGGTTGAAATCATATTTGTTTTTATATAGTTGACACATACCCGGATTCAGGTATAAAGGTGTTGGACCGTAAAATGGATATGAAAATCAATGAAATGGCATTTCGGACATAAGCTGGCCCTGGTCATGACAGGCCTGGTGTTGATTGCCTCTTGTATTCTGGGTTATAGCCTGGTTCACAGGCAATTTGCGCTGCTGGAAAATCAGTTTGCGCAAACCGGAACCATGCTGGCATCACAGCTCAGCGCCGGTTCTGTGGAGGGCGTTTTTACCGAGGATGAGCTCGGGTTGGCCAGTCTGGTCAATTCCTTGAATGAAAATCTTCCGGTGGCTGCCGCCGCCCTTGTCAGCCGGGATCATGAAATTCTTGCCCATGCCGGCAGAGATCTGCCCATGCATCAAAGAGATCTGCCCATGCATCAAATTGAGAGTGCAGAAGCCATCCGAACCGGCGGATCGGTCAGGGGGCGGGGTGATATCGTCTGGTTTCATGCACCTGTTGTGTTTCAGAATGTGGTGGGGGCAACCGCGTGGGTGGGCCTGGATCGTTCGGAACTGGCAGCCGGTAAAAATCGCGTGGTCTATTCCGGGGCTATCGTGGTGGCCCTGCTGGTGCTCACCATCACACTGGCGGCTATCCGTCTCGGCCGGAGTCTGGGAAAGCCGGTAAATGATATGATTCAGGGAGCCGAGGCCATTTCATCGGGTGACTACGGCTTTCGCATGCAGGACCACTATAAGGGCGAATTTGCCGCCCTGGCCGATGCGTTCAACCGCATGGCCGCCGACCTGGAGCAGAAGCTCCGGGTGGAGCGCACCTTTTCCCGCTTTGTCAGCAATCCGGTGGCGGCCCGGTACATGGACAAGGAACCCTCTGATCTTGGGCGGGAAGGCTGCCGGGAGGAGGCCAGCGTCCTGTTTGCCGACCTTTCCGGCTACACGGCTTTCAGTGAATCGCGCAGTCCTGAGGAAATCGCCAGGATATTAAATCTTTATTTTGCCAGGTTTGCAGAGATCTGCCATAGCTGCAACGGCAACGTGGACAAATATATCGGCGACTGCGCCATGATGGTATTCGGCTGTCCACAGCCCGATAAAGATCATCGTTACAACGCTATGACATGTGCATTGCAGATCCAGCAGCGCATTGCAGCATTTAACGAAGAACGCAGAAGGGAAAATCTTCCTTGTCTGGATGTACGGGTGGGCATCAGCAGCGGCATTGTACTGGCGGGATTGTTTGGCTCCCATGATCGGCTTCAGTACACGGTGGTTGGACAGCCTGCCAACCTGGCTGCACGGTTGTGCGATCTGGCGGATGCCGATCAGATACTGATTGACAGGGATTTTTATCAGCACGTTGCCGCCCGGTTCCCGGTCCAGGCGCATACAACCCGTCGCATCCAGGTCAAGGGTTTTAGCAATGGTGTTGAGGTGATGATCGTTAAAGGCTGGATGCACTGGTCTGATGCCGGAGCCGCTTTTCCGGCGAGCGCTTGAAAGGGCGGATTGCAAAAATGATGCGTGGCTTGGTTGTTTTTATTCTTTTTCTGATGGCCTCTGTTAGCTTACATGGGTGCGCGGGTTTTGTAAAACAGCCGGCCTGCACGGGCGATCGGCAGGAATGCATCGGGCAGAGCCTTGACCGGGCGCAGGCATATGCAGAAGACAACCGGCTGGCAAAGGCGATCAGCGAGATTCAAAGGGCCCGTGACCGGTTTCCGGATGCGCCGGTGCTGAGAGAGAAGTTTAAGCAATACGAGTCCTTGCGCCGGCAGATCATTTTTGACAATGAACTGGAATTGCTGCTGGAGCGGGGCCGCTATCTGCTGGCCATCCGCGACAACCGGGAAAATCTGTTTTATGCCCGGCATGACAACTATGAATCGCGCCGCAGGTACCGGGAATTTGAAGAAGCTGTTGAGCAGACCGCCAGCCGGCTTTTTGAAAAGGGGCAGCAGGCCATCAGGGACCGGGAATTCGGGATGGCCGGCCGGGTTCTGGGCCTTTCAAACCGTCTGGTGTCAAGCACCGCCGCCCGGAATCTGCTTGCAGAAATTCATTTTCACCGCCAGGACCTGCGGATTGAATCCAGCCGGCAGGAAGAAACCCGAAACGAGGAAAAGTGGTCCATCATGGCCCGGGATTTCAACCAGGCCATGGAAAACGGCAACCTGCCGGCGGCCCAAAAAATCCTTGCAGAAATGCAGGCGGTCAAGCCAGGGCAGGTCAAGGACCGGCGCCGGCGGCTGGAGAACCGGATTGACAAGGAAGTCGAAACCCTGCTGGAGCGCGGCCGGTTTCTGTATACCCGCGGCGACCTGCAAAAGGCTTTGAAAACCTGGGAGCAGGGCCTGGAACTCAAGCCCGATGACCCCAAACTGCAGCAAAACATTCGCCGGGCCAGAACCTTTCTGGACAATCTCGACCGCTGGAGAAATTGATATTTTGCTGCCCCGGTTTGACATTTCAAGGTTCCGGGGCTACCATTGGCCTGTATTTAAACGAAGTTTTCGTGATTTATAAAGGTTTTTAAAAGGAGGCGTTTGGGATGTCAGACAATGAAATATATGATCTGGTGATCATCGGCGGCGGTCCCGGAGGGCTGTCCGCAGCCATTTATGCCATGCGGGGGGCATTAAAGACGGTGCTGGTTGAAAAAGGCGCTCCCGGCGGGCAGATCAACCTTTCAGACGAAGTGGAAAACTATCCGGGTTTTACCCGCATCAGCGGGGCCGAACTGGCCATGCAGTTTGCCGAGCATGCCGCATCCTACGGCTTAGAGCAGGTCTCAGACGAGGTCACCGCAGTGGAGCCGGGCCTTGATTTTCACACCGTGCGCCTGGCCGGAGGCCGGCAGATCAGTACCCATGCGGTGGTTCTGGCCACCGGCGGCAGTCCCCGCCAGCTCGGGGTGCCCGGGGAAAATACGCTATACGGTAAAGGGGTTTCTTATTGTGCCGTGTGCGACGGATTTTTTTTCAGGGACAAGAACGTGGCCGTGGTCGGCGGCGGTGATTCCGCATGCGAGGAGGGGCTTTATCTGGCCAAGCTGGCAAAACAGGTTTATATCATCCATCGCAGAGATGCCCTGCGCGCCAGCATGATTCTGCAAAAGCGCGTGGAAGATGACTGCAACATGGAAGTGCTCTGGAATTCGGTGGTATCCGAGATTCAGGCAGATGAATCCGGGGTGAACAATCTGCGCTTAAAAGACACCCAGACCGGTGAGCAGCGGGATCTCCCCATCGACGGGGTTTTCATTTTTATCGGGTTTGTGCCCAACAATGAGCTGGTGCCTGCAGGGGTGAAGCTTAATCCCGAGGGGTTTGTGGTCACAGACGAGCAGTGCGCCACCAGCATTGCCGGCATTTATGCCATCGGGGATTTGCGGGAGAAATACGCCCGCCAGATCGTTTTGTCCTGTGCTGACGGGTGCATGGCTGCGCTGGCCGCAGCCCATTATGTTGAAAACCGCAAGGCCAAGGCCAAAGAAGAGGCCTGCGAAATCTAGGCGTCAGGCTGCTGGTTTGTTGACCTGCCTGTTTTTTATCCTGCAACCAAGATGGCCCCGGAAAAAGTCCAATATCTGCGTTACGCGCGATTCCTCAGAATTGTCACGTACGGATAAGTACGCTGCATTCTTTGGAATCGCGCAAGCCTTGATCTTGAACTTTTACGGCGCCATCTAAAAAATTACTTTTTACGAAACCATCAACCAAGGAGCAAGTCACCGTGAAATGGATCAGGGGTCTTGTTGCCGGGGCAGCTGTTTTGTTGCTTGCCGCCGGGGGCGTCTATCTGGGGCTTTTGTATTTCAATGATTACAAAAAGGACGGTGAACTGGAGATTTCCGGGCTCAGTGCGCCGGTTACGGTCAAGCGGGATGAAAAGCAGATGGCCTATGTTTATGCGGAAAACCTTCCGGACGCCCTTAAAGCCCAGGGGTTTGTGACCGCCCAGGACCGGTTGTTTTCCATGCACCTGGCCCGACTGGTGGCCCAGGGCCGGGTCTGTGAGCTGGCCGGGGCGGAGGCCAGGGCGCTGGACATTAAAATGCGCACCATCGGCCTGCATCGAATCGCCAAAAAGCAGGCGCAACTCTTGGATAACAAAACCCGCCGCTTTTTTGAGGCCTATGTGGCCGGCATTAACGCCTTTATTGAAAAAACCCCCAAAGACGTTCACCTGGCTTTCCGGCTGGCCGGCATCGAGCCTGAACCCTGGAACGTCGCCGATTCGCTTTCGATTCTCTATTACATGGCCTGGAGTACATCCGCCAACCTGAGCACGGAAATCACGGCCCTGGGGCTTCTGGAAGCCGTGGGTCCGGACCGGATCCGGCAGGTTCTGCCGGTGAATATCAATCCGGATGATCCGGAGGATGACGGAGATTTCGATTACCAACTGCCCCGGGATCTTCTGATTTACAGGCAAGCCGCCGTTGGCGGCCCGGCCTGCCGCGGTGAAAGACGGCCGCCCATGCGCCTGGATCTGGGCAGCAACAACTGGGCGGTGAGTCCGGTGCTTTCCGGCGGCAGCGGGGCGATTCTGGCCGGAGACCCGCATCTGGATCCCAGGCTGCTGCCGGGTGTCTGGTATCCCCTGGGAATCATTACCCCGGAGATTCGTTCCGTGGGCGTCAACATTCCGGGACTGCCGGGAATGGCCATGGGCCGCACCCAACACGTCAGCCTGGCCATGACCAACAACTACGGTGACATGCAGGATCTTTACGTGGAAACCGTGGATCCGGACAATCCGGATCATTACATGGAAGGCGGGGATTCGGTGCCGTTTGAAAGCATCACTGAAATCCTGCGCATCAAGGACAAGGATGCCCCGGGCAATATGCGCGAAGAAAAAATAGACATTCGCCGCACCCGCAGGGGGCCAGTGGTGTCCGGTGTGTTTTCCGGGCTGGATTCAGATCGCGTCATCACCCTTCGCTGGGCGCCGGCAGAAACCATGTCTTCAGAAATCGGACTGGCTGACGTGATCACTGCACAATCCGACGCGGATCTGCATGATGCCGTTTCCCGGATTCCCATGCTGTGTCTCAACTGGGTGTTTGCCGACAGCCGGGGAAATATCGGATACCGGGCCTCTGGCAAAATTCCGGTTCGCGCAGACAATGACGGCACTTTCCCGCGCAAGGTCACAGACGACAGGGACAATTGGGTCAGTTGGATTTCGCAAAACCAGATGCCCCACAGCAGCAATCCGGAAAGAAACTGGCTGGGCACCTGCAATCACAAAACTGTGGCCGCAGATTATCCCTTTTATTATTCCTCATTTTTCGCCCCCTCCTATAGGTATGAGCGCCTGAAAGAACTTATGGCCGGCCCCGGGCCAAAGGACGCGGATGCCCACTGGCAGTACCAGCGTGATACCTTTAATTCCATGGCTGAAAAGATTGCCCCGGTCATGGCCCGGGCCCTTCTGGCCGGCGATGAGACCCGGAAGATGGGACAAATCCTTGCAGACTGGGATTTTTTTGATGACGCAGACCAGGCAGCCCCTGCAGTGTTTCAGTCCGTGTATATCCGATTTGCAAGGCTTGTGTTTGAAGATGAACTCGGGTCCGAAACCGCTCAAAGAATGCTCAATAACTGGTATTTCTGGCAGGAGCGGCTTCAGCAGATGGTGCTTTCCGGCCGGTCTCCGTGGTTTGACAACAAAAAGACCCCGGAGAAAACCGAAACCATGGCTGAACTTTTCAGGCAGGCGGCCGTGCAGGCCCGTGATGCGCTGCAGGATGCCCTTGGAACAGACATGGATCAATGGCAGTGGGGAAAGATCCATACCCTGGAACTGGTCCATCCGGTCCGGCGTCAGGGGTTGGGCAAGACCCTGCTGGGCACCGGCCCCATGCCCATGCCCGGCTCCGGGGAAACGCTCTGCCGCGGCTGGTATGATTACCAAAATCCCTTTGAGGTGACCCATTGTGCCTCGCTGCGCATGGTTGTTGACATGGCCGATGCGGACAAAGTGACCGCGGTTTTGCCCGGCGGTGTGACCGGAAGACTTTTGAGTCCCCATCAAAAGGACCAGGTGGAAGCCTTTATGGAAGGCCGCAAACTCTACTGGTGGTTTAGCGACAGCGCCATTTCCGAAAACACTCAGCACACCCTGATACTCAGGTAAAAAGGAGCCTGTTTTTTATGGCAAAAATCAGATTTGAAACTGTGGAACAACTGCAGGAAAAGATCGGAGAGGAACTATCCGAGGGTGACTGGTATCCGGTCACCCAGGAGCAGATCAACCTGTTTGCCGAGGCCACTGGCGATTACCAGTGGATTCATCTGGATGAAAAACGTGCCGAAAAAGAATCGCCCTTTGGCGCCACCATTGCCCACGGGTTTTTGACCCTTTCTCTGCTCACCCGTTTGATGGGAGATACAATAGAGCTGCCGCGTGCCCAAATGACGGTCAATTATGGGTTAAACCGGGTCCGGTTTGCCGCGCCCGTGCCTGCCGGCAGCCGGGTCAGGCCCAGGATGACCCTTTTGGCAATCGATGAGGTCACCGGCGGGGTGCAGCTGACCTGGCGGGTAATCATCGAGGTGGAAGGCAGTGAAAAGCCCGCCTGTATTGCAGAAACCCTGTCCCGGCTTTATTTTGCCTGAGCACGGCCAAAGACCCCGGATCTTTTGTTTTAAATAAATCGATTTGCCGATGGCCCGTTGCGTTGGGCCATCGGCAAACCCGCATCATGGAGCGGCACAACGATATCAGCGTCCTGTTTTTCCAAGGCCGATTTCGGCCAGCACTTCCCGGATTTCGTCCAGGATGGCCGGATCATCGATGGTGGCAGGGGTTTTGACTTCCTGCTGATCGGCGATACTCCGGATGGTGCCCCGCAGAATCTTGCCTGAGCGGGTTTTTGGCAGCCGTTTAACAACAGCGGCTTTTTTAAATGCGGCCACCGGGCCGATCTGGTCACGCACCATGGCCACCACTTCCTTTAAAATCTCATCATTGCTTTTTTCCACACCGGCATTGAGCACAAGAAAACCCACGGGCACCTGGCCCTTGAGTTCATCATGGACCCCGAGCACAGCGGCCTCGGCCACATCCGGATGGCCTGACAGCACTTCCTCCATGGCGCCGGTGGACAGGCGGTGGCCGGCCACGTTGATGATGTCATCTGTTCGCGACATCACGTAGATATAGCCCTCCTCGTCGACCATGCCGGCGTCCGCGGTTTTGTAATAGCCCGGATATTCCTTGAGATAGGCGTCAATGTAGCGCTGGTCGTTTTCCCACAAGGTGGGCAGGGCCCCCGGGGGAAGGGGCAGTTTGACGGACAGGGCCCCGATTTCGCCCGGCGGCATTTCCTCGTTGGCTGCGTTCAGAACCTGGACATTCCATCCGGGAACCGCCTTGGTGGGAGAGCCGTATTTGACCGGAAAGAAGTGCAGCCCCATGCAGTTGGCGGCAATGGCCCAGCCGGTTTCGGTCTGCCACCAGTGGTCAATGACCGGAACGTTTAAATGCTTTTCCGACCACTGGATGGTGGCCGGATCAGAGCGCTCTCCGGCCAGAAACAGGATTTTGAAATTCGACAGGTCGTACTGGTGCAGCAGGTCCGCCTGGGGATCTTCGCGCCGTATAGCCCGGTAGGCTGTTGGCGCGGTAAACATGCATTTTACCTTGTGCTCGGAAATCACCCGCCAGAATACGCCGGCATCCGGGGTTCCCACGGGCTTTCCCTCAAAGAGCACCGTGGTGCATCCTTTAAACAGCGGGGCGTAG
Organism: Desulfosalsimonas propionicica; assembly: GCF_013761005.1. Taxonomy (NCBI): domain Bacteria; kingdom Pseudomonadati; phylum Thermodesulfobacteriota; class Desulfobacteria; order Desulfobacterales; family Desulfosalsimonadaceae; genus Desulfosalsimonas; species Desulfosalsimonas propionicica. The sequence goes on from NZ_JACDUS010000002.1 coordinate 158,539, forward strand.
ACAATGTAGGAATGGCCCACAACCCAGCCCACGTCAGAAGCCGCCCACCAGACATCATCTTCGTCAATGTCGTAAATGGCCTTCATGGTCCATTTCAGGGCCACCACGTGTCCGCCGTTGTCGCGGACCACGCCCTTGGGTTGGCCGGTGGTGCCCGAGGTGTAGAGGATATAAAGCGGATCTGTGGCTTCCACTGGCACGCAATCCACTGGATCGGCGTTTTTCATGCCTTCCTCCCAGTCCGAGTCCCGGTCCTCGGTAAGCGGTGCATGCTCCTGGGGGCGTTGATAGAGGATACAGGATTCAGGCTTGTGTTTTGACAGCCGGATGGCTTCATCCAGCAGCGGCTTGTAGGCAATGACGCGCTGGCCTTCGATACCGCAGGATGCCGAGACCATGACTTTCGGCCGGGCGTCATCAATGCGGGTGGCAAGCTCTTTTGCGGCAAAACCACCGAAAACCACCGAATGAATGGCCCCGATGCGGGCGCAGGCCAGCATGGCCACAAGGGCTTCGGGAATCATGGGCATATAGATGATCACCCGGTCGCCCTTGGTCACGCCTTTATTGGTCAGAACCCCGGCAAACCGGGCCACAATGTCGCGAAGTTCCGCATATGTGTATTTGCGTATAGTGTTTGTCACCGGGCTGTCATAGATCAGGGCGAGGTGCTCGCCCCGGCCCCGGTCATCCACGTGGAAATCCAGGGCATTGTAGCAGGTATTGATCATTCCGCCGGTAAACCACCTGTAGAGGGGCTTGTTGGAATCATCCAGCACCCGGTCCCATTTTTTAAACCAGTGGCAGTCTTCGGCAATTTCGCCCCAAAAGCCTTCCGGATCATTGAGGGAACGCTGGTAGGCCGCTTCATAGGCATTGGACATAGTACACTCCTTTTGCTTGGGGTTGGAAGTTAATGGGTGAGACGGATAACTGAATGAAGAAACACTATAGCGCAATTCAAAACAAAGTTAAAGGGCTTAAACGACGTTTTTTTTAAACAATCCGGTTTCAAAAAAACGGTTTTATTGTTTTGTTGTGTTTTACAGGATTGCGTTGATAAGATTGATGGCGCCGTAAAAAGTGCAATATCTGCGTTACGCGCAATTTCTCAGAATTTCACGTACGGCTAAGTACTCTGCATTCTTCGAAATTGCGCAAGCCTTGATCTTGAACTTTTTACGGCACCATCTGAAATCAGACTTTTACGGTGCCATCAAGATTGGATTGCACAAAATAATCCGGAGGATCAATGATTCATGACAAACGCATCACTCACTTTGCCGGCATATTACCCGAATCCGGCCAATACGTGCTCTACTGGATGCAGCAGGCCCAGCGCACCCGTTGCAACCACGCCCTGGAATTTGCGGCCAAAAGGGCAAATGAGATGAACAAACCCCTGGTGGTGGGATTTGTGCTGCTGCCCAAATTTCCCGGGGCCGGATACCGGCACTATCGGTTCATGCTCCAGGGTCTGGCCCAGGTGCAGCAAGATCTTGCAAAATTGGGCATTGGCTTTGTCATGGAAACTGCAGATATGGTTTCCGGTGTTTGTAAACTGGCTGAGAATGCCGCGTGGGTGGTCACGGATTCCGGGTATCTCCGGATTCAGCGGCAATGGCGCAACCAGGTCCAGCGCCGGCTGGCATGTCCCTTTTCTATCATTGAAACCGATGTGGTGGTGCCTGTGGCCGCAGCATCGGATAAGCAGGAGACGGCTGCCCGCACCCTTCGTCCGCGGATCATGAAAAACCTGGATGCGTTTCTTGATTTTGCAGATCCGCCCGGAATTAAAATCCGCGGCCAATGTCCCCTTGAGCCGGCTTTGGATATTGATCCTGAAAAGGTCTGCACAGGGCTGGGCTACAAGCAAAGCCTTTCTGATGCGTCTGTTTTGTTTACAGGCGGCCAGGGCCGGGCCCGGGACCGGCTTTCTGTGTTTATTGCCGAAAAACTGGCCCATTACCCGAACCGGGCCAGGGACCCGGCAGCCGGCTGCCAGTCGGATCTGAGCCCGTATCTCCATTTCGGCCAGATTTCGCCTGTTGATATTGTTTTGCAGGTGCGGAATGCAGACGTTGCCGAACCGGCCAGGGCGGCGTTTATTGAACAGCTGGTGGTGCGACGGGAACTGGCGGTCAATTTTGTATGGTACAATTCCGGTTATGACAGCTACGGGAGCGCCGTGCCGGCCTGGGCACAAAAAAGCCTGGATGCCCACACACATGACCCACGTGTTTATTTGTATAGCCCGGAGCAGTTTGAAGCCGCACAAACCCATGACCCGTACTGGAATGCCGCCCAGGCCGAAATGGTGGTCACCGGCAAAATGCACAATTACATGCGCATGTACTGGGGCAAAAAGATCATTGAATGGTCAAAAACCCCGGAATCGGCTTTTGACACCATGCTTTGGCTAAACAACAGGTATGCGTTAGACGGCCGGGATCCCAACGGGTTTGCCGGGGTGGCCTGGTGTTTCGGCCGCCATGACCGGGGCTGGAAGGAAAGGGAGATCTTTGGCAAGATCCGGTATATGAATGCATCCGGCCTGGAGCGCAAGTTTCAGATAGCAGCATATGTCAAAAAGTATCTGCCCTGACACACAACCGGCCGCAGACGCCCCGGGGCCAAATGTTGCCTTGACGGCGGACCGAAAACAGGGTTATAAAATCGGTGTTTCATTTAATGAGCAACCGTTTCATCAGCCAGGGAAAGCGAAAAAACACCATGCCCAAAGTTGGAATGGAGCAGATCAGGCGGGAGCAGGTCATTTCGGCCACACGCAGATGCATCGTGGAAAAGGGGGTGCTGGAACTTTCCATCAAGGACGTGGCCGCAGAAGCCGGGGTGAGCACCGGGGTGATCTACCATTATTTTAAAAACAAGCAGGATATCCTGCTACAGGTTTTAAAGGAAACCTTCCGCAAATCCAACGACCAGGTCATGCAGACCATGGCTCCCCTGGATTCATCAAAGGACAAGCTGTTTGCCCACCTGGAGAATATTACGTTTGTACCCGTGGACAATCCGGATTTTTTTCTGCTGCTGATCAATTATTTTGCCCAGGCCCAGAACAATCAGGAATGTGCCGATATTATTAAGAAATTTTATCGCAACCTGCGTTCATTTATCACCCAATATTTGCAGCAGGGCGTGGAAACCCATGAACTGGAACCTGAACTCACCGAACAGTTGCCGGTAATCCTGCTGGCCCTGGGGCTGGGACTGGGCATGATGCAGACCCTGGATCCGGATTCTTTTGATATGGCCAAAATGGAATCCGCCCTGAAAAAAATTTGTGAAAACGCCTTTGACCTGACCGGCAGAAACAAATAAACGTGTCAGCCGCCTTGCCGCGTCAGGGCCTCTTCGATTTTCTCCTTTTGAAATCCAATCACCACTGTATCACCGATCACCAGGGTCGGAAACGAGGCCCCGGGATTGATGCGGCGCAAATGCCGCAGGGTATCGTTTCGCTCCGCGCCCGAAAGCATGTCCACGGAAACGGTTTTAAAGCGCAGATTCCGGTTTTCGAGGTACTGCTTTGCCCTTTTGCAGTGCGCACAGTGCTGAAGTGCGTAGAGGGTGATTGGCGGTTCCATTTTTTTCCCCTGTCCTGTGTCAGAATGATCCGGAATGCGTTGAATGGCAAGTTTTGTCGGCCGGCGGCAAACCCGGCCCGGACGGTGCAGTTTTGGCAGAGCCGTCCGGGTTCCGGGCTTCTTCGGCCGGTTTTGGGACTTACAAGGCGTTTTTGTAAATGCCAATGACCTCTTCAAGGTTTGGGCATCTGGGGTTGGTAAGGCCGCAGGCGTCTTTCTGAGCGTTTTCCGCCATAATCTGCAGGTCTTTTTCCTTCACACCCAGGGCGGCAAGGCCTGATGGAATGCCGATGTCCGTCGAAAGGGTTTGGATGGCTTCGATGGCTACATCAGCGGCATCCCTTATCGAAAGCCCGTCAATGTTTTCGCCCATGGCAACGGCAATGTCGGCAAACCGGCTCATTTTTGCAATCAGGTTAAACCGGCTCACATGGGGAAGCAAAATCGCGTTGCAGACGCCGTGGGGTAGATCGTAAAATCCGCCGAGTTGATGGGCCATGGCATGCACGTGGCCAAGGCTGGCGTTGTTAAAGGCCATGCCCGCAAGGTACTGGGCATAGCACATCCGGTCCCGGGCTTCCATGTCCTCTCCGTTGGCCACCGCCGCCCTGAGGTACTGGGATACAAGTTCGATGCCCTTTAACGCACAGGCGTCCGTGACCGGGGTGGCGGCGGTGGACACGTAGGCCTCCACTGCATGGGTCAGGGCATCCATTCCGGTGGCCGCGGTCAGGGCCGGGGGCATGCCCACCATGAGCAGGGGGTCGTCTATGGCAACGTTTGGGGTGACCCGCCAGTCCACAATGGCCATTTTTACCTTGCGGCTGGTGTCAGTAATGATGCAAAACCGGGTCATTTCGCTGGCGGTACCTGCGGTGGTGTTTACCGCGATAAACGGCGGCATGGGTTTTGTGGATTGGTCCACTCCCTCGTAATCTCCGATATTGCCGCCGTTTGAGGCCACGATTCCGATGCCCTTGCCGCAGTCATGGGCACTGCCCCCGCCAAGGGAGATGATCAGGTCGCACTTTTTGTCCTGAAACACTTTCAGGCCTTCATGAACGTTGTTATCCGTGGGGTTGGCGTGGGTGTTGTCATAGATTACGGCATCCACACCGCAGTCGCTTTTGATCACATCTGCCACCTGCTGTGCAATGCCTGCGGCCACAATGCCTTTGTCCGTGCAAATAAAGGGTTTTTTCCCGCCAAGGGTGTTGACCTGGTTGCCGATTTCCTTGTAGGACCCGATACCCATGAGGGTGACGGTGGGAATGTAGAATCCATAGACTTGTTCTTGTACGGTCATGATAACCTCCTTTTAAGTTAAAAACATCGTTTATAAAAATTTTCATTGTTCCTATCGCAAATACCGGGCCAACCGGGTGCGGCAATGTTAGAAAAAACTGCTACATTGTATGTATGTTGTTGAATAAGCGGTGAAATAAGGTTATTCTCCAAATTCCGGCGCAAAAAAGCACGGCATGGATATTTGTGATCTTGTCTGATAAAGCCGGCATTATGGGTTATTGTGACCCGGAAACGGACGCGGTCCGGGGTCATGATGACCCGGAAAAGCAGGGGAAGCAAAACAGGTTGCAATTTTTTTGGGGTTTTTGTTTTTTTTGAAACCGGCACGGGTTTCGCACCCGGAAACACCGTATACTCAACAATATGGTAACAAATATGGATGTTCGCAAATTTGCCGTTCCGGAAATTTTATTTGGCGCCGGCAGCCTGGAATATGCCGGACTGTGCGCCAGGCGTTTCGGGGCGGAAAAGGTGTTCCTGGTCAGTGACACGGGCCTGGAACAGGCCGGGTGGGTGGCGCAGGTTCTTGAAATCCTGAGAGGTCAGGGCCTTGACTGGCATTACTTCAACGACATCACCTCCAACCCCCGGGATTTCCAGATTGTCGAAGGCGCCCGGAGCTATCTTGAAGCCGGATGCGACGTGGTCATGGCCATCGGCGGGGGAAGCCCCATGGATGCGGCCAAGGGAATTGCCATGCTGGCCTCCAGCGGCGGCCGGGTCCAGGATTATGAAGGGGCCAACCGGATTCAGCGGCCGCTTCCACCCATGGTGTTTATGCCCTCAAACGCCGGAAGCGGAGCGGATATCTCCCAGTTTGCCATTATCACCGACGTTGAGCGGCAGGTCAAAATGTCGATTATCAGCCGCACCCTTGTGCCCAATATTTCGGTTATCGATCCGCGGGTGCTGACCACCAAGCCCGTTGATCTGATTGTATCATCGGCCATTGACGCCCTGTCCCATGCCATAGAATCTTATGTGTCCAATCTTGCCTCTACCCTGACCGAGATCCATTCCCTCAAGGCCATTGATCTGATCATGACCTGGCTGCCATGCGCCATTGAACAACCAAACCTGGACAACCTGGAAAAACTCGGCACTGCCAGCACTCTTGCGGCGATGGCGTTTAGCAACACCAGCCTGGGAATGGATCATGCGCTGGCCCATTCCCTGGGCGGCAAACTCGATATCGCCCACGGATTGATCCATCCGGTGCTGCTGCCGCCGGTCATGCGGTTTAACATGGCTGCATGCCCCGCCAAGATGGTCGATATCGGTCAAATTGTGCTTGGCCACCGGCTGGAGACCCATGAGGCCACCGCCCTTGCAGGGATTGAAAAACTCGAGGCTTTTTTTGCCGGGTTAGACGTGTCCACGCGCCTTGGCCAGATTATTGGTGACAAACAATCCCTTGAAAAGCTCTGCCGGATGGCGGCCAGGGATGTCTGCCTGCTGACAAATCCCAGGGATGCTACAGTGGCGGATATGCTCAATATTTGCAAGGAGGCCTGGTAATGCCAAACAAGCCCGGCCTGGAAGACATTGTCGGTATCGGCCATTCAAAACTGGGGTTCTTCAAGGAGCTGCAGCACAAGATCGAGGAGCTGAACCGCTCTAACATGGAATTAACGCGCCAGCGCAAACATGTCCAGGCCATCGTTGACGGAATTGCAGACATTGTGGCCGTGATTTCAACGGATTACCGGATCCGCTCAGTCAACCACAGCTATTATGATATTTACTCCGGTGATGATCCTGCCGGCCGGCATTGTTATGCGGTTTTTCGGGCCCGGAAACGGCCTTGCGCGCAATGCGCCTTAAAAGACGCTCTTGAAGCCAACGCGGTGCGCCGGCAAAGCGCCATTGTTTCAGTCAACGGTGAAAATCGTCATTTTGAGATTACTGCATCGCCATTTGGGCAGACCGACGGGCTGCCCGGTGAGATCATCGTTGTCAAGCGCGATGTGACCCGTGAAAAGGAACTGCGGGCCAAGTATTACCATGCCGAAAAGATGGCCACCATCGGCCTGCTCGCCGCGGGCGTGGCCCATGAGATCAACAATCCGCTAACCGCCATCCAGGGATTTACCGACGGACTGCGGCGGCGTATGGAAAAACTGGCTCCATATATCCGGGAAGAAACGGTTAAAGAGGATTTCAACGAATATCTGGGCATCATTCGCGATGAATGCAGGCGTTGCAGCGACATTGTCCGGAGCCTGCTGACCTTCAGCCCCAGAAGCAGTGCAGAGTTCAGCCCGGTCGCTCTCAATCGGGTTATTGACAATGTGCTGCGAATCATCCAGAACCGGTTAAAGCAGCAGCCCGGCCTGAAAATCGACCTGGCGTTAGACGAAAATCTCCCGCAGGTAAGCGGCCTGCCCGAAGAACTCACCCAGGTGGTTCTCAATTTGGTGTTAAATGCCATGGACGCCATTGCTGACCGGGGAACCATTACCGTCAGAACCGTTTTTACCCCGGAAACCCATCGGGTCAGCGTGGAAGTGGCGGATACCGGCTGCGGCATTGCCCCGGAGAAACGATCCAAGCTTTTTGAGCCCTTTTATACAACCAAGCCAGTGGGAAAGGGCACCGGCATCGGACTGTCCACCTGTTACCACATCATCGGGGCCCATGCCGGGGAAATTGCCGTTGAAAGCACGCCCGGCACCGGCTCTGTATTCCGGGTAAATCTGCCGGCATCAAAACAAAGCGCGCAGGAATCATGAATTTTGATGATACCATAAAACTTCTGATTGTGGATGACGAGGCCTCCATTAGAAGGCTCATTGAAAAGGAGATAGGCTCTGAAAGGCGCATTGTCACTGGTGTTGAAACCTTGGCCGCGGCAAGGACCGTCATGGAAAAGCAGCAGTTTGACGTGGTGATCCTCGACATCCGGCTTCCGGACGGCAACGGCATGGACGTGCTTGTTGAACTCCAGGAAACCGCCCCGGAAATCCAGGTCATTGTCATCACCGGCCACGGAGACGTGGACAATGCGGTCCAGGCCATGAAGACCGGGGCATATGATTATATCACCAAGCCATTTGATCTGCAGCGCCTGGAAATGATTGTGGAAAAGGCATCCCAGCGCTGCCGGCTCCACCGGGAAAACCGGATGCTGCGGCAGGCCAGCATGGAAAATCCCCCCACAAGAATCATCGGGTCCTCGCCGGCCCTCGACCGTGTGCGTTACCTGATCGGTAAAGTTGCGCCCACCGAGACGCCGGTTTTGCTCACTGGTGAAAGCGGCACGGGAAAAACCATGATCGCCCGGCTGATCCACGAGTTAAGTGCGCGTAAGGACCGGCCCCTGATCACCAAAAACTGCGGCACCCTGCAGAAGGATCTGATGCGAAGCGAGCTGTTCGGCCATCGCAAAGGCGCCTTCACCGGAGCCTCCGAGGCAAACGAGGGGCTGCTGGCTTTTGCCGGCAACGGCACGCTTTTTTTAGACGAAATCGGCGAGCTTTCCCTGGAGGTTCAAAGCGGGCTTCTGCGGGTGATCGAAAACAAGACCTATCGCGGGATTGGGGAAAAACAGGAGCGGCACGTCAATATCCGGTTTATTTTTGCCACCAGCCGGGATCTGCACAAAGAAGTGAGAACCGGGAATTTTTCCGAGGCCCTGTACCACCGGTTAAACGTATTTGCTGTTCATCTGCCCCCGTTGCGCGAACACAAGGAGGATATCCCGCTGCTGGTGGAAACCTTTCTTACCCGGGCCGGGGGTGAGGGGCGGCGGGTGCGCATCAGCGATCGGGCCATGCAGTGCCTCATGGCATACGACTGGCCGGGAAACGTTCGCGAAATCAACAACGTGCTGGAGCGAAGCATGATTCTGGCAGAAGGCGATTTGATCACCGAGGCGGCTTTGCCCCTGGAACTGGTGCACAAAGCGCCTGCGGCAAAAGGCAGCGATTCCTTCCAGAGCCTTGAGCAAATCGAGCGCCAGCATATCTTAACCGTACTAAATTATACAAACGGCTGCCGTACCCGGGCGGCGGAAATTCTGGGCATCGGCCGAAAGACCCTTTACCGGAAACTGCAATCCAAGCAATAACCCCTTTTACAAAGCCCGAAAATGGACCATTTTCATGTTTGCCGCAGCATGCGGCGCAGGATTTTTCCAACGGCGTTTTTGGGCAGACTGTCGCGGAATTCCACGGTTCTGGGGACCTTGAAAGTGGCCAGGTGAGCTTTGCACAAGTCAATGATTTCCTGCTCCGTGATCCGGTCCTTGTATTCGGGTTTGGGCGCGATTACCGCCTTGACGGTTTCGCCCCGGTAGGTGTCGGCAATTCCCACCACTGCAGCTTCGGCCACGCCCGGATGCCGGTAGAGCACGTCCTCGACCTCCACCGGGGCGATATTGTAGCCAGAAGCCACGATCAGATCCTTGATCCGGTCCACAAAGTGGACAAAATCGGCTTCATCCACATAGCCCCGGTCCCCTGTGTGAAACCAGCCGTTCGGCATAAATGCGGCAATGGTTTCCGCTGGCTTGTTCAAATATCCCCGGGCCAGCTGAAGGCCCCGGTAGCAGATCTCGCCTTCCTGGTTCCGGCCCACGATGTTTGCTTTTTCATCCACGATTTTGACCTCGGAAAATACGGGTATGCCGATGGCATCATCTTTTTCCTTGATGCCGGGAATGGAGATGATCCCTCCGCTGTTGGTTTCTGTCATGCCCCAGCCGTTGACCAGTTTCACCCCGGTTGTCTCCTGCCACCTGTTTTGCACGGCCACGGGCACAGGTGCGCCGCAGCCGATGGTCACAGCCAGGCTGGTGAGATCATGGGAGCCGATCAGCTCCGGGTTGGACATCATGGCAATAAAAAACGTGGGTGGCGCAAAAATCACGTTTACCTTGTTGGTTTCAATCAACCGGAAGGCATCTGCCAGATCAAACATGGGAACGGGAATCACCGTTCCGCCCTGGTAGAGGGTGGGCAGGAGGTGGAGAAAATAGCCGGCTGTGTGAAACATGGGCATGATGGAAAAGTTGACCTCATGGTCTCCCCAGGCCCGGAACGCATGGGTGTGGGTCAGGGAATTGAACACGAGGTTGAAATGGGTTTCAATGACCCCTTTGGATTTGCCCGTGGTTCCGGCGGTGTAGAGCAGCAGGGCGGTTTCGGTCCTGGCATCCACGGCCGCAGGTGCTGTCAGGGGCCTGTATTTTTCAATGGTGCTGAAAAAATCCAGGGCGCCCGGTACCCGGCTTTTGGGGATGTCCCAGAACATTTTCAATGTATTGGACACCACCGCGTCATCTGCTGCCCAGTCCCGGATGTGGGTGGTGATGACCTGCTTGAGGGTATTGTCTTCAACCAGGGGCTGCACCCGGTCTGCAAGCAGATCCAGGATCAAAACGGCCCTTGCGCCGGCATCCCGGATCTGGTAGGCGACTTCTTCAGCCTGGTACATGATGTTGACGGGCGTGTGTACGGCCCCGATCATGGCGGCTCCGTAAAAGGCAATGATATGCTGGATGCTGTTGGGCAGCATGGCGGCCACCACATCGCCTTTTTCAATGCCCAGGTCTTTTAACAATGCGGCATACTGGCCGATCATGCGCTGTAATTGCCGGTAGGAGGCGGCCTTGTCCAGAAAAATCACCGCTGTGTCATCTCCGCGGTTTGCAGCAGTGCGGGAAAACAGTTCATAAATGGAAATTTCCGGAACCGGCGGCATGGCTTCGAAAAACCAGGTGGGATGACTGATAACATAAGCGTCTTTTGGCGCGTATGCCAGGCCTTCGTCAAGCCACGCTTCCGGGTAGTTCATCTGCCGGTAGCAATGATAAAGGGCCGTGTCAAAAAAAGCGCTTCCTTGTTGAAACCTGGGGGGCATCTGAGCTGTCATCCGGGACCTCCTTTGCAAGGTGGGTGTCGCACAGGGATCAATCGTTGATTTTGCCTTTAAACATTGTTTATATATGTATATAGGAGTTTTTGGCCGGGCACAAATGTTTTGATTTGGTCAGTAACAAATTATTTTTTCTATCCATTTTTTTCATTGTGCTTAAATTGTTGTCCATCAGGGAAAATGGGTATAGGGTAAAAAACTTTTAATCCCTGCCCGCATGCATACAGCCTGATTCATTGCTGCATGCGGGATGTGAACATGGATGAAAAATGCAGACACCTGAACCCGGAAAGGCCTTTCCGGCCAGACGCAAATAATTGGAGAGATTCTGCCATGACCGATACGCCAAAGGATGAACAGAAAAAAAGCCTTGTGGATTTATTTACAAAAGAGGAGCTCAAGACTTTTTTTCTCCGATACCTGCTGGTTCTCGGCGGCATTGAAGTGGTGATTTTCCTTGCCGCATTTTTTTCCATCCTTGAGCCCTATCCCAGCCCCTTTCCATGGCGGGAGTATTTTTATGCCGCTTTTACCATTCCCATCGGCATCACCTTTATGCTCGGCATTGTGATCATTGCCTTCAATACCTATTATTTCAGGGACAGCGGCCATTTTGACGGGCTGAAGTCCTCTCTTGACGAGGATGAAGCCACGGCATTTCAAAAACGAAAAATGTTTTTAAACCTGTCCTGGCAGTTTCAGTTTTTGCTCTTTCTGCTGCTTTTGGGCTTGTGTGCCCTGATCATGTTTCACTTAAACGACATATTGGCACTGATGGGCAATGCCGGAGAAAAGGCGCTGAACGCCGTGCTGATTTTTGCCGGGATTTTGCTCACAGCTGTGGTGCTGCTGGGTTTTCTTTTCCTCTGGCTTCATTACAAGCTGCGCAAAAAGAAAATGGAAGACGCCCACCAGTACAAGTGCGAACTCATGAGCCAGGCCGGCATGCTGCTGCTTGATGACAACACGGTTATTGACAGCCAGGGAAACGTCATCCACCAGCCAAAGCAGCCCCATGGAAAAACCGAATCCGTAAAGGCTGTCGGATCCGGGGATGTTTCCCTGCTGCCCCGTGTTTCCGGCCGCAACCGGAACCCGGACTGAGAGTGGTTTCGGGCGTAATGTTATTGGGCTGAAAGTGCAAAAAGTTCAGAAATATCCCGGACTGCCATTTCCGATTCCAGGCCCTCCACCTTGACCGCGTCTTCGAGCATGGTCAGGCAGTTGGGGCAGGCCACGGCCAGGATGTCTGCGCCCGTTTCCCTGGCCTGGCGGACCCGGATCCGGGCCGGACTGTCCGGGCTTGCGCCCAGAAGGTCTGTGTAATAATTGCCGGCGCCCCCGCCGCAGCAAAGGGCGCTTTTACCGCTTCGCTGCATTTCAGCAATCCGGGCGCCGGCCACAGCTTTCAGCACTTTTCTGGGGGCCTTGTATTCGTTGTTCCAGCGGCCGAGAAAGCACGGATCATGGAAGGTAATGCAGGCCCCGTCTAAACGGGGTGCCCGGAGCCGGCCCTGGCCGATCAGGTCGGCGAGTATCTGCGTATAGTGATATACTTCAACATCTGCGCCCTGCTGCGGATACTTGTTTTTTATGACATTAAAGGAATGGGGAGAGAGGGTGATGATTTTTTTCACTCCGCGTCTTTTAAAGGTTGCGATATTTTTTTCCGCCAGCAATTCAAATAGGCCGTCTTCGCCCATCAGGTCCACTTCATTGCCGTCATCGGTTTCTTCATTGCCCAGCACGCCAAAAGAGACCCCGGCAGACTGCAGCACTTGCGCCACAGACCGGGCCGCCTGCTGCGCCCGGGTGTCATAGGCGCCTTCACTGCCCGTAAAATAGCAATACTCCTGGTCGGCATAAGGCTCCACAGACAGGTCCCCGGCCCAGTCGCCCCGCTTTTTGGCCCCGAGCCCATATGGATTGCCGTGAAGCTGGACATTTTTTAAGTAGTCTTTGACCGGCGGGGGCAGCAGCCCGAGCTCCACCATTTCGTTTCTGGCCGCCACCACCATGTTGATGATTTCATCTGAAAATGACAACGGGCATTTTTCCTCGCAGTTTTTGCATGCCACACAGGAATAAACAATGTCTGCAAGATGCGGAGACCACTGGATTTCGCCGGTGACCCAGGCCCGGATCAGCCACAGGCGGCCGCCGTTGGAATAGCTCTCCAGCCGGTGGCGGGCATAGGCCGGACAGTTGTCCACGTCCGCCCAGTCCTGGGGGAATTTGCAGTAGCCGCAGCGAAAGCAGCGGTGAATGATATCCATGTATTTGTATTGTGCAAGCGCCATCAGGCCACCTCCCAGTTTCCGGGGTTCATGATGCCGTTGGGATCCAGCAGGGTTTTGACCTTTTTCATCATTTCCCGGGTATTGGCATCCATTCGATCCATTACCAGCTTCTGACCAAAGACTGCGGGTTTCCAAAGGGTGCCGCCCATTTCCAGCACCCTTTCATCGGTTTCGTGCAGGGCCTGGCGGGCATGGCTGACCGTGTCGTTGTCAGCCCGGTTAAATGCATAGGTCCAGGAAAACATCATGCTGTGGCCGCAGCCCACCACCCGGCCCAGCACCGTGTAGGGTATTTCGTGTCTGGCCGAGATTTCCACGCCGAGCCGAAATCCTTCCGGATAAAAGCCCACAGGCACAATGGCGCCCACGTATTCAAACCCCCCGCCTTTTCGCCAGTCCGAGGTCTTGCTCACCACAGGACGCTCGATGTCCTGACCGGCCGCACCAATGCCGCCGGTGCCTTCCTGGATGTATTTGGCCAGATTTTGATCAAAGATGAGCTGGCGCTTGAATTCCAGTTCCTCCCGGGAGTCGCCGGCAAGGTTGATTAAAATGTAATGAAGCCGGTTAAACGGGGGCGGGATTTCCTGGCTGACCACCACCAGGTCCTCGGCCATGCCCACGTGGGTCAGTTTAAACAGGATTTCCGGGACCAGGTTTTCGTTTTCCACCACAAAGACATCCTGCTCCTGGATTTTTTTGCAGGGAAACAGACGAAGCGATACTTTGGTGATAATGCCGGTGCAGCCGCTCCAGCCCATAAACAGGCTCAAATCCGGCAGGGGGCGCAGGGTATACCATTGATTTCCCAGGGCACAGGAGCCCATCCGGCAGATTTCGCCCGTGGGCAGCACCACTTCCAGGCCGTTGATCATATCTGAGTTAAATCCATAGGGATGGGCCAGATCCCCCTGGCCGTGAATGGCCAGGTTGCCGCCGATGGTGGCCGCAGGCGGGGCACCGGGTTCGGAATGCATCAGGTGCGGAGCGTTTTTGTGTAGATACGAGGTAACCTTGCCGTGGGAAACCCCGGCTTCCACCACCATGTAGCGGCCCTGTTCATTAAGCTCCAGGATTTGGTCCATGCGTTTTAAGTCCAGGGTGATGCCCCCGCGCAGCGCAAGGGCCAGGCCGGCCAAAGACATTCCCCCGCCCAGGGGCACAACCGCCAGTTTCTGCTCATTGGCCATTTCAACGATCCGGCTGACCTCATCTGCGGTTTTGGGTGCGGCCACATACTCAGGCCACCGGGGTTCAGAGGTGCCCAGGTCCTTGGAATACGTAAAGAGTTCCTCGGTTTGTTCGGAGACATAATCCTCGCCGACGATATCGGCCAGTGCACGATAAACAGAGTCCATATGCATCACCTTTCTTACGCGGGTTGCTCGCCGATTGCCATGCGGCACAAATCACTCATCCAGATGGGCATGATGCCGTTTTCGGCCACTTGTTTGCCGATGGTCTGCATGCAGGCCGGGCAGTTGAATATACAGAGCTCGGCGCCGGATTCTTTCATGTCCTCAATGTTTTTCTTCTGCTGGTTTAAGCAAAACCGGCGGGAATCGGGCGTCTTCTGGGCCAGGATGGTGCTGCCGCAGCAAAGCGCGTCTTCATCCCGATATTGCCGCCGGACGTGCTCAACCCCGATGAGGTCGAATATTTTGTCCACAAACCGGTGTTTGTCAGAAGACAGCCGCGATGAGCAGGGCCGCTGGTAGGCCACCTTGTAGTTTAAGGGTTTGATTTCATCCCTGAGTTCGGTCAGGCGGTTGTATAGATGTTCAAATAAGTGGATGGAAGAAAACGGCACGTCCATGCCCCAGGCCGGAGCAAAGGAGGTGTAGGTTCCATAGCATTCATCATGGAAATGGACCACTTCCGTGGGTTTGTGCGCGGCAATGGTGGCCATGACTTTTGGCAGCCGGTCCTTGATCACCGAAGTCCGGGCAAAATGCAAATACATGAGCTGGCAGAAATAATGGTGCATTTTGCGGCTGTCCGTGGAAATCAGGGTCAGGCCTTCAAACAGTTTTCCCTGGGCCAGTCGGATCAGGGGGCTGAAGACCCCCATGTTGAGCACCGGGCCGTTGACTTCATGGATTTCCGGATCACCCCGGAAGGCAATGCCCATCTGGATGCCTTGCTTGACAATGGGCTCGGGCAGGGGGGCAATGCCGAGTTCTTCCTGGCGGCTGACAATCAGGTAAAAGGGATGATTGGCCATGGGACAGTATTCTTCGCAAGCATAACAGGTCCGGCAGTCGTGCAAAACCCGGGTGTCTGTGCCGTTGATCAGGTTTTGGATTTCCGTCCCGGCTGCTTCTGCATCCAGGTCCATGTACTGGCACCGGGTCAGGCAGTCGCGTGTTTCGCAGGCCAGGCACTTTTTTTCATCAAAGTCCAGCTGCAGCATAAAACCTCTCCTGGTTACGGGTTGCAGGGGTGTTGATTTTACCGGCTGTTTGTCTTTCAGGCAAACCGTGCCGGCCGGGAAAATGTCAATGAATGCGGGTTGACCGGTTTGCAGAATATTATTAGCATTTGTTCAAAATGTTTTCAATGGATGGATTGGGTCAATCTTTTTTCGTTTTTTTATTTCAGGTGTTTATTTGAACGGTAGATAACGTTACGTTATTGCCGTAAACACCCGGTTCATAATGTTTCCAATTCTGGCGGGGGTATCGGCCAGTTGTCTGAAGTAATTCTATATTTAATCATTTTTTCAGGGCAACAAAGACGTTGGTATAAAAATTGAAACCTTTCAATCCTTTTTCCAGTAGCACGGAGCCCGGTGGCTCAGGAATAATTAGCAGCGCAAAGGAGGATTGAAAATGAATCAGACAGATGTATTGGTCGTCGGCGGCAGTGCCGCGGGCATTGTTGCCGCCGCCACGGCAAAGTCCTTTCACCCGGACAAGCGGGTGATGCTGGTGCGCAGGGAAAAACAAGTGCTGGTGCCCTGCGGCATCCCCTATATGTTCGGCACCCTGGAAAACAGCGACAAAAACGTCATTCCCGATGCCAATCTGGAAAATGCCGGTGTGGAACTGGTGGTCAGCGAGGTGGACGCCTTTGATCCCGAGCAGCAGATATGCACGTTTTCCGACGGTTCACAGATCGGGTTTGAAAAACTCGTGCTGGCCACCGGTTCAGTGCCGATCAAGCCGGGCTGGCTCAACGGCCTGGATTTTGACAACGTGTTTATTGTGCCCAAATCCAAGCGCTATCTTGACAGCCAGATGTCCACACTGGCGGGTTGCCGGAAAGTGGTGGTTATCGGGGGCGGTTTCATCGGCGTGGAACTGGCTGACGAAATCGCAGCAAACGGCCGGCAGGTAAGCATTGTTGAACTCCAGCCCCATGTTTTGAGCCTGGCCTTTGATGATGAACTCTGCACCCGGGCCGAAAAGGTCCTGACCCGGCGCGGAGTTGAGCTCAAATGCGGTCAGCGCGTGGTCCGCATTGAAGGCAGCGACCGGGCCGACGGGGTGAAACTCGATTCCGGGGAAGTGATAGATGCCGATGCGGTGATTTTATCCGTGGGCTACCGGCCCAATTCGGATCTGGCCCGGCAGGCCGGACTCAAGTGCAATGAAATGGGTTTTATCAAGGTCAATGAGTATATGCGCACAGAGTACAAAAATATTTTTGCCGTGGGCGATTGTGCTGAAAAATTCAGCTTTATCACCCGTACCCTCAAGGGTACGATGCTGGCCTCCACCTCAGGGGCAGAGGCCCGGATTGCCGGGATGAATCTGTATCAATTGTCCACGGTTCGCACCTTTCAGGGCACCATTTCCATTTTTTGCACCGCTATCGGACAAAACGCCTTTGGGGCCGCTGGTGTGACCGAAAAACTGGCTGCTGAAAGGGGCTTTGCAATTGTCACAGGGTTGTTTGAAGGTGTGGACAGCCATCCCGCCACCCTTCCGGATGCCCGGCCCCAGTTGGTCAAACTCATTGCCAGCATGGATTCAGGGACCCTTCTGGGCGGAGAGGTCGCGGGCGGCAAGTCCGCAGGGGAACTGACCAATCTCATCGGTTTTTTGATTCAAAACCGCATGACCGTTGACGGGATTCTCACCTCCCAGATCGGCACCCATCCCCTGCTGACCGCTTCGCCTACGGCGTATCCGCTGATTAAGGCAGCAGAGGCCATTGCCAAAAAAAGAAAGACGGTTCTGGCATAGCATGGCTTTTTTCTCTGGCGCTCTTTTTTGACAATCCCGGAAAACCGTATATCTTTTCTCTATGAAAAGGGAAAGGTTCATGGCTTTTCTCTATAAACCCAAACGGTTTTTCCGGGAGGTTGCAATGGAACGAAAGGATTTGAAAAAACTGCTTGCCAGTCTGGGTGTGGCCAGCCTGATCAGCATGGGCGGTGTTGCATTGCCGGGGGCGAATGCAGGCTCCGGCTGAGGCGCCAAACATGGTGCCGGCGGCACTGAGGACCATCAACGGCCGTCAGCCGGCTCCGGCTGAGGCGGCAAAGCCGGAAGCGCTGGCAGCGCTGAAAAGGTAAAACAGCAGGAGCAGACGCAGCAGGAAAAACATGCCGACCAGATGCGGCAACAGGCGGAAGAAAAGGCAGAGCAGGCCAGGGAAAAGGCCAAACAGGGCCAGGACAAAGCCCGGGAGGCAGTTGAGGAAAAAACAGAGAAAAGCGGCCTGAACAAAAGCGAGTAATCATCCGGGATGCATGAAATCTGCAAAAATCTGTTTGCATTCCCGTGAAATTGGATCCACAGTCCCGGGCCGGCGGTCTCTTTGCGCCGGCTCGGAATCCTTGTGCCGGATGGCGGATTGACAAAAATACCCATCACCCAAAAAACATCAGACAGCATAGCCGGCGCACAGTATCCGGCCTGCCTGTCCCTGTGTCCAAACCTGCAGGCAACTGCAGACCGGGGCGCGTGTCTTTCCGAATATTTGCAAAATCATCCGGAGCAATGCAAAAATTATCCGTTTTTGCCGGATCTGGCGGCGATTGAGGAAGCTGTCGGACGCCTGCAGGCGTGCGGGTCGGACTTGCCGGAAGCCGTGAGCGCCCGCATTGTTAATCCTTTTTTCGAAGTTGTGGAAGTTAATTATCTGAATTTCGAACTATTTATTTCTGATCTATCCTGCCGGCCCGCTGCCGGAAAAGCCCACGTGTTGATCTGGATCGGGCCAAAAGGCCGCAACATCCGGGTTCAGACTGCAGATGCCCGGGATCTTCTGGCGCTGAAGCTTGTGGAAGAAGACATTGATTCGCGCACTGCCGCAGCCGAAGGCGGTGTGAGTGTAGGCGCAATTGACGATGTGCTTTGGGCCGCCGAGCAAAAAGGGCTTCTGATAGGCCCTGAGCCGGGAATTTGCCGGCCCGCGGATTTTCCATCAGGAGAGATTGCGGATTTTCAATATTTCATCTCACCGAGTTTTACCCTTCAATGGCATCTCACCCAGGCCTGTGATTTAAACTGCCGTCACTGCTATGACAGAAGCGACCGGGAACATATGCCCCGGTCTGCCGCCCGGCGGGTGGTAGAGGATCTTTATGATTTTTGCAGCCGGCATCATGTGTTTGGCCAGGTGAGTTTTACCGGCGGCAATCCCATGCTGTATCCGTATTTTGATGAGGTTTATCAGGCGGTTGCCAGCCGCGGCTTTATGACCGCAGTGCTGGGAAATCCCATGCCCCGGTCCAGGATTGAAAAATTGGTTGCCATGCAGATGCCCGAATTTTACCAGGTCAGTCTTGAAGGAACCCGGGCCCACAATGATTATATCCGGGGACACGGCCATTTTGACAAAACCCTTGAGTTTCTGGCGCTTCTCGGAGAACTGGGAATCTATCGCATGGTCATGCTGACCTTGACCCGGGAGAATATGGATCAGGTATTGGATCTGGCTGATCAGCTGGAGGGCAGAACCGAGCTGTTTACTTTCAATCGCCTGGCAGCCGTGGGGCAGGGCGCCCGGCTGGCTTCAGTGGATCCGGGTGAATATGCCGGATTTCTGGAGCGCTACATGGCGGCGGCAGAAAAAAATTCCTGCATGGGGTTTAAAGACAATCTGTTTAACCTGGTCCGCAGGCAAAAGGGCCTGGCGCCGGGGGGCGGGTGTACGGGTTTTGGATGCGGGGCAGCATTTAATTTTGCCGCTTTGCTGCCGGACGGGCAAGTGCATGCCTGCCGCAAGTTTCCGTCGCTGATTGGCAATATCTATCAACAGAGCCTGGAAGAAATTTATCACAGCCCCCGGGCCGGCCGTTACCGAACCGGATCCGCGGCTTGTGCAAAATGTCCGATTCGTCCGGTTTGCGGCGCCTGCCTGGCTGTTGTTTACGGCGCGGGCGGCGATGTTTTCAATGATCCCGATCCCTGCTGCTGGGGTTGTGGGAATTAGGTTTGTGACCAGAGCGAGCAGCAGTTGCGGCCCTGGTGCTTGGCCGTGTACAATGCCTGATCTGCCTGCCACAGCAGTTCGCTTTTGGGCAGGGGTTCGTCCGGACTCATCCGGGTGATGCCCACACTCATGGTGACCGAAAGTTTTTTTCCCTTGTATTCCACCTTCATCTCCGCCAATTGGGCACACAACCGGTCAAGAATTTGAAATCCTTTATCCACCGGGGTTCGGGAGAGAATGAGAACAAATTCCTCTCCGCCGTAGCGCGCCACCACGTCGGATTTGCGGATGTTTTCGGTGAAAAACCGGCCCACTGAACGCAAAACCTGGTCTCCGGCAGCATGTCCGTGCGCGTCATTGACGGCTTTGAAATGATCCAGATCCACCATGGCCAGGATGCTGGTATGGCCGTAGCGTTCTATGGCGGCCATTTCCCGGTCCATGGCCTCCTGGAAACTCTGGAAATTGCGCAGCCGGGTCAGGCCGTCACGGTATGCCAGGCGGCTGAGCGTGCCGATATGTTCCTCCTGTTTCTGCACCTTGCGCGTCAGGCCAAAGGAAAGGTTGAACAACTCCTTTTTGCTTTCCTCCAGAATTTTCAGATAATCCATGGAAGAGTCCCGCTCAAGCTCGAAAAAGGGAAGCAAAGGATCGATCTGATGAAAAGCCTGGTTCAAAAGGTCTTCGAGCTTTATTGTTTCCGACATGCCGTAGTGCTCCAGCAGGTCTTTGACCAGGGCCAGCTGAAGTGCGGAGTTGTCTTCATACAAAAAAACAAATATTTCATCTGCCAGATGCAGAATGCGGGTGCGGTCCCGGTATCTGCTGTCGCTGGTCTCAAGGCTGTCAGGGTAATGGTGGTGACTCACCGGAATGGCAAATCCCGCCGGCAGCCCCCATTCGGTCAATAAAAAAGCACCGATTTCCATATGGCTGCAGCCGAAGATTTCGTTTTCCGCGTGATGCAGCAGCATGTCCTGGGAATCTGTTTTTTCCATGACCATGGCGTACTGCTGCGGCCGGCTCTGGGCCAGAACCAGCATGCCAATGTTGTGGAGCAGGCCCAGCAGGTACATGTCCTCGGCATCACCGGAAAGCACCTGTTTTGCCATCAACCGGCTGACAACGGCACATATCAGCGATTTTCGCCAGAAACGGGAATAATCCAGCCGGTTTTGGCTTTTTTTAAACAGGTTGATCAGGGAAAAGCTCAGGGCGATATATTTCAGGGATTCCTCCCCGAGCAGGTTCACGGCATGGGGAAGATTGGTGATTTTGCGGGAAAGACCGAAAAAAGGCGAGTTGACAACATTTAGCACCTTGGCCGAAAGGGGCGGATCCATTGCAAGGATCTCGGCGAGCTGATGCATGGAGGTGTCCGGGTTTTTGATATTTTCCAGAATCCGGAGGGCCACATGGGGCAATGCCGGCAGATCATCCAGGCTGCAGAGTTCTTTTGACAGATTTTCAATATGTTGTGCAGACATTTGTATCCTATTCGATTATGGCATTGATCAGGGTCCCGATTTTGTCAATTTCTGTTTCCAGCCGGTCGCCGGGTGAAAGAAATACCGGTGGTTTGCGGGTAAAACCGACACCGCTGGGCGTGCCGGTTAAAATCACCGTGTCGGGCAGCAATGTGGTGTCTTCTGAAAGATATGCGATCAGCTCGGATACGGCAAAAATCATGTCCGAGGTATTGCTTTGCTGCATGGTCTGTCCGTTTACCCGGCAGCTGATGCCAAGGCTGTCCGGATCCGGCAGTTCGTCTGGTGTGACCATCACCGGTCCCAGGGGACAGAAGGTGTCAAAGCTTTTGCCGCGAACCCACTGGCCGCCTCCGGCATGCTTCTGCCAGGACCGGGCGGAAATGTCATTTCCAATGGTGTAGCCCTTGACATAAGACAGGGCGTCGCCGGGGCCGACATTTTTGGCCGGCCGGCCGATGATCACGGCCAGTTCGGCTTCATAATCGGTCTGGGCCTTTTTCCTGCATGATTCGGGCAGTACAACGGGCTGGCCGTGACCGGTGGCAGCTGCCGGATTTTTCATGAACATTACCGGGTATCGGGGCAGTTCCAGCCCGGTTTCCTTTGCATGCTCCCGGTAATTGAGCCCGATGCAGATAATGGCTGCCGGCTGTACAGGGGCAAGGAAGCAATGGATTGCGCGCAGCTGGCCGGTTGGTTCATAGCCTTTGTCGCCTGCCGCAATCACTTCCGTTGCCATGCCGTCTGCCGGATTGGTGCCGAGCCGGACAATGCCTTCATTATCTGTGAATCGCAGTATTTTCATTGGTGGTCCGTTGTGCCGTGCGCGTTTTTTAAAATATGCGCCTTTTCCATATCATTGTGCTACTTGCAATTGCAAGCCAATCCTTGATGGCGCCATAAAAGTCCAATATCTGCGTTATGCGTGATTCCCCAGAATTCCACGTACGGATAACTACGCTGCATTCTTCGGCAATCGCGCAAACCTTGATCTTGAACTTTTCACGAAACCATAAATCCTTATCGGCTATTCAAAGGTTTGGCAGCGCTGTCCCGCAGTCAATGGTATGGCCAACCGCCTGCAAGGGGCCGGGGACCGGCCCTACACCCCGGCCCACACGGCAAACACCGGGTCGGATTGGGGCATGTCCGGGTAATATTTATCTGTTTCAGGCCGGTCCCAGCCCCGGAAGGAAAGGGTTGCGGGGTTGGAAAATTTTTCAGACTGCAGAAAATATTCCTTTACCAGGCCCATGCGCTCAAACTCGTGAAGCTCGGTCCACAGCCGAATGGCTTTGGGCGGGAACCACCGGTTGGAAAATGTCTGGATCATAACGCCCCCGGATCTGAGCACCCGGGCGGCGTCTTTGAATACAGACATCGGAGAGGTAAGGTATTCCACGGATGCCGTGCAGAGAATCAGGTCAAAACTTTGGTCGTCAAAGGGCAGGCGCGGGTCCTTGTTGAGGTCATGCACAAAGTAATCGGTTAACCGATCATTTTTTGCAAGTTCCGCTTCATTCATTCCCAGGCCGGTCATTTTTTGAAAATCAGTTGATTGATCAATATGGGACTGCCAGCTGCTCATCAGGTCCAGCACGTGCATTTCCGGGGTGATGAACCGGCTGTAGATTGCAGATATGGTTTCAATGGCCCGCTGGTCCAGATGCTGTACCAGCCTGGGGTTTTCATAAAATGCGGCATCTTCTGTCTCATCGGTGCGGCAGAAGGCCCTGTCATGAAAAAAGTCCGTGGGCATGCCCTGGCATCGGGCCTGCATGCCCGGACCGCTGGCAATTTCGTCCATGAGCAGCCGGCAATTGCCGCCCCGGTCAAAGGGTTTGTCATAGATGGTGTGTACCCGGGCTGTGATTTCCAGGTCGTATCCGGCCAGGGAATGATTGAAATCAATGTCCACGCTTTTTTCATCCACCCCGGTACAGCGCATGGGCGCAACATTCTGGGGAAACACATTGTAAACCCCCCTGAGCACGCCACGGGGATAAAATCGGCCGAATGCCGGCACAGCCCGGGTTTCATCAAAATTTTTCCGGTCTGTGCGGATTTTTTGATCTGGATCAGGGGCGGCGATCACTTCGCCGGTCGCAAACCCAAAGGTTTTTTCATCTCCGGTGCCGGCTCCCATGAGTCCTTCATAGATGGCATCGGGCAGCAGATCGCGCCAGAAATTGACCATGACCAGGGTACTGTCCGTGTGTTCTGCCTCACGGCTGATCCAACGCATTTGAAATTCAATATCTGCCAGGCTGTTTTGGTTTATCTCATTCATATCCGCGGCTCCGGTTGCGGTTTGTCATTTCCTCTCTGCCCCGGTCTCCCGGGCCACATCCCGGTCAAAATCCGCGTTTAACCACGCGGGCCCCGCTTCCGGGTATTTTTCCAGGAAAGTTTTAATAATAAGATCCAATGGGACATCTGCAAATTCGCCGCGCTCATTTACATATTCCATGTGCCGGTTGCCCGCAAGATCAAAGGGGTGGTAGATGGAATCGGCTGTTGCGTCAAACTCCAGGGGCTTTAGGGAAAATTTTTGGCACAGCTCAATGTTGAAAGCCGGTGTGGCCTTTACCCATTGGTCGTTTACGTAAATGGAGGTATACCCGTGCCAGTAAAATACATCGGTTTTCATGCGCTCTCGTAGCCGCTTTGTGGAAAGATGGTTTTTCACGTCCGCAAATCCCAGCCGGGCCGGGATGCCCAGGTGCCGGCAGCAGGCAGCCAGGAGGACGGCCTTTGCAACGCACCATCCGCGCTTTTGCGCCAGGGTGGTCGATGCGCACAGGCCGTCGATGGTGAGCACAATGGCATAGGGATCATAATAGATGCTGTCGCGCACCGCGTAATAAAGGTTCACCGCCTGTCTGACCGGATCACTGGTGCCGCCGGATTTTTCCTGGGCAAAAGCAGCCACTGCCGGATGATTAAAATTCATAAACGCTGTGGGCTGCAGGTATTGCTCCATGTTTGAACGAGGGTTCATAAAAAATCTTCCTTTAGCTTGATCGATGCTGAACAAAGCGTTTGATTTCCCCGGCGACCTCTTCAGGCGCCCGGATCATAAATGACTCCTGGTACTGGGAGACCAGTGACGGGGTGTCGGTGCACCAGACGTTGGGGGCCAGATAAAGCCTGGGGGAGATGCGCACCTGCAGCCAGTGATCCTCCATGCCGGCGGCAGCCGGCAGCCAGGCCAGGTTCAGGCTGTATACCCCCTGCTGTCCCAGACAGTCCAAAATTGCGTTGATAATCGCGGCGCCTTCCTCAACAGCGGCCTTGTCCAGGTCAAACAGGGTTTGTTTGCCGGGAAAAATGCCGATCACATCGGTCAAGGGGCTTAAGGAGACAAAATCGGTGAGCCATACGCTTTGTTGCCCCTGGTGGATCAGCCGCTGTTGATTTTTTATTTCCGCTTCCAGGTAGTCTTCCCAATAGGTGCGATTGTGGCTTTGCCGGTAATTCCGGCTTGCATCAATCATTTGCCCGAGAAAATTGCCCGGCGTTTCCGTGGCATAGACCTGGAAATGGGGATGGACCTGGCTGGAGCCGGCAGCCGGCATGTAGTTCCAGGTCACAAGGCCATAAGTGGTTTTCTTGTCTGCAATGACCCGGTCCAGATAGTTTCGGCAGTTGATCACCGCATCCTCGATGATCTTTGGGGAAAATTCCGAAAGGGTTTTAAAGTGAGACCGGCACAGCACGGCCAGGCCACTGTGGGCGTCATAGGGCAGCAGGTTTGGAAACAGCACGGATTCCCCGTATTCCAGCCGCCCCTCGGGGATCTGGTCCGGATCGAACTGCGGGGTCAAGGAAAACACGTTTTCCGGGCAGAATGGGCAGTTTTCCCGGGATTTTTCAATAATGCCGGCAAAATCAGCGGCCGGCGGGGAAAAACCCACAAAATGGGCCAGCCGTCCGGTCCGGCCGGTGAGCGGATCCCGGCGAAGCTGGCATTTGGCTTCGGCGCGCTCAAAGTTTGTGAACGGATTTAAGAATACGGCTGTTTTGTCCTCCTTTTTAAACTCAATCGCCATGGGCCTTCCTCCGTTGTTTTCCTGCAGGTGGCAATTTGCGGTCATTGAAAATCGATATGTCTGGTTCCCGACCAGATTATCAGAACCAATAATGAAATACAAAACAGATTAAAACCCAAACTGAGCCTTTCAAATTGACACGTCAACCGATTCATGGCATTTATTTAGTATCGAAAACATTGTTTAGATTATTGGTTTTTTGTTCAACAATTGATAATCTGCAATCCCGGAAAAAGACATACCTGCTGCCTGTTACACATACCATACATACACAAAAAGGGGGGATTATGACACAGGTTTCATCTTATGAGAGAAACGTGGTCAGAAGGGCGAGTGTGGGGGATATGCTGGTGCGAACCGCGGCCAGAAATCCGGACAAAAGGGCTTTTTCCTTCAGAAACAACCATTTTACCTATCAAGAGTTGAATGCGGCGGTCAATCAGTGCGCTTACAGCCTGGCGGAGCTGGGCGTGCAAAAGGGGGATCGTGCGGCCATTTTGTCCCACAACTGCCACCAGTTCGTGATTTACTGGTGGGCCCTGCTGAAACTGGGTGCCATTGTGACACCGCTCAACTTCATGCTCAAGTCCGGGGAAGTTGAATTTATCATCAATCACAGCCAGCCGGTGATTTTTGTTGTGGAAGACAGCCTGGCGCAGAGCGTGATTCCGGTCAAACACGAGCTTGCCGGGGTCAAGCATTTCATCTGGATCAACCTGGCCGGAAACGAGGCCCCCGAGGGCTGGATGGATTTTGACAGCTTGTATGCCGATTCCACGCCCGCCCGGGAACCCCGGGTGGAAATCGAAGCCGAAGATCCGGCCACGCTTTTGTACACATCGGGCACGGAAGCCAGTCCCAAGGGGGTGTTAAATTCCCATCTCAACTATTACATTGATATTCTTTCCGCTGTGTTTGACCTGCGCATCGGTGCAGACGCCAGAATCATTACCGGTATTCCGCTCTATCATGTTGCGGCCATGTACCTGTTTACCGCAATTGTTGCCGCGGGCGCCACAACGGTCATGGAATACGCACCCGACCCAAAGGAAATCCTGGACCTGACCCGGGATGAGAAGATTACCCACTGGGTCTGGCCGCCGGCATTATACACGGGCCTGCCCATGATGCCGGGATTTGACCAGTATGATTTGAGCTCCCTGCAGCAGTGCGTGGTCTTCGGGGCCCTGGCCTCGCCCCCGGTGCTTGAGAAATGGCGCAAATTGCTGCCCGGGGCAGGGTTTATGAACTATTACGGCCAGACTGAAATGAGCCCGCTGGGCACAAGCCTTAAACCAGAGGATTTTGAGCGGAAAAGTACCTCCATCGGCAAGGCCCACATGCCCATTCAGGTAAGAGTGGTGGACCACAATGACAAGGAAGTGCCCGTGGGCCAGGAGGGGGAACTGGTGGCCCGGGGTCCGGCCGTGATGCTGGGCTATTACCGCGACGAGGAAAAAACCGCCCAAACTTTCCGAAACGGATGGCATCACACCGGGGATCTCGTGCGCATGGATGAGGAGGGGTTTGTTTATTTTATTGACCGGATCAAGGATGTGATCAAAACCGGCGGGGAAAACGTGGCCTCCCAGGAAGTCGAGGCAATGCTGTTTCAGTGCCCGGGCGTTATGGATGCTGCAGTCATCGGCCTTCCCCATGAATACTGGTCCGAAATCGTCACCGCGGTGGTGGTGCCCGCTCCGGGCAAGGACCTCACAGAAGATGCGGTGATTGGGTTTTGCAAGCAGCACCTGGCCGGTTACAAAGTCCCAAAGAAAGTCATCATCACAGATGAACTGCCCAGAAACCCCAGCGGAAAAATTATTAAGAAAAAGCTGCGGCAAAAGTTTGCCAAAGCGTAAAAACGCTATAGCTGTCAACCCGTAAATCCATCCGCTCTTTTTTCAATATTGATGGACTCGTAAAAAGCTTTTTACCGGGCCCGCTGTTTTTGCAGGAAGGAAGCCCGGCGGCCGGGGTTCCAGTTTTTTCGCTCCTGATCGTTTACGGATTCATCAAATGCCTTCGCTAAAATTTCAAAAACTCGGCCTGTCGGCCTCAAACAGTTTGAAATTTTTTAGCTTCGGCATTTGCTGAATCCGTAAACGCTCAATGTCGCTTCAAAAACTGAAACCCCGGCCTTGGACTTCCTTGGAAGTCCTGAAACTGATATAATCGCCAAACAATAAAAAAATAACATTTTGATTTTACTTAACACTTAATCACTTAACACTGCCTGTAACAAAGACTTTTACAGGCTTATCAATATTATTGACCGGCGAAAGGATCGTCTATATAATTATCGGGTTTCAGAAAACCATAATATATGAGGATAAATATGAAACCCGCATCAGAGAAGGTCAGACAATGGATTGACAACGGCCGGGACCCCAGAGGCGCCCACTGGCAGGCAGGTCTTGAGGCGCTGCTGGAGGTGTTTGCGCCGTATCTCGAACCCGGCCGCCTGGTTCCGGCCGTATCCCTGGACCCATCCGACCGGCCGGTATTTGATGAAGCCCTGGCGGTTATTGATGTCAGCCCGAATGTGGCAGCCGTGTTTCTGCCGCCCGAAGCAGCCGGAAAAATCCGTCCCCCGGAGTCCGCCCCGGAACTTGAACGCATTGAAAAAAGCCGGCCGGCCTATAAAGTTCTGCTGCAGCGTCCCGGGGCGCAGCCCCGCCTTGCCTGCCTGGATATTTCGCCACAGGCGCATAACCCGGGTGTGGATTTGTTCCAGGACGGCGCGCTTCTGGGAACATACGATTTTGAGGACCGCAAGGAATGCATGGCCAGCCTGGACCAGATCCTTTTTGCCCATATGTGGGAAAAGGGCAAATGGGAGGCTTCCGACTTTCGGCACTATACGCTCAACTGGTTTGAGCGGGTCATGGATACGGGAAAGGGCGACATTGCCGTTAAAACCGATTTTTCCTATCTGCACACCCCGTCGCTGATCAAAAGCAATCCCGTGGATGTGATTTTTACATTGATTGTTGATGTATTTGACCGGCGGCTGCAGGACACCCACGGACCCATCCGGCAGGCCCTGGACGGGATTTTCGCTCTGCCCGACCAGCAGGCCCGGCAAACCCGGTATTATGAAATGGCTGAAAAAATCGTGCTCCAGTCTCTCTCCCTGATAAAAGACGCACAGCTTGTTGATTTTACGGATTTTTCCGAAAAACAGACCGACAATTTCAAAAAAGCCACGTCTGCGGCCATCGGCAGGATTGCACAGAAAATGGAGGCGGCCGCCCCGGCATAGGCGCTTTTTTACTTGCTGATGGCACCGTAAAAGTCCAATATCTGCGTTACGCGCGATTTCTGAAGAATTTCACGTACGAATAAGTACGCTGCATTCTTCGAAATCGCGCAAGCCTTGATCTTGAACTTTTTACGGCGCCATCTGAAAATCGACTTTTTACGAAGGCATCACTTGCTGATTTGCTCGATTTTAAAGATTTTGCCTTGATGGATGTGGAAGGCGAACAATTCGTTGTTGTTAAAACCGCTTTCGTCAATCCGGTAATACCAGATGGTAATGGTGGTCTTGACCACCTGGCGGGGACGCACCCGGATGTATTTTTCGACCTCTTCGGTGTAAAGGGGCTCACCAAAGCATTCAACAAGCTCCAGGATGGTGTCATGATCGGTCACCGCGCATCCGTAGCCCCGGACCAGAGGCCGGGCCTGTGCGGCCCCGACGGCCATGAGCACAAACAGGCAGGTCAGCACCACAGCGGTGAAATGTTTCAAAGGCATTTTGTCTTTTCCTGTTCATCGGGATTCTGCCCTGTTTTGTAGCATGACCCCCTGCCGGAAAAAAACCTTTTTTTGGCATCTTACTGCAGTCCGTGGGCTTTCCATTGAACCCGGTCCGGCCGGTAGGCCAGCCAGAGCTCGGTGCCGGGCTGCCAGCCGCGGGCAGACAGGGTTTGGGCATCCAGGTAAAGGCAGAATTCACTACGGCCCGCAAAGACCAAGACCCGTATGAGGTCTGTGTGCTGTTCCAGGTCCAGGCAGACAATTCGGCCTTTTAAGGGGCGTTTCTTTGCACCTGCATCATCGGGTGATGCGTGCAGGGACATGTCATCCGGGTCCAGGATGGCGGCCGCCCCTGTGAGATCCCTTGGGGCGTTTTCTGCCATAAGAACCTGTCCATCTGCCAGGGTGCGCATTGCCCCGCCTCCGGAAGTATGCTCCCAGGGGCCAAAGACAATGGTTTTTTTTCCTTTTCCCAGAATTGTACCGGAAAACAGGTAAACCAGATCATAACAGATTCCCTGGAGCCACTGCATATCGTGGCTGGCAATAATCAGGCTGGTGCCCCACTGCAGGTGGGCTTCTGCGGCGGCTTCGCGCATGAGTTGTGCGCTTGCGGCGTCCACGCTGGTGGTGGGTTCGTCTAGCAGCAGCACTTCCGGCCGAAGCGCCAAACGCGCAGCCATTGCCACCCGCCGGGCCTCACCCCCGGACAGGGCATACCAGGGCCGGCCGGTAAATTTTTCCGGGTTCAGGCCCACCAGGGAGAGGGCATGGGCCACCCGTCCGGATTCATTGTCTGTGTTTTTGCGGATCCGAAGCCCGTAGGCCACGTTCTGGTAAACAGATCGTTTCAGCAGAAAGGACTGCTGGGGCAAAAGTGCCACTTTGTCCCGGATTCGGCCGTCATAGGGCCGGGCCCTGTGGCCCCTGAAATAAATGGCCCCCGCGGCCGGGGGCGCGATCAGACCCAGCAGGCTGAGCAATGTGGTTTTGCCGCTGCCGTTGGGCCCGCACAACCCTGTGACGCTGTTTTCGGCAATGCGCAAGCGGTCAATGGACAGCACCGGTGTGCCCTTATAATGGTGTTGGATGTTTTCCAGCTCGTATAAAGCCATGGTTTTTACTTTCTGCGCAGAAATGAGACCCCGGCATTGACCCCGAATGCGATGGCCAGCAGCACCAGACCCAGGGCAATACCTGTGGCAAATTGGCCTTTTCCGGTTTCCAGGGCAATGGCTGTGGTGATGGTCCGGGTATGCCACTTGATGTTGCCGCCCACCATCATGGAAATGCCCACCTCGGTCATGACGCGGCCGTAGGCGGTCAGCGCCGCGGCCAGAATGGCATGACGGGCTTCCCAAAGCGTGCCGGTCAGCAGGTGACGCCGGCCCGCGCCCAGGGAAAGCAGGGTGGTGCGCAGGCCGGCATCCGTATTTTCAATGGCCGTGGCTGTCAGGGCGATGACAATGGGCAGGGCCAGTATGGTCTGGCCCATGGCAATGCCGGGCAGGGTAAACAGCAGACCCATTTCTCCCAGGGGCCCCTGCCGGGAGACAAACGCGTACACCAGCAGCCCGATAAAAACCGTGGGAAGAGACAGCAGGGTATCGACCACAAGGCGCACCTGGCGTTTGCCGGCAAAATCCGCGTGACCCAGGGCAAATCCAAGCGGGATGCCCATTGCCAGGCTGGCGGCCATGGCATAGGACGACACCGTGAGGGTGGCGGCCACGGCCGAAAAGGTTTCCGGATCACCGGAGAAAAGCAGGTCAAGGGCCTGGGCCGTTCCCTGGAGGATAAAATCCAATTTTTATTGATCCGCGTTGGGAATAAACAGCTTTTTGTCCAGAAGTCTGAATCCGTCAATGAGCTGCTGCGCATGTTGGCCGGCTATCCACCCGGAAAAGGCCCGGGCCTTTTCCGCTCTGACATCCGGGCAGTTCTCCGGGCTGACCTGGATGACGCTGTATTGGTTGCGCAGCATGTCCCCGCCTTCGACCACAATGATCAGCGGCGGATTGCCGCCCTTGTCATGGGCATACTTGATGTAGGTGCCCCTGTCGGTAAGGATGTATCCGGACTGTTCTGCGGCGATGTTGATGCTCGGCAGCATGCCCTGGCCGGTCTGGATATACCAGGACTCTCTGTCCGGCGGAGTCAGCCCGGCAGCCTGCCAAAGCGCAATTTCCTTTTTATGCGTTCCCGAATCATCACCCCGGCTCACAAACCGGGACCCCGAGGCCCGAATGGCATTCAGGGCCGCCTTTGTGGTCTTTCCCCGGATGTCTGCCGGATCTGATTTTGGTCCGATTACCACAAAGTCATTGTACATGATTGGCTGCCGGTTGATTCCATAGCCGTCAGCCACGTATTGTTTTTCCGCATCCGGGGCGTGCACCAGCAGGACGTCCACGTCGCATCTTTTGCCCAGTTCCAGGGCCTTGCCCGTGCCTGTTGCGGTCCATTTGATTTCAATGCCCGTGGCCTCTGTAAAATGCGGGGCCAGATAGTCAAGCAGGCCTGTGTTGTCGGTGCTGGTGGTGGTGGCCATGAGCAGTTCCGGGCTTGCAGTCCAGCCTGGCCTGCACATGAGCATCAATATGCAGGCCCCGAGAAAAACAGCTTTGCATGCAGTAAATTGAATTTTCATTGGCACTCCTTTGTATGAACGGTTTTTCATGTTAGTGGATTTCAGCGAATGGTGGTCAAATAAGCAAAAAAGTACAACTTAAGGTTAATTATTGTCAATATTTTTTATAAATGGGTTGTTTTCCGAGTTTAAATTACTAAAAATAACGTAAAATAACAGTTTTAAATTTTAGAACTTGTTTATTTTTGTCTGCAAGGGCAGAATCATGCATACACTAGAAGCAAATTGCCAAAATTGATCTGTTTTGTAAGGAGAATGAATGGACAGAAAAATGAAATTGCTTTTCATCCTGACGCTTGTGATGAGTTTGGCCGCCAGCGGTTTTTTACAGGCATGTCAGCGAAAGCCAGAGGATGGGGACCTCAGGCCCGAAGAAGTCATCGGACAGGTTTCGCTGCCGGATTTAGACAAGGCGGGTGAAAACGGAGCAGACCAGAATCATAAAGAAACAAGTGCCCGACAAACGCGCAAAGCCCCGATTCGGGCTGCATCCATACCCGATGATGTGGATACCCAGTTGCCGGATTTCACCAAATATAAGGATGTGGAAGAAAAGAAAAAGGCTTTTTTTGACTTTCTGCGTCCCATTGTCCGGAAGGAAAACCATGAGGTACTCAAGCAGCGGGCGTATATCCTTCTAAAATGGCAGCGTTTTGCCAGGGGCCAGGAATTGTCGGAAAAGGAAATTCAACGTTTAAATGCCCTTGCAGAAAAATATCGCGTGAATGCCGCATATGATCAGGGAGAAGTGTTTTTCAGGAACATGCTCATTCACGTGGATAAAATTCCGGCATCCCTTGCATTGATCCAGGCGGCAAAGGAATCCGGGTGGGGGACTTCCTATTTTGCCCGGGAGGGCAACAACCTGTTTGGGCACTGGTGTTTTAAAAAGGGATGCGGTATCATTCCCAGACAGCGCCCTGAGGGGGCCTCCTATGAGGTCCGGACCTTTGACGATGTGGCCGCTTCGGTTCGCGCCTATATCCGCAATCTCAACTCCCATCCGGCATACAGAAAAGTCCGTATGGAGCGCTACCGGATGCGCCTTGCCGGAAAACAGCCGGATGCGCATTTAATGGCGGGCGGACTTGAGCATTATTCCGGAATCGGTATGAAATATGTGGAGACGGTCCGGGAGATGATCCAGGGCAATGAGAAATTCATGGGTATCCATGAGCCGGCTGCCCGATCCTAGGTGCCGGATTTTTTATCCACACCGTGTATATTTAAGTGAAAGTAGAAGCAATCAATGCAAGGGGAATCGGTATGAGAAGGCCAGTTGAATTTTTAAGCTGCTTGTTCGCGGGCATTTTTTTGATTCTGTTTATTGCCGGCACTTCAGGGGCGGGTGAGAAAACCGTCAGAATTGGTTATGCCCAATGGTCCTGTGCAACAGCGGCGTCCAACGTGGTTAAGGCCGTGCTGGAAGAAAAAATGGGCTATGACTGCCAGCTCGTACCAATGGATGCCGAGGCCTTGTGGCTTTCAACGGCCAGCAAGGATATCGACGGATTCGTGTGTGCCTGGCTGCCCGGTCTTCATCAGTATTTTTACGCAAAAGCAGGGGATCATGTCGTTGATCTGGGCCCGAACCTGGAAGGAACCAAAGTGGGGCTTGTGGTGCCTGAATACGTACCTCTTGATTCCATTGAAGCGCTTGGTGCGCATGCAGGTAAATTTGACAATCAGATCATCGGAATTGATCCGGGCGCGGGCATCATGCGCTTTGCCAAAGAAGCCATCAAAGACTATCAAATCGCCAACATGACGTTGGTACCCGGAAGCGGTGCCGCCATGACCAAGGTTTTGCGCCAAAAAATCAAAAACCGCCAGTGGGTGGTTGTCACCGGCTGGACGCCGCACTGGAAATTTGCCAGGTGGGATCTCAAGTATTTAAAGGATCCCAAAGGGGTTTTCGGAGGGTCTGAATCCATCCACACAGTGGTGAGAAAAGACCTTGAAAAAGAAAAGCCGGATCTTTACCGGTTTCTGGATCATTTCAGCTGGCAGCCAGATGATATTCATCAGGTGATGGACATGATTCAAAAATCCGGCAGGCCGTATCAAAGCGCTGTGAGATGGATCAAACAGAATCCGGACAAGGTTGAATCCTGGCTTTCCGGGCCGTAATGCAGCCAGATCGGGTGTCCCGGCGGCAAGCTGAAAAAGCAGGAAAACGCCGCTTATTACTGCATGGGCTTTTCTTCCGGGATCACCCAGGAGTGCGAATACCAGAACCATTCCGAGCCGTCTTTTGACGGTGCGGTAAGCGTGTAAAGCGTTCTTCTGGACGTGAGCGTATCATCGGCGCGAACTTTGACCACGAGTTCATTGTTCTTTTCTGATATTTCCATTTTGCAGCTTTTGTCACCGCTTACAAAGCACTGGAGTCCATCCGGGTTTATTTTGTTTTTCCGGATATGGAGTTTCAAGTCCGGGGGGTTGTTTTTCCGGGTTACCAAGGGGGTTTCAGGAAAAGCTTTTGTTACTTCCAGGGCGTTCATCCCGATTTTTTCTTCAAAACTTTCCATTTTCGCGTAATTGACATTCATGGGAAAACGCGGCAGGCCAAACCTGTCTCCGCTCCTGTGGATGACCCCGGATTTCTGGGCTGCCCCGGCCCTGTAATCATATTTTTTCAAGACATCCGTCATTTCCGGTACATATTCGCCTGAAGGATAGGCATAGAGTTTGGGTGCATGGCCCAAATGCTGTCTGAATTGTTTGTGTGATTTTGTCAGGTCTGCTTCAAATGCGTCTGCAATTT
This sequence comes from Desulfosalsimonas propionicica, assembly GCF_013761005.1. Taxonomy (NCBI): domain Bacteria; kingdom Pseudomonadati; phylum Thermodesulfobacteriota; class Desulfobacteria; order Desulfobacterales; family Desulfosalsimonadaceae; genus Desulfosalsimonas; species Desulfosalsimonas propionicica. Next base: position 192,743 of record NZ_JACDUS010000002.1, read on the forward strand.
CCTTTTGTGGCTTGTTTAAAAAATACGCGTGGCCGTGGGAGTGATTGCCGATTTCAAATCCTTTTTTTTGAAGTTGTTGAATCTGATCCCAGGACAGATAATTGTCACCGCCCACGTAGGCGGTTGCAATAAAAATGGTTGCCGGATATCCGTATTTTTCCAGAAGGGGCCGGGCGTTGTTCCATACTGACCGATACCCGTCGTCTATGGTGATAACCGCGGTTTTTTCAGAAATCCCCTTTTCTGAATAAAGCCCGTCCAGGGCCCGGCCAAGGGTTAAAACCGTGTAATTATGTTTGTCCAGATAATCCAGATGGTTTTTAAACTGGTCCACGGAAACACTGGTGGACGGGTACTCATCCTCCATGCCGAAATGATGATAGATAAAGGACCGGATTTGTTTTTGTTCCGGTCCGGGGACAGAGGACCGGTCAGGGGCCGGCGCACCCGTAAACCCGGCTGCGGCCGGTATAAGAAAAAACAGGGCTGCCATAGTATAAAAAAACGTTTTGTGAAGCATAAACTCCTTTGTTTAGGTCTGCTTGTTTTTCATGGAAAGGGCAATGCGTTTTCGTTCCAGGTCCACGGACAGGACCGTGACCCGGACCTTCTGGCCGACCTTGACAATGTCTGCGGGGTTTTTGACAAACCGGTCGGCCATCTGGCTGATGTGCACCAGGCCGTCCTGGTGCACCCCGATATCCACAAATGCGCCAAAAGCCGTAATATTGGTCGCAATACCGGGCAGACACATCCCTTCTTCCAGATCCTCAATTTTTTCAATCCCTTCGGCAAAACCGAATTCTTCGAATTTTTCCCGGATATCCCGCCCTGGCTTGGCCAATTCGGCCATGATGTCTTTTAATGTGGGCATGCCCACGGTATCGGTGACATAGTGCGAAAGATTGATGTTGTCACACAGTTCCGGCTTACGGATCAGTTCCGCCACGGTTGTGCCCAGATCCCCGGCCATGGCATCGACCACGGGATAGCTTTCCGGATGCACGGCTGTGGCGTCCAGGGGGTTTTGGGCCTGGGCAATCCGCAGAAAACCCGCGCATTGTTCAAATGCCTTTGGGCCCAGTTGGGGGACTTTTTTCAGTTCCCGGCGGTCCCGGAACGGTCCGTTTTCATCCCGGTATGCCACAAGGTTTTGGGCAACGCGGGAGCTGAGTCCGGAGACATAGGTCAGCAGCTCGGCACTTGCACGGTTGACATCAACGCCCACGGCATTGACGCAGCTGGTGACAACATCATCCAGGCTTTTTTTCAGTGCCCGCTGATCCACGTCATGCTGGTACTGGCCCACGCCGATGGACTTGGGGTCGATCTTGACCAGTTCCGCAAGCGGATCCATCAGCCGCCTGGCAATGGAGACCGCACCGCGCACGGTCAGATCCAGGTCCGGAAATTCCCTGCGGGCAGCCTCTGAGGCGGAGTAAATCGATGCTCCGGATTCGTTTACCATTACCACGGTTACCGACCGGTCCAAATCCATGCTTTTCACAAACGATTCGGTTTCCCTTCCGGCTGTGCCGTTTCCCACGGCCACGGCCTGGATGCCATATTTTTGACAAATCTGCCTGAGCTTTTCACCATCGCGTTTTTCAGCATTTTTTCCGGTGTGGGGATATATGGTGTCATGGTGCAAGAGTTTGCCCTGGCGGTCAAGACACACCACCTTGCATCCGGTGCGGAATCCCGGATCAATGCCCATGATTCGCTTTGCCCCCAGGGGCGGGGCCATGAGCACCTGGCGCAGGTTGTCGGCAAAAACGGCTATGGCCTGCTCATCGGCGCGCTGCTTGGCGCGAATGCGGGTTTCGGTTTCCATGGCATTGGACAAAAGCCTCTTGTAGCTGTCTGCCGCAGCCCGGCGGACCTGCTCGGAATCCATGCCCCGACCCGTGACAAAAAGCTTTTCAAGAATGCCCAGGGCTTCATCTGTGTCCGGCAGCATGCGCATGGACAGCACATCCTGCTCTTCGCCCCTGCGTATGGCCAGCATCCGGTGGGAGGGAACGGCTGCCGCATTTTCCTGCCAGTCAAAATAATCCCGGAACTTGGCACCGGTTTCCTCCATGCCCGGGACAACACGACTTTTGATAATGGCTTTTTTAAAAAACAGATCCCGCAGGGCTGTGCGCGCGTTTTCGTTTTCACTGATGCGTTCGGCAATAATGTCTCTTGCCCCGGCCAGAGCCATTTCGGCGGATGCCACTTCTTTTTCCGGATCAACGAAATTTTCGGCTGCAGCCTGCACATCCAGGCCGTTTTGTGCAAATATGTCCATGGCCAGGGGCTCAAGTCCCTTTTCCCGGGCCATGACCCCCCGGGTCCGGCGCTTGGGTTTATAGGGAAGATAGATATCTTCCACTTCGGTCAGGCTCTGTGCGGCCTCAACTTTGGCCCGGAGGTTATCCGTGAGGTGACCGTGTTTCTCCAGGGAGTTTAAGACGGCATCCTTTCGTGCGGCAAGTTCGCCCAGCTGATGCGTGCGGTCGCGAATCGCGGCTACCGCCACCTCATCCAGGCTGCCGGTGGCCTCTTTCCGGTATCTGGCAATAAAAGGGATGGTGGCTCCCTGACCGAGCAGACCGGTCACTGCGGAAACCTGGGCAGCGGTAATGTTTAGTTCATGGGCAATTGTAGGGGCAAATGTATTGTTCTGCATGTATTTTCAGATACCTTTTCCATGTTCGGTAATTGTTGGAGTTCCACCCGCTCAGCAGGTGCCGGATCATAATATCTCTCTGGGCAAAACGCAATAACGGGCAGCACTGAGTTGTACCGTACCGGGCGCACGCGGCGGGCAAACCCCTTTTGTACAGTTCACGTTTTTATTGTTTAACATACGAAAATGTTGTAATAATGCCATTTCCGGATGAAAGGGTATTTTTCCAGGCTTTCTGGACTGTCTGGAATAACCTTTGGCCAGGACAGCGGTTTTTCATGTTCAAATACTTCGGATTGGCATCCCGGTATCCTGTCTTACAGATCCTCGGGGAAATTTATTATTACAGCGTTATTGCGGCTGCATTCATCGTTTTTGCCATTTTTGCATCCCGAAAGCTGTATTTTCCCCTTGGTTATTCCAAAAAGCGCGTTTTTGTGTTTACCGGAATTTTCATTTCCGGCATCGGTCCGGTGGTTTATGCGGGCTCCCGGGCCGCCGGGATGCTCAACCGTCCGTTTGAGCACTGGTGTGTGGATCTGCTGGTTGAAAACATCGTTTCCGGCAGTTCTCACACATTTCATGGCGGAATGATTCTGGCGGTGATTTTTCTGGTCGTACTATCTTGCCTGTTTCGTTTCAGAATTTCCGAGATACTGGATACGGTTTTTCTTTATCTGCCACTGGTGCACGTCCTCGGCCGCACAGGATGCCTGCTTGTGGGATGCTGCTGGGGGGCACGGGTGAATCTGTATTTTTATGGATTCCATCTTGGCCTGCAAAATCCCGTGCCGCTGTATGCAATCATGGTGAATCTGGCTGTTTTTTTCTTTTTGCGCCGGGTCTACAACCGGGTTTATTCCGGCCCGGAAATCCGAACCCGTTTCAGAGGAGTGGTGTTTACCGCCTACCTTTTGCTTTACCCTCCTGCACGCATTGTTCTTGAGGTTTTCCGCACCGAGGCCGGGGTTTTTTTTGGCTTGTCCCAGGCCCAGGTTGTCATGGGGCTTTTGTTTTTCACAGGGCTTGTTTTGTCCATGGTTATCGCCTGGCCCTGCCGAAAAACCAAATCCCTTTCATCTGCGGAAACCGCACCGGTAAAAAATGAAGCCAGGGCGGAACTTCTACGCCTTTTTTCCATGGCCGCACTGCTGGTGTCCTTGGTTTTATTGAATTTTTTCATATATTATCTTACCCGGCAGCTTAGGATATGGCCCTGGCCGATTCAGCCGGTTTTTTCCCTTTCCGATGCCTACGGCCGCATCTTCTGGTATTCCCCGGTGATCCTCATACCCGCTTGCTGCCTGTTCTGGCTTCGCTGGCTTAGGATTCCCATAAATCCCTGGCTGGGTTGGAACCGTTTTTCATACACGTTTTTCATCGGCCTGGCCGTGAGCATTTATTATTGTTTCGAATTGTTTGTATTAAAGGGATTTTGCTTTCGCGGCCCGGCTTTCTGGCCGCCCGTGCTGGCGATGAGTTTGATGAATGCCGCAGGCGAGGAGGTTATATACCGTCTGGCCCTTTATAACCTGATAAAGCGGGCGCCATATCCAATATGGACGGCCAATACCGTCCAGGCCCTGGCATACGCGTTGATTCATTTCATGATCGCAGGAGCGGTGTTCGGCTTTCTTTCATTTGTCTATGGCCTAGTCCTGGGAATCATTGCTGAACGCAACAAGAGTATCATTCCCGCTTTTATTTGTCATTTCATCATTGATTTGGGAGTTATTGGAATGCCGCTGCTGCTGTGTTTTCCCACGGGTTCATAACACGCTTGATTTGGCCGCGTCTCCGGTGTGTTTCAACGATCCGGCCGGTCAGCGCGTCATCCCGGGGGCAATTTGAAAAAAATACCTGAAAACATGAATTGATTATGATATTTTATCCCAAATTGAAAAACCGGAGGGTTTCAGGGGGAGGCTATGAAAATAAAGGAGATCGTTCAGACCACGCCGAATTTTCAGGTTTTGTCCGAAGATGAAATGGAGCGCATCTATTTTGATGCACTCGGGGTCATCGAAAGCCAGGGAGCCCGGGTAAGAAGCCCTCAGGCCCGCCGATTGCTGGAAAGCAGCGAAGCTGTGGTTACAGATACAGATCTCGTGCGCATTCCCGCGGTTCTGGTTGAAAGGGCACTGCTCGGGCACCCCTCAAAAATTGCCCTTGCCGGCAGAGCTCCGACCAGGGAGGTGCGGCTGCAGAAAGATGAGCTGGCGTTTGGCGCAGGGCCGATTTATCCGCTGAGACCGGATAACGGAGCGCCGGCTGAGGGCCAGGACCTTTATGAAAAGATTTACAACACAGCCCGTCTGGTTGATTTTCTGCCCAATTTTGATTTTATCGCCGGTCCCCTGAAGATTTTTTCCGCAAACCGAACCTCATGGGATCTCTCCCTTGTGGCAGCCATGCTCGAAGGGTCCTGCAAACCCATGCTTTTGGGCAGTGCCGATGTCAGGCAACTTCATGGATTGTGGCAGATGGGGACCCTGCTTTGCGGAGGGGAAAAGGAATTTCGGTTACACCCATTTTTTGCGCACTACGTTGAAATTGACTCTCCCTTGGTATTATCGGCCGATGCGGCCGACAAGCTGCTGTTCTGTGCTGAAAAACGGATTCCCTGCGTGTGTGCATCCCGGGCGATTTCCGGAATCACTGCGCCTTCGACCATTGCCGGGATGCTGGTTCAAAGCCTGGCGGAAACCATGCTGGTCTCTGTGCTTTCATATCTTCAGAAGCCCGGCATGCCTTTGATCAGAGGCGGCTTGACAGGCGCGGGTTCACAAAATTCCAACCGATGCTGCTATGGTGCTCCGGAACTTGCCCTGAGCGTGGCGGCCAACACGGATATTTCCAAGTGGCTGGGGCTGGGCATGTTGTCGCCCGCGGGTATTACCGATGCCAGCGATCTGGGCCAGGAGGCCGGGGTGGATTGTAGCGCCGGTCTTTTTTACGCCTTTCTGTCCGGGGCGGATATGATTTACGGCTCTGGAATGATCAGCCGTGCTGAGCAGTTCTGCATGGACAGCTTGGTCATATGCAATGAAATCATCTCCATGATCAAGCAGATCGGAAAAGGCATCTGTACGAATGAAGAATACCTGGCCATGGATCTGATCGAATCTGTCGGGCCGGGAGGGGAATATCTCACCCAGGATCACACCCATGAGCACTGGCAGCAATGGTTCCGGCCCCGCCTGATCAATCGGACCATCTATGACGGCTGGCTGGCGGCCGGTGCCACGACCATGAAGCAGCGGGCCGTTGAACAACGCCGCAAAATCCTGGACGAGCACACCCCCGCCCACATGGATCCAAAGCTGCTGACCGAACTGCGGTCCCTGGCAGCAAGTTCGCAAAAGGAGGACCACTGATGGGAACCCGAACCAACCTGACGGAAAACCAGTATATCCGGTTCTCGTTTTTGTCTGACGGTCAAAAACGGCTGATATTCAACCAGGTACTCAAAATTCTGCAGCATACCGGCGCCAGGGTTAAGCATGAACAGGCCTGCCGGATACTTGCGGAAAACGGCTGCCGGGTGACGCAGGACCGGGTTTATATGCCGCCGCACATTGTAAAAAAAGCCCTTGATTCCGTGCCGCCGGTGAGCACGATTTTCAACTGGCAGGGCCATGCCGCACTGCGGGTGGAGCACGGTCATACCTATTTCGGCCCCGGTCCCACCTGTCCCAACTTTATCGATCCCCTTACTTTTGAACGAAGGCGTTACACATGCAATGATGCAGCCATGGTGGCACGGGTGTGCGAGGCGCTTTCCGGCATTGGCTTTGTGATGTCACTGGGCCTGGTCAGTGACGCGCCCCGGGGTATGGAAGGGCTTTTCGAGTTTTCCGAAATGATTCAGAATTCCACAAAGCCGCCCATTGCCTGGTGCATGTCCAAAGAGCACTGCCGGGATATTCATCAGATTGCCATGGCCATGGCCGGCGGCCCGGAAACATTCCGGCAGAAGCCCAATTATCTGTTTTATAATGAGCCCATTTCCCCCCTTCTTTCTGATTTCAGCGCCATTGACAAGGTGATGTATTGCGCCAGAAACAATATCCCCCAGATTTTTGCCCCTGCAAGCACCGGCGGGGGGACCGTTCCGGCCACGCATGCCGCCCATATTTCAATGACCCTGGCTGAATCGATTATCGGCGTGGTGATTTCCCAGATTGTCAATCCGGGGGCTTGTATTATCATCGGCGGCACCCAGTCCATACTCGATATGCGTGAGGCCGTGTTTGCATATGGCGCCCCGGAGCTTTCCAGCCTGGAAGCCGGACTCACCGAAATGGGGGAATACCTGGGGCTTCCGGTTTTTTCCGCAGGCGGATGCAGCGATTCCAAGGCAATGGATGCCCAGGCGGCAATCGAAGCCTCTTTGTCGCTTCATTCGGCCATGCTCAGCGGGCCCAGCCTCGTGCATGACGTGGGATTTATGGAATCGGGCATGTGTGGCTCCCTTTTTCAGCTGGTTCTGGCTGACGAAATCATTGCAAAAAGTCAATACATCGCCAAAGGTGTGTTGGTAGATGAAAAGACCCTGGCCAGGGAGGAGATAGCGGCCGCGGGTCCAGGAGGCGATTACCGCAATGTCAAACAGACCGCAGAGAAACTGGCGGCGTACGGATTTGTCAGGCCCTTTGCGTCATCAGACAAGCCGGAAGCCGCTTTTTCATGTCCTGTATCAAAATCCATGTCCGAGCACATCGTCCACCGCACCCAGCAGCTTGTCAGACAGACCCGGAGCCCGGCAGACACTATCCCCGATTCGGTGCGCGTACAGATCCAACAGATCCTGGATACGGCCAGGGCCCGCACCGGGGGGCTCTCTGAAACCGGGAGGTGAGGAGACCGGTTTTTTGCAAATCAAGGAAGTTCCAAGGGAGCCCAAGGTCGGGGTTCGGTTTTTGAAGTGACATTGAGCGTTTACGGAAAAATTCAGCAAATGCCGGAGCAAAGAAATTTCAAGCTGTTTGAGGCCGACAGGCCGAGTTCTTGAAATTTCAGCGAAGGCATTTGCTGAATCCGTAAACGCTCAGGAGCGAAAAAACTGAATCCGACCTTGGGCTCCCTTCCTGACAAAGATCAAGATATGTAAAAAATTTTTTACGCAGCCATCAAAATTCCTTCATGGCAAATTCCACCCGCTGCTTCGCACGAGGGGAAAAATCCGGATCCAGCGCCTCGATTTTTTTCAGGCGGGGCAGCAGGCCCGCACCGTTGGCCACCTGGATGGAAAGCCCGGGCCGGGCGTTTAGCTCCAAGAGCATGGGTCCGGCGTTTTTGTCCACCACCAGATCGGCACCGATATAGCCCAGCCGTGTGATTTCATAGCTGCGGGCGGCCAGTTCCAAAAGATTTTTCCAGTCCGGAATGGCAATGGTGTTTAAATCAATGCCCGTATCCGGATGCCGGATGATGCGCTTTGAGTATTGAACCGCGTGCAGGCACCGGCCTGTGGCAATATCGAGGCCCACGCCCACAGCCCCCTTGTGCAGATTGGCCTTGCCGTCGGATGCCCGGGTGGAAAGCCGCAGCATTGCCATGACCGGATATCCTCTGAAAATGATGACCCGGATGTCGGGCACCCCCTCGTAAGACAGTTTTTCAAACATTTCAGAAGGTTGGATCAAATCCTCGATAATGGCCACATCCGGGGTGCCGGCCAGGGAGTAAAGTCCGGCCAGGATGTTGGACAGATGTCTTTTCACCACGTGGATGTCGATACTGCGGCCCGAGGATTTAACAAACAGGTCGCTGCTGCGCTCTTTGATCACCAGAATGCCCTTGCCGCCTGAACCCTTTGACGGCTTGACAGCAAAGCCGTTAAGATCTTCGACCATGCCCGCAAAGGTTTCAATCTCATATTGATGCCGGATTACCCCCCGCAGCCGCGGGGTTGCCAGGTGAAATTTTTCGGCCTGCAGCTTGGTCTTGAGCTTGTCATCCACAAGCGGGTATCGCCCCCGGGAATTATACCGGCTGATATAGGCCACATTTCTGCGGTTCATGCCAAGAAAGCCAAGCCTGCGCAAAGGTAGCGGAAAGATCCACATTTCAGCCGTTGTTCCTCATCACCCCGAAGCGTTTGAGCTCGGTGAGCTTGTAGCCGGTGTACTGCCCCATGGTCAGGATGCCGGCCAGCAGAATCAGATGGATTTCCGGAAAATTAAAGGTCAGGTGCCGGACAATGGGCATGCGCATGCACAAATAGGCCAGCACGGCCACGCTGAGGCTGCCAAGGCCCTGGATCAAAACTTCCCGGCTTCCCTCCTCTTCCCAGAGGATGCTCATTCGCTCGATGGTCCAGGCAATGATGATCATGGGAAAAAAGGTAATGGTGAGTCCGAGATTCACGCCCAGTTCATAGCCAATCACGCTGATCATGGAGGTCAGAAAAATCACCAGCACGATCAAAGTTGAAATCCGGGCCACCATCAGCAGGTTGAGCCTGGACAGATACCCCCGCAGCAACAGGCCCAGGGCCACGATAATGACAAAGGCGGCAATGCCCTGCACCAGTTGCGTTTGTAGAAAGGAAAGGGCGATTAACACCGGCATAAATGTCCCGGAAGTGCGAATGCCGATGACAATGCGCATGAACGTGATGATCAGGGCACCCACCGGCAGCAGCAAAAGAAGTTTGAAAACGCTTTGTTCCTCGATGGGAAGGGAATAGAGGCTCAGCCGGGAAAGACCGCCCTCGTGAAATTGCAAACGGGCCAGGTCCATTGCCGGAAGCGTTTGGCGGATCATGGAGAAATGGATTTCAGAGTTGCTGCCGCCGTTGACATCCAGCAGGGATTTTCCGGATCTGTGCCACAAAAGCAGATTTTCGGGCAGTCCGTGAGTTCCGGTGCGCGGATCCACCGGCACCCAGCGGTCCTGGTCAAACACTTCCAAAATGGGTTTTAAAGACTGGTACCTGCGGGCATCCTGAAGTTCCAGCCCCATGGAAACACGTGCGGCAATGCCTGCGTGATTGAGCAGACGCATCAAAAGTTCGGGCAGGGGGTACTGACTTAGCAGCAGGGAGGCATTCTGATCCGGCTCTGAAGCAGTGAGCTGTTTGATCAGCTCCCTTGCAAAACTGATAGGGGTGCTTGATTTTTCCCAGGCCTGTTCTTCGAGCTGGTGTGCGGCTGTTGCCTGCAAGGGATCCCAGTACACGGTTTCAGGGTTCGGCGGCTGCTTTACCTCGGATTTTTTGGCGGCATCCGTCTCAGGGATCATCTGGACTTTGTAATACAGGGTTTGATCACCGCGGGCACTGCGCCGGGTCCATTCCGCCCGGCGTCCGGCCGGAGTGTCCACAATGGAAAATCCATAACCCGTTGATGCGGCCTGTTCGGAGACCTGGGCAAATCCCGGCGGGCTGCCGGGCAGATCCAGGTTTACTTTTACCGGTTCGCCCTCTGCCACAAAGTCGATTCTGGCCTCGATGTGCCAGACCGGCCGGGTCCGGCCCGGTACCAGGGGAATATCCAGGTTTACATGTCTGAGCCAGGCAAGCCCCAGACCTGTTAGGACCAGAATCAGGACAACAATGTAAAAAGCGGATTTGGACTTCATTTATCTGTTTTTTCGCTTGGTTTTTCTCCTGCAAGGGGGGCGATGAATTCCTTGGCAACGTCGACGACCATGAGATCGCGCAAAATATTTCGGCCGATCAATACCTGATAATTCAGGTGGGAACGGTTTTCAAGGGTAAATTCCTCGATTCTTTTGGTCCCGCCGATTTGAAACTGAAGCTCAATGACTGGACGCCTGGTGGTTTCTTCCGTGGATGCCTGAATAATGCGAACGTGCCGCACAACCGGCTTTTCCACCTCGTAGAAGGTTTCCTGCCCCGGATCCTGAATCTGGAATTTGACCCAGCGATTGCCGTCTCTTTCAAATGTTTCAATATTGCGGGCATCCAAAGACGAAGTGGTTGCGCCCGTATCAATGCGGGCGTGGAAAATCTCGCCGGGAGGGGTGAGCCGGACTTTTTCAATCCTGCCGATCAACATTTTGTCTGTGCCGGATTTCTCCAGTACGGGCCTGGATACAGGTTGGGGTTTTTCAGCGCTTTCAAGATCTGCGAGCTTTTTCTTTGTTTCATCGTGCACCCGGCGCAGCTGCTGTTCAAGCCCCTGCAGCAAATCATCGTGCTGTTTCATGGATTGTACAAGAAATTGTTTCTGATTCCTGCACTGATCCAGGAGCATGTCGGTTTTTTCAGCCTCCAGGTCCATGCGCTGTTCCAGAAGCGCAAGCCTGTCGCTGACCGCAGACAGATCCTGCCGTTTGATGATAAAACTGTCGGAACCGCACCCGGCTGCAAAACAGATCAGCAAAAAACCGGTGAGCAGAAAACCAAAAATGCGTGCTGCCCGTTTCATTACACTTCCTTTCATGTTCCCGCAAGCAATGATTGATTGCACCGTAAAGTCCAGAAACTTCTGTAAACGACAACAAATAAAAAAATAATTTGTTGATTTTACTTAACACTTAATCACTTCAAACTTAATGCTGCCTGTAAAAAAGACTTTTTACAAGCTTATCAATAATTGAAAAAAAAACAACTGTGTGATCTATATAGAATTATGAAGTCAATGGCAAGAGAATCAAACGCTGTACGTCAATGGTACCGCCAGGTGTTTGAAAAATCCGGGGCGGCTTCCATTATCATCGAGCCGGACATGACCATTGCCATGGCAAATGTGGAATTTGAGAAATTAAGCGGGTTTGCCAGGGAAGAGATTGAGCACCGGATGAAATGGAGCCGGTTTATTGCCCCGGAAGACCTGGATAAAATGGTTTCTTATCATTACGGACGCAGGCGCCGGGAGTCTTTGGTTCCGGAGGAGTACGATTGCCGGGTGGTGGATCGTTCCGGGCAGGTGCGTGATATATGGATCAAGGTGGCTATGCTGCCGGATGGAAAACACTCCATTGCTTCTTTTATGGACATCACCGATCTCAAGACCGCTCAGCGGGAACTTCAAAGAAGCCAGGCATCCTTAAACGGGGTCATTGAAGCTGCAGGGGGGCTGATTTACGCGGTTAGCAGATCATACCGGATTGTATTTTTAAACCGGAGCATGAAGGAAAAAATCGGCCATAACGCCACAGGAGAGATGTGCTATGCCATTTTTCACGGCCGGAATCGGCCATGTGCCAATTGTCCGGTTCATGCGGCATCAGGCGGCCATCCGGTAAGGCGGGAGATCCAAAGCGAGCTTGACGACCGGTGGTATTATGCCGTAACCCGGCAGGAGGTTGATCCGGACAAAAGGGTTTTCACCGTTGAAACCCTGATGATCGATATCACCGAGCGAAAACAGGCCGAAGAGGCCCTTGCCGCCCAGGCCGACCATTTTCGGCAGGAAAACCGCAGCCTCAGAACCGGAATGAAGGAAAGGTTTCGCTTCGGGGCGATTATCGGCAAAAGCCCTGAAATGCAGGCTATTTATGAAAATATCGTGCATGCTGCGGCCAGCACTGCAAATGTAATCATATACGGAGAATCCGGCACCGGCAAGGAACTGGTCGCCCAGGAGATCCACAATGTGGGCAGCCGGGCAGAGGGGCCTTTTGTGGTGGTCAATTGCGGCGCAATTCCGGAAAATTTGCTTGAAAGCGAATTTTTCGGACACAAAAAAGGGGCTTTTACGGGTGCGGATCGCGACCGGGCGGGTCATTTGCAGCAGGCCCACGGCGGCACGCTGTTTCTGGATGAAATCGGAGAAATCTCCCCGGCCATGCAGGTTAAATTATTGCGCGTAATCGACGGAAAAGGTTTTTCTCCGGTTGGGGGAGGGGAGGTGCGAAAACCCGATATTCGAATCATTGCAGCCACAAATCGTGATTCTGAATTCCTGGTACGGCAGGGGCGGATGCGGGAAGATTTTTTTTTCCGCATGCACGTGATCCCGGTTTACATGCCCCCGCTGCGGGACCGAAGGGAGGATCTTCCCCTGCTCGTGGATCATTTCCTAAATTTGTATGCCGGATCAGAAAATGGGCCCAAGCTTACCGGCGCCATGCTCGATGCCGTGTATGCCCATCACTGGCCGGGAAACGTCCGGGAGCTGCAGAATGTGATTCACAGATATGTCACCGTCAACCGGTTTGAGCTGCCCGGTGCGCCTGACCCCCAAAGGCCTGCTGAAGAGATGTTTCAGGTAATTCAGGATCAGCCGGCAAGTCTGAAAGACGCCCTTCTGGATGTGGAAAAAAAGCTGATTGTCTCCGCCCTGAAAAAGTATCGCTGGCGCAGATCCGATACGGCCGCGGCTCTGGGAATCAATCGCCGCACGTTGTTTAAAAAAATTCAGCAGCATGGGATTAAGTAGTCCGATTTTGGGGTTGATTGGCCTCAAGTTGTTTTTAGTCATTAGAATCAAATAATTATTGTCATGATGTCTTTGTTTTTGGGGTTTTTTAACCCCAGGGTGTTTTTCTGCAGTCGATATTCCGGATAGCCCTGCCTGTTGTTAATCCCTTTTTATTCTAAGCAGTTCCATTGATTTCGATGTAAACGGCATGCTTCTTGCCGTGTTTGATGTGAATTGTGCATTTTCAATTTCCAAAGCCAAAAATGAATCAAACAAGGAGATTTTGCCATGACACCGGTGAATCACGATGTGCTTACCCCTGTCCAGTTCCTGGAACGAAGCGCTGTGGTGTATGCGGACAATGTTGCAGTGGTCCACGGAGAGACCCGCCGCACCTATGAACAGTTTTATAGCCGCGTGCGCGACCTTGCCGCGGCCCTGGCCGATGCAGGTATTCAAAAGGGAGACAAGGTGGCTTTTATCAGCCCCAATATTCCGCCCATGCTTGAAGCCCACTTTGCCGTACCCATGATCGGGGCGGCTCTGGTCTGTGTCAATATCCGGCTTTCCCCAAAGGAAGTGGGCTATATTATCAATCACTCCGAATCCCGGATCGTTTTTGTGGATAATGAATTTGCCGACCGAATCGAGCCGGTCAAGGAAGAATTGCCGCATGTCAAGCGCATCGTCAACATCTGTGACACAAGCGATGAGATGCCGCTTCCGGGAACGGATTATGAATCGTTTCTGGCATCAGGTGCGGGCAAACTGGCCCCGTTTTTGGTGGAAGACGAGCAGGAGGTGGCCACCATCAATTACACCAGCGGCACCACGGGCTCACCCAAGGGCGTGATGTACCACCACCGCGGAGCGTTTTTAAACGCCATGGGCGAGCTCATTGAATTCGGCTTAACCCCGGAATCCAACTACCTGTGGACCCTGCCCATGTTTCACTGCAACGGGTGGTGTTTTCCATGGGCCGTGACCGCAGCCGGCGCCACCCATGTATGCCTTCGGAAAGTGGAGCCGGAAACCATTTACCACATGATTGGTTCCGAGCAGATCACTCACTTGTGTGCCGCACCCACGGTCTTGATCGGGCTTTCAGCCCATGCCGAACAAAACAGCATCAAGCTGGACCATCACGTGGAGATTATGACCGCAGGCGCTCCCCCGGCCCCCCAGGTGATCCTGAACATGGAAAACGTGGGCGCCAACATCACCCAGACTTACGGTTTGACAGAAGTCTATGGCCCGCATTCCATCTGCAAGTGGCAGGACCGGTGGAAGTCCCTGGATCCTGAGGAGAAAGCCAGGATCAAGGCCAGGCAGGGAGTGCCTTACGTGCATGCCCTGCACATGAACGTGGTCGATCCTGAGACCATGACCTCGGTTCCCCGTGACGGCCAGACCATCGGCGAGATTGTCATGCGCGGCAACAACGTGATGCTGGGTTATTACAAGGATCCCCGGGCCACCCGGGAGGCATTTGCCGGCGGCTGGTTTCACTCCGGGGACCTGGCGGTGATGCACCCGGACGGATACATCCAGATCATGGACCGTAAAAAAGACATCATTATCAGCGGCGGAGAAAATATTTCCACAGTGGAGCTGGAAAACACCATTTATCAGCACCCGGCTGTAATGGAAGTGGCCGTGGTCTCAACCCCGGATCCCAAGTGGGGCGAGGTGCCCAAGGCTTATATCACCCCCCGTCCCGGTGCAGAACCCACAGCCGAAGACATTATTGATTTCTGCAAGCAGAATCTGGCCCGATTTAAGGCGCCAAAGCACGTGGTGTTTGGGGAGTTGCCCAAAACCGCCACAGGTAAAATTCAGAAATACAAGCTGCGCGAAAAGGAGTGGAGCGATAGCCAAAAGGCCGGATGATAATGCATCTGTATCTGAGAAATTGCGTGTAACGCAGATATTGGACTTTACGGCGCCATCAAAGCTGGTGGTAAACCACCCTGTCATCTGCCAGGCACTCCCGGGCCAGGTCGACTAAGTGGGCGTGATGGGTAAAAAAGATCACCTGGGTCTGCGCCGAGAGATCGGCAAGGATTTCCAGGGCGGCTGCGGCCCGGTCATTGTCGAATTTGATCAGGATGTCATCGACGATAAAGGGCATGGGGCTGGTTTTTTCCATTGTCATTTCCAGACCCGCCAGACGCAGGGACAAATAAAGCTGGTCTGCCGTGCCGTCGCTCATGGCCCATACAGGGACCAGTTCGTGCTCTGCTCCCCGCACCCCGGTGATCACCGGGCGACCGGTGTCGTCAAATTCCGGACGCATGCCGGAAAACGCACCGCAGGTGATTTTTGCAAACAGCTCCGAGGCCCGAAAGAGCATGGGGTCCTGGTTTTTTTCCCTGAACCGGTCAATGGCCCGGTCCAGCACCCGGGTGGCAATTCTGACCCGGACATAATGGCGGGCATCGGGATCCAGGCGGCCCAGAATTTCCTGGCGCTTCTGGGCCAGTTCAGCGGCTTTTGCGCTGCCGTCCATTTTCGACATTTCATTTCCCAGGCTGCCGAGGGTCTCTGTAAGGCTGTCTTTCTGCTTTGTCAGCTCTGCAATTTTTTCATCATAGCGGATGATTTCCGGTTCAATGGTATCGGCATCCACGGCTCCGGCCGCAGCCGTAAATTGCTCCACCGTGGCCCCGCCGGAAAGTTCCAGGATTCTTTGTTCAAGGGATTGTAACTCGGTGTCGAGCTGTCTGCGCTTTTCGGATCGCTGCTCGGCTTCGGGCAGCTGCCTGTAATCCGTGCACCCGGCCTCCTCGCACATCCGCCCAAGTCGTGTCTGCAGGGATTGGGTATTTTTGCGGGCGGTTTCAAGGTTTTTTTTCTCTGCTGTCAGTTGTTTTTCAAGAGTGTTTTTCCGGGTGCTGTCCTCTCTGGCACGGGTCAGGCGGCCGTGGAGTTGCAGGACGATATCCTGGGCCGCACTGCCGGAAAGATCCGGGGCAACGGCATCTGTCAGGGCCGCGACCTTGGTGGAAAATGCCTCAGCATCCCGGTCTATGCCATGGATGCGCTTTTGAAGGGTTTCGGCGTTTTTGAGCTTTTCAAACAGGGTGCGCACATCCTCCATGACCGCTTCGGCTTCAGCCGGGCGGGAGTCCGGGGATAGGCCCAGAGAAGAAACCGCTGCCGCCCAGCTGGCGCGCCATTTTTCAAATTCCTTTTGTCCGGTTTCAAGCCGGTTTTTGGCCGCAGCCAGTTCTTTTTTTCTGGCCGCGGCTTCGGAGTCGATTTTTTCATGTTCGGCAGCGAGATTTTTCTCATCTTCAATGATCTTGCGGGCCTGAAATACGAGCCGGCTTAAGGAGACGCCGGAAAAATCGGTTTGTGGATCCAGTTTTTTGAGTTCTTCTGCCAGGGCGGCCCGGCGGGTTTCGGTCTGGTTTTCCAGATCCTGTGCTTTTGCGCAGACCTGCTCAAATTCGGACAAATCGCTTTTTAACACCACAAAATCCCGAATCCATCGCTCCATTTCCCTGGGCGTTTTCGGAGAGATACCGGTTTGCGCCCAGAGGTTTTCCCATTGAGCGCGAAGGTTTTCAATCTCTTCCTGTGCCTGTTTGCATGCCGCATCCAGTTCCGCCCGGCGGTTTTGTGCGGTCTGGTGGTCCGCAGCAAGCCTTGCATGCTCGGCCACCCGGTCAGCCTCCCGGCGCAGGCGATCTGCAAGTTCGTCTGCACCTTTTACATGGTATTCAAAGGCGTCAGCCAGAATGGTGCAGTTGTCTGAAAGGCCAAGGTATTCGGAAATCGCCTGCTCGTCGACGCGGCCGCCTTCAAGCCGGGTGCGGACAAGCTGCCAGCCCTGATCCCTTCGGGCCCGGGCGGTGGTCAAGTCAGACTCGGAGGGTACGGCCTGGGCCATTTGCCCGGCATTTATGCGGGTTTCGGTTTCCCGGAGCTGCTCATCTATCTGCTGGCGCTCCCTGGCCAGTTCCCGGGCGCGCGTTTTGCCCTGATCAAAGCTGTCTTCATAAACCTGGATGGTTTCTATTGCAGGGACCGGCAGTTTTTGCAGCTCCCCGGCGGTTTTGGCGGAAAGGCCCAGCTGCTGCAGCCGGTTTTCAAAAGCGGCCCTGCGGGCATCCATGCCGGCAAGATCCTGCTTGTTTTGTTTTTCCAGGGGTGCGTATTCCAGGGCTTCTGTGAGCACGGCCTCCAGGGTTGCTATGGATTGCGGGTCCCGGGGCTTGGAAAGCTGCTGTTTTTGTTCTTCAAGGTGCCGGATTTCCCGGGTTGTTTCCGGCAGGGTCTCTTTTGCACTTTCCATTCGGGTTGTGATCTGCTCATATTCAGAGGAAAGGCGCCGGATGGCCGCGGCCTGTTCCTTTTTGATGCGCAGTTGTTCGGCATCTTCAAGGCTTAACTCACCTGAGAGGTTGCGCAGGATTTCCCGGCATTCGCCCAGCAGGGCAGAGCGCCGGGTATCGAGGCCCACCCGGTCGGCTTCGGCCTTGTGCTGGCTGCCAAGCTGCTGGTAAAGATCTTCAATGAGTCCGGCGTTGTTGATAATTGTATCATCTGGCAGGAGCCCGGCCATTTCCTTTTCAATGGCGGAAATGGCGGTTTCCGCGCGCTCGGCCTCCCTGCCGGCCATGTCGAGTTTAGACACAAGATCCCGGCGGGTTTCGGCAAAATCGGCTGCCAGCACCGGGGTGTTTTCATATTGGGCCAGCAGGTCTGTGACTTCCTGCCGCCGGGCAATGACAGGCAGGGCTTGCCGGATTCTGTCCAAATGATGGCGCGCCTTTTGGTTTTCCCGCAGCTCGGCTTCAACTTTTTGGCGGTTTTCCCCGGCCTGCCGGTATTCCTTTTCAAGCTCTGTCCACCGGGAGCCGGGAAGCATGGTCTGCTGGAGCTGTTTTTCAATGTCTTTTAACTGCAATAACGCGGCATTGATGGCCGGGTTTTTTCCCGAAGGCTTAAACAGATTCTCGGCTTCGGCCTGAAGGGCATCACGGATTGATTTTAGCCGCACGATGCCGGAGCCGGCCGAAAATACGAGCTGGCCCAGATCCCCGCCCCCTGAGACAATCTGGCGGCCCCCGGCCACCAGATCATCATAGCCGATACCAAACATTGTGGCAAAAACATCTGCATCCACGTTGTTTAAAAAACCGGCCAGAACGCTTTCCTCCACCACGGTCTGATCGTCTGCCCCCCGCAGGGTGTTGGTCCGGCCCTTGCGCCGGACAATATCGAGTCGCTGCCCGTTATCCGCGCACAGTGTTGCGCCCACACGCATTTTGGCATAAGGGTGGATGAAGCTGTCGGCGCTTCGTTCGTCAATTCCGTAAAACAGTGCGCGCAAGGCCCGCAAGGCCGAGCTTTTGCCGGCTTCGTTGGGGCCGTAAACCAGGTGAAGGCCCCGGCCGCCGGCCTTGCTGAAATCAAGGCAGGTGTTTGTAAACGGGCCAAATGCGGTCAGGTGAAGGGCATCGATTTTCATGATCTTTCTCCTTTGCCCATCAGCCGGCCCACCAGTTCCGGCCGGATCTGGTCCAGAAGCTCCTTGATCCAATCCGGATCATCGCATTTGATGCCGTCCGGGTCTTGTCTGAGCTCTATGGGCAGCTTGCGGCAGAAATCCGAAAGCTCGCTGCCAAGTGCTGTTCTGGCCTCTGGGTCGTGTGCCAGGTCCTCAAACAGGGATACAAGTTCTTCCATTGCCCCGCCTGAAGGCGGATGGTCAACATCTGCAGGAAGACGGCAGAAAAACCGGACTTTTTCCACCCACACCCGGCCTGCGCCGGTTTCAATGGCCGCGGCCCGGATTTCGCCGGTCCAGCGTTCCGGGTCTGCGGCCAGTTCGCCGGCAGCCTTTGTTTCACCAATGATTTCCACCCGAACGGCCAGGGGCATGGCATTGTTTTCCGAAATCACGGTTTCCAGTTGGCCGGCAAACGCACTGATCACTTCACGGGCGTCGTGGCTGCCGCCCGCGTCAACAGAGATCAGGCACCAGCGCACCACGTCAGTGGGGGTAAAGGCAAGGTCAATATCCGTGCTGTCTGTTACTGTCACCAGAACGCATCCTTTGGGGCCGGCCTCCCGGATATGCCGGCCCTGGGTGTTTCCGGGAAACACGATAAAGGGATCCCGGTTCAATACCTCGTGATCGTGAACATGGCCCAGTGCCCAGTACTGATATCCTGTTTGCGCAAGCCGGGCCGGAGAGCAGGGGGCATAGGCTTCATGGCCCGGTCTGCCGGTGGCGCAGGTATGGAGCATGCCGATGTTAAACCGGCCGGGCAGGGATGCGGGATAGTCTGCGGACAGATCGTTTTTTTCCGCGGGTGCGGCAAAACTTCTTCCGTGGATGGCCACGGCCGGATCATCCATGGTTGCGGTTTCGGCCCGGTTGGCGGCAAACAGGGTAACGTTGTCGGGCATGCGCAGCGAGCGGGTGATGGTGCTTGCGGCATCGTGGTTTCCGGCTGTCACAAATACCCGAATACCGGCTTTTTGCAGGCGGACCATCTGGTTGATAAAATACAGGCCGGTGTTGTAATCCTTCCAGTCCCCGTCGTAGAGATCTCCGGAAATCAGAATAAAGGACACTTGCTGCCCGAGCGCGAGTTCCACCAGATTTTCAAAGGCCCTGCGGGTTGACAGCCGGAATTCCTCAACAGGGGCTCCGTCATAAGCCTCGAGCTTGTGCATGGGACTGTCAAGATGAATATCCGCAGCATGGATAAAGGTAAACATAAGCGGGTAATTCCTTTTTATTTGACTATGCTGCACTCATAAAACAATACATAAGGGCAAATATCATGGCAGTAGCCGTGATCGATCTGCTTGAAAATGGCGGCCAGGACCTCGCCGTGCCGGTCGGTGAGACCGGCCTGCCTGACAATGCCGGTCTCACCGATTTCATGGATAAAACCCGAAGACACAAAGGTTTTCATCACCGGCTGGTGCACGTGGAAAATGGCCAGCCCCATGTCCCGGGCCGCAAGTTCATCTTTTAGCGCGCGCAGCTCATCAATGGCTGTGATATCAATAAAGCCCACTGCCTGAAAATCAAGAAGCACATATACCAGCGGGGTGCGCACCGCATCAACCCTTTCAAGAATGTGGGCCACCGTGTATTCCGCGTTGGCAAAAAATATGACATTGTCTGAGCGCAGATGAAGAATCTGGGGGCAGCCGGGCTTGTCCGCGGCATCCGCGTTGACAAATACATTGATTTCCGGGTCCTTGGTGATTTGCACAATTCGCGGATGCATGGTTTTCCACATAAAAAAGATCAAAGAGGCCGCAACCCCGATCATAAGCGCATAATCGGGTTTGACCGCAAGGGCCAGAACAAAGACCGT
The DNA here is from genome assembly GCF_013761005.1 of Desulfosalsimonas propionicica. NCBI lineage: Bacteria > Pseudomonadati > Thermodesulfobacteriota > Desulfobacteria > Desulfobacterales > Desulfosalsimonadaceae > Desulfosalsimonas > Desulfosalsimonas propionicica. Next base: position 213,103 of record NZ_JACDUS010000002.1, read on the forward strand.
GACAGCCACAATTCCGTCATCTTTGTTCTGACGCCACAAAGAAAGCACCTCCCTGGGATGAAACAGGGTCATGACCGCGCTGATGACAACAGCGGCAAGGGCGGCTTTGGGAATATAGGTGAAAAGCGGGGTTAAAAACAGCAGGGCAAAAATCACCAAAAGCCCTGAAACAACGCTTGATATGGCGGTTTTGGCACCGGCTGCAAAATTAACGGCAGTGCGCGAAAACGAGCCGCTGACCGGGTAGCACTGGAAAAACCCCCCGATCAGGTTGGCCAGGCCCTGGCCCACAAATTCCTGGTTCACATCGATTTTCTGTTTGGATTCAGATGCCACGGCCTTGCTCACGCTGTAAGTTTCAGCAAAGCTGACCAGGGCGATGACCACCGCCGGACCGATCAGGTTGCTGAGTGTCTCCGGGGCCACTGACGGCAAGTAAAATCCGGCAAGCCCGCCTGGGCTTTTTCCGGCCACGGCAACCCCGGCTTCATGGAGTTTGAGCAAGGCCACCGCGCCTGTTGACGCCACAAGGGCCACAAGCCCGGCCGGAAAGGCGGGCCGGTATTTTTTGACAAAATAGATAAAAACAAAGCACGAAACCCCGATAAGCACGGTGGCCGGATGAAAGCCGGAAAGATTCTTCCCGATTTCAATGAGCATGAAAATGATAAATTCGTGGCGCTCCGTGCTGAGTCCCAGCAGATTGGGGATCTGGGCGGCGATAATGATCAGGGCCGCAGCAGAGGTAAACCCCTTGACTGCTGAATGGGATATAAACGACATGACCTGGCCCATGCCGGCAATGCCCACAGACAGGTAAATGGCCCCCACAAGGATTGAAAGCACCAGGGCCAGGTCAATGAACTGCCGGCTGCCGGGTTCGGCCAGGGGTGCGAGGGTGGTCAGCACCAGCAGGCTCATAATGGCAATGGGACCGGTGGCCAGCTGTCTGAGGCTTCCCCACAGCCCGCCGATGATCGGGGTAATGGCAGCCGCATACAGGCCGTAGACCGGCGGAAGGCCTGCCAACATGGCGTATGCCATGGACTGGGGAATCAGCACCACGGCCACGGTCAGCCCGGCCAGGCTGTCTGCGCGAAACATTTGCCATGAATAGCCCCTGAGCCATTGGATAAAAGGGAAAATCCGGAAAAGCAGGTTGTTGTTTTGAAAAATGCGGCCGGTCATGGGTTTTTCTGTTTGCTCCTGAATTCAGGCGATTGTTTCAGGCAGATGATTTCAGGTATTTTTCTACCAGGATTCCGCGTTGCCGACAACCGGGTTTTGCCCGGGTAGCAGGCGCGTTGTTGACAAGGCAGGCAAGGTTTCTTAATTTATTGGTAATCAGTTTTGCCCGCGAATACTTACAGCCGCCAACTTCAGTTATTGGTGAAAGGAGGGAAAATCATGGGTTTTGCACTTTCGGACATGCAATTGACCAGTCCGGGGTTTGAAAACCGGGGACAGATTCCGCAAAAATACACCGGCTACGGAGAAGATGTATCCCCGCCCCTGGAATGGACAAAAGTGCCCGAGGGCACACGCAGCTTTGCCATTATTTGTCATGACCCGGATGCACCGCTGGTGGAGCCGGGCACCTACGGGTTTGTCCACTGGGTTCTCTACAATATCGCCGGCGATGTCTCGGGAATTCCGGAGGGATGTCCCGACTACACCATGGGGGTCAACAATTTCAACGAAAAGGGCTACAAAGGACCCAAGCCACCGCCCGGCCATGGCATCCATCACTACTTCTGGTGGCTGCTGGCGTTAAACAAGGATCTGAAACTGGAATCCGGCCTGACCCAGTGGCAGCTGCTGGAAAAAATCGAGCCGCATTTGATCGGCATGAACCGGCTTGTGGGTATCTACGAAAAATAGCCCCGGCGATTTTTTGCGCTCTGGTGGATTTTTTCGGTTTAAAAAACTGATGCACTCGTAAAAAGTCGGGATCTGACGGCTTTGTAAAAAGTTCAAGATCAAGGCTTGCGCGATTCCGAAGAATGGAGCGTGCTTAGCGTACGTGAAATTCTGAGGTATCGCGCGTAACGCAGATATTGGACTTTTTACGATGCCGTCAAAACTGATCAACTGAATCGTCTGGCAATGAGTTTGCCAAGAAGCTGCATATGATCGAAAACCGCCTGCCGGTCCCGGCCCGGGTAATTGCGAAAGGAGATCAGCACGCCGTTTACTGCGGCAAAAAGGGCGCGGGCCATGGCCCGGGGGTTTTCGGTTGTATGGCCGGCCGCAAATATGGTTTCCAGCCGGTTGAGCAAAGCACGGGCGGCATTGTTGAGTTTTTCCACCAGGTCCGGGGCCAGTTCACCGTCGAGCATGAAATGGGTCATCATCCGGAAATAATGATCCTTTTGGGTCAGAAAATCAATGAAGTCGGCCACAACTGCTTCCAGCAGATTGCCTGGGGGGTTGTTTGCGGCAATGACATCAATTCTGGCCAGGATTTCTTCCACGCCCCGGAGAAAGGCTTCCATGAAAAGGGTCTGCTGATCCGGAAAATACCGGTAGATGGTGGCATGGGAAATACCGGCTTCGGCGGCAATGTCGCGGATGTTGACTTTATGAAACGGCTTGAACCCAAAGACCCGTTCTGCCGCATCAATAATGACGTCCCGCTTGGCATTTTGCTCCTGCTTCTTTAAATCCGCAAATGTCTGTTTTTCAGGTATGTCAGTTGCGCGCGCCAGGTTGATTCTCCTGTTTTAATGGTTTGATAACGGCATGACGGCCATTGGCATCAAAGATTGAAATATATCACAACCGCGGGTTTTGGAAAAAGGGATTTCAACACAGGCAGCCGCGGCACATGAGCGCACCGCGGCTGCCGGGGATTGAAAAATACAGAGCTGAAAGATCAGGCCGATGCCATCACTTCAGACAAGGCCAAATCCTGATAGGCATGAAACAAACGATGGCAGAACCCGTCCCATTGCTTCCAGAAATCCAGTGAGGCATCGTCTGTGCCAAAGGGTTCGGCCACAGCAATGAGCTCCCTGATCTCCTCAGCCAGGGCAGTGGCGGCTTCGGACTCGGCGCCTTTTAGCACTCCGGCCACAAATTCTTCCGGCGGATACCAGGACTTTGCCTTCTGAATGTCCCGATAAATCTGGGTGAGCAAAACATTTCGCGGTCCCTCCCAGAGCTCGTTGACCGCCCCGTCCCGGTATATGCGCGGAAGAGAGGAAAAATCCTCCATGACCCCGTGGCCGCCGAAAATGGACATGGCCAGCCGGGTGATGTCAACAGTATCCCAGGAAGCCGTGATTTTCTGCAGCATGATCAGTTCCCGGATGTCAAAGCGATGGCGTTTCTGCGCTTGGGTTTCATCATTTGTCATCCCGCCTTTGAGCCCGCCTTCCAGGGCCAGAAAATCCCGGTAAAGCCGGAATGCCCCGGCTGTGGTTCTGCGGGCGGCTGTTTCCATCTCCCGGATCTGGCCGGCCACCAGGGGAAAGCGGTTGATGGGCATGCCAAAGGCCTCCCGGTACTCGCTGTATTTTTTGGCTTCCCGGGCCGCCCGGGTCATGCTGGCCGCACCGGAAAGCCCGACGGTAAGCCGTGAATAAGTGAGCACCACGCCCGCCACGTTGGCCACCCCCCGGTCCAGGGGGCCCACGGGATAGGCCACGGCCCCGTCAAAAGTCAGTTCTGCCGTGGTCAGCTCGCTGGTGCCCATTTTCCATTTGATCCGGTCAATGGTATACCCGTTTCGGATCTCCTTTTCCTTGTTTCCCGGCAGCCAGGAGGGGACCACAAACAAGGCCACTTTTTCCGCCCCTTTGGGCCGGGCAGTGACAACAGCGTAGTCGGCATGGGTGGCGGAACAGAAAAACTTGGTTCCGTACAGCCGCCAGGTGCCGTCTTGTTCCACGGCTTCAAGCACGTTGGCCGGCACATCAGAGCCGCCGTGGATTTCGGACAAATATTGGGCGCCGATGGCAAAATCGCCGTCAATGCCTTCCTTGCAGTGCTGGACGATCTGCTTTAGTTCCGGGGTGTCGGCAAACTGTTCGATAATGGCCACCAGCCCCTCGGTGCAGGTTACGGGGCAGGCAATGCAGGCTTCGCTGTTTTGATAGATCAGATACATTTTGATCAGTTTGACCCATGGGTCGGTTTTCTTCGAAAAAAGGGCCTCTTTGAAGACTTCCTCTTCCATGACCCGGGTTTCCATGGGCCGGACAATGCGGTCGATGCGATGATTGTGGCCGTCATAGTGCATCATGTACGGCCGTTTTTCCGGCCAGGCAATGGCATCGGCCAGATCCCGCCACCGAAAAGAGGCTTTTTCAGAGACTTCTCCGGCCGCCTGGTCGACCATTTCGAATTTGTCTCCGGTGTAGCATTTCAGGACCTGTTGGATAAACGGATCATCCCGGTAGTAGTCCACCTGATTTCGCCACTCAAGAAACGGGTCGAAATTGTAGGAATTGATTTCCCTTGGATTGCGTTCCATATGGTGCTCTCCTTTGAATTTTGTTTTTTTCTCCAAACAGAGTCGAATTTAGGGCATCATGGTTTGGAGATCTTTTTTCAAAACTTTGCCCACGGAGTTTTTGGGGATCGCCTCCACAAAAACAACGTCCTTGACCTGTTTGAACCCGGCCAGGTTCTGCCGGCACAACTCAAGGATATCCGCTTTGGATACCCGGGCTTCTTTTTGAGGGGCAATAAATGCCACAGGCACTTCTCCCCATTTCTCATCTGCCCTGCCCACAACAGCGGCTTCGGCCACGCCCGGCTGGGTGACGAGCAGGGCCTCGATTTCCGCCGGGTAAATATTTTCCCCGCCGCTGATGATCATATCCTTGAGCCGGTCAACCACGCAAACAAACCCGTCAGCGTCCTTTTTGCCCAGATCCCCGGAACGGTAATATCCGTTGACCAGGACTTCCTTTGTGGCCGCGGGGTTGTTCCAGTAGCCGGTAAACACCTGGGGACCGAACAAACAGATTTCGCCGACTTCATCCGGGCCCAGTTCCCCGCCGTTGTCCGGGGAAAGAATTTTAACATCCCCGTGAAATACCGGCTTGCCCGCAGAGTCTGCTTTTTCCCAGGGCATGTCATGGGTCCAGAACGTGATGGCACCGGTGTATTCCGTGGCCCCGTAGACCTGGTGCACGTTAATGCCCTTTTCCCGGTAGGCGGCAATCAGGTTTTGGGCAACAGGAGAACCGCCGCAGATGATCTGGTTCAGATGCGACAGATCGGCTTCTGCCATACCGGGCATCATGATCATGTATTGCAGCATGAGCGGCACGGTCATCAGAAAATTGATCTTCTCATCGGCAATGACCGACCATATCTTTTGAGGATCAAAATCCGGCATGTATACGGTGGTGCAGCCCCGGTGCACGTTGGCCAGAATCGGGGCCAGCCCGCCGATGTGAAAAAGGGGAGCCACTGAGAGAAAACGGCTTTTGCTGCGCCAGTCAATGGTATGGCTCAATCCGATGGAGGCCCAGAACAGATTGTCATGGGAGAGGGTCACGCCTTTGGGTTTTCCGGTGGTGCCGGAGGTGTACATTAAAAGCGCCGGGTCGCCGCCGGATCCGGTCTTTTGGGGTTCACTGCCGGACATTTTTTTAAGTTCGGCTTCAAAATCCGGATCAGCGCTGCTGCTGTTTCTGCAGATATACACCCGGCAGGCGATATCCGGCCGGATCTGTTCCACCGGGTCGGTAAACTGTTGGTCATAAATCAGGGCCGTGGCGGTGCAGTCGTTTAAGATAAAAGCCAGTTCCCGGGCATGAAGCCGCCAGTTGAGCAGCACGGTTACGACCCCGATTTTGGCGGCCCCAAACAGGCAGGTGGTCACCCATTCATCGTTTTTTCCCAGCACGGCCACCCGGTCTCCAGGGCGAATACCCCTGGCCGCCAGCACCTCGGCCACCTGATTGGCCCGTTTGTTGATTTGTTCATAGGAGTAGCGGTACCCGTCGCCCACCCCGGCTTCCTGATCCGGTGATAAAAAAGCCCGATTCTGCATTAAATTGCCAAGATTCAATTGCATGCCCATGCTCCTTTACTTTTAGTAAATAAAATAACCAATGGTTACTTTATTAAATCATTGATCATTTTTTTGTCAAGCAAAACCATTTTGGAAATGATCGTATCAAAATCATTTGGCCGAAAGGGCAGGGGACAGTGGAGAAAAGGATGGGTAAAAGCCGTTACTTCAAAACATTGCGCAGAATCTGATCCATGTCCTGGCTTTGAATATTGGCCTTTTCCCAGTGCCGGACAACGGCAGCATCCACGCCGAGCCTTTCCGCAAGGGCCTGTTGGGCCATTTTTTTTACCTCCCTCAGGGTTTGGATCTGCCGGCTTGTGAGCAGACCGGTTTTCCGGCGGAACTGATCGGCGATTTCCTGCTGCACGGCAGCCGTGCAGGCCACATTGCTGGTTGAAATCGGGAGCATGTTCCGATAGCCAACCCGGGTGTTGGCTCAGAAAAAATTGTTGACCTGCTGCTCCAGGTGAGAAAATCGCTTTTGAATGTCTGATAGGAGTTTTTCCATAAGCTGGGCCGCCGGGGGGATATCGTGGATCAGGCCGGCCACCTGGCCGCAGCAGATCTCCGCGTCCTCGGCCAGTCCCAGGTGCTGGGACTGGTACTGGCCGTGCTCTTCGAGAAAAGCGATCAACTCCTGGGTGGATGCCCCGGATTTGCGCATTTCCTGGAATTGTTCCGTAAACTTGTTGGCCAGGTCCCGGGCCAGCATGAATTCCTTTGATACGGATACGGTGCAGACGTCTTTGGCTGCGGCAATGGCTTGCTTGACCTTGTCATGGCTTTCCGACTCCAGTGTGGCCATAAACCGCGAGCCCATGTAAATGCCGTCGGCCCCCAGGGCCAGGGCGGCCAGAATTCCGCGTCCATCGCCGATGCCGCCGCCGGTCACCACGGGAATATCCACTGCATCGGCCACCATGGGGGTGAGCACGAATGTGGTCAGCTCGGTAAACCCCTTGTGGCCGCCGGCTTCAAATCCTTCGCAGATGACCGCATCCACGCCGGCATCCCGGGCCTTTTGGGCATGGCGGGCGGTGGAGATGGCGTGCAGCACCTTGATGCCGGCATTTTTCAGGGTTTGGGTGTAGGTGTCGGGCCGGCCAACCGATACGATGGCGGCCGGGACCTTTTCTTCAACCAACACCTCCACGATTTTTTTTGAATATTTCGTGTCCTCGCCAAAGCCCACAACCACATTTACGGCAAAGGGTTTGTTTGTGAGTTCCCGCACTTTGCCGATTTGTTTTCGCACCAGTTCTCCGGTGGCCTCCACGTCGGGGTTGATTTTATTCGCCCCTGCATTGGGTCCGATGGTGCCCATGCCCCCGGCTTCCGACACCGCTGCGGTCAGGGCAGCGCCGCTTACCCAGTTCATGGGGGCCTGGATGATGGGATAACGGATGCCGAGCAGACTGCAGATGCGATTTTGGCCCATGGTTTACCTCGCGTGTAAGTGTTCTTGTTTGCATTTAGGGATTTTGCAGGATCATAGCTGACAAATTTGCACCAAATGATTATAATAAAGTATACACCAATGCTTATCTCAAATCTAACATAATACAGGTTCACAGCGGGGCAAAAAAATGAAAAACTTCCAGAACAGGAAAAAAACAGGCAGGCATGCGGATTTTTTTAAAAAAACAGGGCAGGTACTGCTTGTTTTCTTATTGATGCTGTTTTTATGCAGCACAGTGCAGGCCCAAACCCATGACCAAAATGACAACGGAATAGATGAAACGGCCTCTGTTGCTTTACTGCCCCTGATCAAGGGGCAGAACCCCGAGGGGCAGGGCCAGACCCTGACCTGTCCCATGGGCCGTTTCTGCGAAGATGATACCGGTTTAAAAGACAATGCAGATGTGATTCTCACCGACATGGTCCAGGCCAAACTGTTGCAGCGTTTGGAATCCCGGGCCGTTTCGCGGGAGATCGTCCAGAAAGCCTATGATTCGGCAAAGTACGGTTTTGAGGAAAAAACGCCCCTTGATCTGGTCGTGGAGGTGGGAGAAAAGCTGAATGTGGACTATATGCTGGTTGGCAATGTTTGGCGGTACCAGCAGCGGATTGGCAGTGATTACGGCGCTGCGCAGCCCGCCTCTGTGGCTTTTGCCCTGTATCTGGTGGAAGTGGACAGCGGAGATGTCCTCTGGTCGCAAACTTTTGCTGAAACCCAGCAATCCCTGTCTGAAAATCTGCTGAAAGCCAAAAAGTTTTTCAGGCGCGGGGCCAAATGGTTAACCGCAAGGGAACTTGCCAAAGCCGGCGTCAATGAAGTCATGGATACATTTCCGGTGTACTAGACATGCCTGTGTTTCCCGGGCTGTCGTGTTTTTGCCCGGCCATACCACGGGCGGAAGTTGTGGCGGTCCAGTTCTTTTTCCACCCGGTCAATAAAGAATCCTGCATTGTCCGGCGGCGTTGTTAAAAGGCTGACGCAAATAAACAAAATAACCGTCAGGCCGCCGCCCCAGACACTGGGCCACCAGCCCAGGGGATGGATCTTTGCCAGATACATCACTGCTGTGACCAGCCCCCCGATGATCATGGACCAAAGCGCGCCCGCAGCCGTGGCCCTTTTCCAGAAAAACACGCCCACAATGGCCGGGGCCATCACCATCAGCCCGCCTGAAGCCATGCTTGAAACAACCGTGATCAGCCCGGGGCGCAGCCAGGCAAAAACAATGCAGGCCGCCAGCAGCACCAGTATGGATATCTGGCCCAGAAAACGTTCTGCGGATTCAGAAATACCGGGCCGGATCTGCTTGGCAATGTCTCTTGCAAACATGGAGCTCAGGGTCAGCACAATTGAGCCCAGGGTGGATGTGGCCGCGGCAAAGATGCCGACAAATATGACCAGGCTCATGGCAGTGGGCACCCTGGCAAGCATGTGGGCCATGGCCTTGTCCGGATTGTCCAGGCCCGGGATGAGCATGGCGGCTTCCAGGCCGAACAGGGTGCTGATGATTGTGTAGACAAACCCGAACAGGGCAAAATAGATAATCATCCGTCTGAGGCTGCTGGCTGAATCCGGCACATACATACGCTGGGACACCTGGGGATTGGTCAGGGCAAAAAAAGCCCAGGGCAGGGTGAGGCCGATAAAAAAGGCCGGTTCCCAGGTAAATGTCACCAGCTCCGGGATTTGTTTGGATGCGGCTTCGGCAAATCCGGCCGGGGAGCCGAAGAAATGATACAGGGTCCAGCCCAGGGCTGCCAGGGAGGTGATCATCATGGTAACGGCCTGGAATGCATCGGTCCAGGCCACTGAACGCATGCCCGCCCAGAATGCGGTAAACCCGGAAAGTGCTACCATCAGCAATACTCCGGTCATAAATGGGATTTGCCCGCCGGTAATGCCGCTGACCAGAAAACCCATGCCCATCAACTGCACCGAGGCATAAGGGATCAGCATGAAAAAGGAAATGGCCGCGGCAGCCACGCCCACCCATTTGCTGCCATAGCGGTTGGCCAGCAGTTCCGGCGGGGTGATGTGGTCATACCAGTTGCCTGCCAGCCAGAAGCGCGGCCCAAAGGTCACAAGCAACAGCACCGTGAAAATCAGGTAGGTCATTTCAAAGCCCAGGGCGCCCACCCCGGTTTTATAGGTCAGGCCCACCAGGCCCACGAGCATGAATGCGCTGTAGGTGGTGGCTGCATAGGTCATGCCGGAGACAAACCCGCGCAGCCGCCGGCCGCCGATGAAAAACTCGCTGGCCCCGGCAAGCAGGTTTCTGCGGGCAGCTGCAGCAATACAGACCGCAGCCGCAGACCAGATGATCATGGCCAGCCATACAAAAAAAGAATTCAAACCGGCCTCCCCCAGTTGCGGGTGGCTGCAACGGCAAACACGATCACAGCCAGGGTCAGCGCGCACCAGAACAGAAAAGACGCCCCGAGGCTTTCCATATCGCCGATCCACAAATAGGGCACAAGCACGTCAACTGCTGTGATCACAACAAGCAGTATTGTAAAATGGGTTCCTTTCATGATTGATCCCCTGTAACTGTTTCCGGTTTTTTAAATGCAGAGGGTATAATTGCATATATTTTTCCGGATTGTCCATATCAGGCTTAAAAACTTTATGAAGGCTTGACCTTGGGGGGTGATGTTGTGTAATATGGCAAAAATTTGATAAACTACGGACACGATAGGCGGAAACACTGAAAAAGGAGACAGACCGGAACGATTTTCCTGTTCCGGACAAAACAATACTGACCATGGATGTATCCGTAATTCCGAAGAAAACAAGACATCTGATTCCCACCCCGCACCTGCAGCAGACCGCTTACTGGGGCCGGCTCAAAAAACAGCAGGGCCGGCAGGCCCGGGCGTTTGACCTCATGGTAAAGCCAAAGGACCGGGCTGAAAATGCGCAAACCGAGTCCATGTATGCATATCCCCAGGGCGGCAGCCGGGATATGCTGGTGGTGCTGCGCAGCCTTGGCACAGATTCGTGCATGGCCTACGTGCCCTTTGGGCCTGAACTGCTGCCGGATGAAGAACGGCGCGGGTTCTGGCTGGAAAATCTTTCGGAAGAACTCCGAACGCAGTTGCCGGAAAACTGCGTTTTTATCCGTTATGATCTGCCCTGGCAGTCTCCGTGGGCCGATGAACCCGACCGGTACACCGAGGACAATCAGTGGATGGGGGCGCCGAAAATAAGGGTCCAGGAAATGCGAATGAATTTTGACACCGAGCACTGGAACCTCAGAAAAGCCCCAACCGATCTACTGCCCCCTGATACCGTGCTGGTGGACGTGGCATCTGACAGGGACCGGATCCTTGCCCGCATGAAGCCCAAGACGCGCTACAACATCGGCTTGTCGGCCAGAAAAGGGGTGACCGTGCGCGATGCCGGCATGGAGGGTTTGGCCGCCTGGTATGATCTGTACTGCCAGACTGCCCGTCGGCACAACATGAGCTTAAATGACATGGATTACTTTGCCTCGGTGTTTCAGGTGAAAAACCGGCAATGCCAGTCACCGGCAAATGTGCATCTGCTGCTGGCAGAGGCGGAGGGAAAGCCCCTGGCCGGAATCATCCTGGCCATTTCCGGATCACGGGCAACTTATCTCTACGGGGCCTCGTCTTCGGTTCATAAGAACCGGATGGCTTCCTATGCCGTTCAGTGGGAGGCCATCAGCCGGGCCCATAAGGCCGGATGCCGGGAATATGACTTGTTTGGCGTCTCGCCGTACCCGGACCCGGAGCATCCCATGTACGGGCTTTATCGTTTTAAAACCGGCTTTGGCGGCTGGATGCTGCATCGTCAGGGCTGCTGGGACTATCCCCTGGACGAGGCCGCCTATGATGTGTACCGGGCATCTGAAATGGCGGGTTCCGGATTTATCATGGGCTAAAAGCCGTCCCGGCGCTTTGCTGTTCTAATTGCATCTTACTGAAATGATTTGTTTAACTAATCTCAAATGTTTGGGGGAAATGAAATGAAGCGATACATGATCGCGGTTTTACTGGTTGCATTGTTTGCAGCGGGCTGCAGTTCCGGCGGGGGATGGAAGGACACGGATGTGGCCAGGGACAAAAACGTGGTGGTCCGCCTGGAACAGCAGATGAAAAACGGGCAGGTGGTGGATCAGAGCTACAGGCACCCGGCGGAAATCAATTCGTTTACCATGAGCTGGCTGCTTGAAGATCTGCGCTACATGCCCCAGCCGTCAGTCATCGGCCGATCCAGTGAAACCCAGATTTTTGAGCAAAGGGAAATCGACCGTCTGGCCCCGGCGCTTTCCAAGGCTCTGGCTTCGGCGGATTCCGGCCAGCGGGTTCATTTTACCTCCCATAACCGGGCCGTTGAGCTGATCTTTGAAAAACAGCGCAAAACCGAAGGTGTGATGTTTGTGGATCAAAACGGCACTCTGCACATCGCCTTTGCCTGGATCAATGCGGTCATTGACGTGGATGGCGAGCCCAAGGGTTCAAGGTCCAGCCACCGGTTTGACGTGCTGGAACTCCGGCACGCAGACACCGAGGTGATCGCGCCCAAGCCTTACATGCAGGTATATCAGTTTGAAGACGGAAAATCAGCACCAATGCGCCTGGCTGTCAATCTCGAGCACCTCAGGGCAGCCGTTGCCCGGCAAATCGGCCAGGAGACCGGTATGCAGTATGCCGCACCCTCCGGATCGCAGCAGTCCGACTCTTTCCGGCAGGTCCAGCAGCCGCAGCAGATGCAGACCCGGCAGCCTGCGCAGGAGGTTCAGCCCGCGCCGGCACCAGCACCTTCCCCGCAGGACAAGGAAGCTCTTCGCAAGGAAGTCAAAGATCAGCTGGAATATTTAAAGGAGATTTATGAAGAAGGCCTGATCACGGAAGCTGAATACGAACAGCAGCGCAAAAAGGCGCTGGAATCGCTGCAGTAATACATATGATCGATAACAATAAAAACGCTTAGAACAAATACCGGCGCTTGGCTGAGAAAATGCGGGAAACCGATTCAGTCTGGCGCCGGTATTGATTTTCGTCCTTTATGGTCTGTTCAAATATTTGGGCTGCTGTTCTGATCTTGTCCATTGAGTGGCAGATCAGCGCAATGTCAATGCCCGCAGCCATGATTTGCGAAATCATGGTTTCCATGTCATAGTGGTTTTCCACAGCCCCCATTTCCAGATCATCGGTCATTACCAGCCCGTTATAACCCATCTCAGCGCGCAGCAACCTTTCGGCCACGGCAGCAGACAGGCTGGCGGGCCAATTGCGGTCAAATGCCATATACCGGATGTGAGAAAGCATGATGCCGGCGGCATCTGCCTTGACAGCCGCCTGAAACGGGACAAGATCCCGGGCATGGAGGCTTTGGGCCGGGGTGTTGAGATCCGGCAGGTCCAGGTGGGAATCCAGCGTAGTGCGGCCGATGCCGGGAAAGTGTTTGGCCACAGCCATGATGCGCTTTTTCTGAAGGCCGTTGATGATCTCTGTGCCCATTTCAGCCACATAACCGGGATTCGTACCAAAGGCGCGTCTGGTCATGACGCTTTCAATGCCGGGGTCGGCCACGTCCATGACCGGGGCCATGTCCATGTTGATGCCCGAATCAGCCAGTTCTGCCGCCGTAATCCGGGCAAACCGGGCTGCGTCGGTTTTGCCGGAAAAATTCGCGGCATGGCCAAATTCCGTAAAATCCGGGGCTTTTAGCCTTGCCACGCTTCCGCCTTCCTGGTCCACGGCAACAAACAACTGCGGCCGGCCGCAGTCTTTGGCATATTTTTGCACATCCGCCGTGAGCCGGCGCAATTGCCCCAGGGTTTCAATGTTTCGGGAAAACAGGATAATGCCGCCAACACAGAGGTCGCGGATCAGATGTTTTAAATCCGCGTTAATCCCTGTGCCCTGAAAACCGGCGATAATGCGCTGGCCGGCCATCTGGCGGCAGGTCAGGTCATGGGGCTGCATTTTTATAAAAACGGATTGTTTTGTTTTTCATGGGCGATGGTGGACCACGGAGCCGGGCCGTAATCATGGCCCGGCCAGACCCGGGTAGCATCGGGCAGGACAAAGAGTTTTTCGTGAACAGAGGCCAGCAGCTGCTCATAAGATCCGCCGCCCAGATCGGTCCGGCCCACGGCCTCCACAAACAGGGTGTCTCCGGTAAACACGTGGCCGGGGGTGTACAGGCAGATGCAGCCCGGGGTATGACCCGGAGTGTGGATGACATGCAGCCGGCTTTCCCCGATTTCAATGATGTCCTTGTCGTGCAGGATGCAGTCGGCCTTTGGTGAGCCTTTTCCCCCGGCCATCCGGCTAAGCGTCCGGGACAGCAGTTTGGATACGCTTTGGGCATCTGCCTCGTGGATGCACAACCGCGCATCGGCGGCCTCCAGGATGGCAGCGTTGCCGGATGTGTGATCTGCATGGCCGTGGGTGTTGATCACGTGGGTGATGGTATAGCCGGCAGCCTTGATTTCAGCCATGATTTTTTCCGGATCAAAGGCCGGATCAATCACCGCGCAGGTTTTTGTGTCCGGATCTCCTGCCATGTAACAGAAGTTGGCCATCTGCGGCAAAAAAATTTGCCTGATCTCCATAACCCTCCTTTGGCCGTATACTTGATGTGTTTCAAAAAACTGCCGGATCTGGTGTCTTTGTCCGGCCGGGTTTTATCCGTTTCGGGCCGCTGCTTTGGCGGGCTCATACAGGCAAAGGGGTTCTTCTGCCAGCCAGTCGCCGGTGGCCTCGTATGCCCTGGCCCGGCATCCGCCGCAGACCCGCTTGTATTCGCAGATTCCGCATTTGCCCTTTAACTGGTCAAAATCCCGGAGTTTTTGGAATTGTTCGGAATTCTGCCAGATATGGACAAAGGAATCCCGGGTCACATCCCCGCAGTGTAAATCCAGAAAACCGCATGGCTGGACGATTCCCTGATGAGAGATAAAGCAGAAGCTTGTGCCGCCCAGACAACCCCGGGTGACCGCATCAAGACCGTGGGTCTGCCAGGTCACGGATTTTCCTTCCGCGCGGGCCCGCTGGCGCAATATGCGGTAGTAATGGGGCGCGCAAGTGGCTTTGAGCTGCAGGTTTGTCCGACTTTTCTGATCATAAAACCAGTTCAGGGTTTCCTCGTATTCCTGTGCAGTGATGGCCTGATCAACGATATATTTGCCCCGGCCCGTGGGCACCAGAAGGAAAATGTGCAGCGCCACGGCCCCCAGATCCTCGGCGAGTTTCATGATCTGCGGTATCTGGTCTCGGTTTAACTGCGTGATAGTGGTGTTGACCTGAAATTCAATGCCTGCCTGTTTTGCCGCGTGGATGCCGGAAAGGGCTCCTTCAAAAGCACCTTCCACGCCCCTGAACCCGTCATGACGTTTAGCAGAAGCGCCGTCCAGGCTCACGCTGATGCGCTGGATGCCGGAATCGGCAATTTTTTTGGCTGTTTCCGGCGTGATCAGGGTCCCGTTGGGTGCCATGACCATGCGAAGGCCAAGCCGGGTGCCATAGGCGGCAATGTCGTAGATATCTTCGCGAAGCATGGGCTCGCCGCCGGTCAATATGACAATGGGACTGCCGGTTTCGGCGATCTGGTCCAGCAGGCGAAAAGAGGCCTGGGTATCGAGTTCACCGGCATACGGCCCGCAGGTGGCAGCGGCCCTGCAGTGCACGCAGGAGAGATTGCAGTTGCGGGTGGTTTCCCAGGCAACCAGCCGCAGGGTGCCGGGCCCCCCGGGAGAACCGCCCTGGACGGATGACTGTGCATGGGGATGCTGTGGATCAGAACTCATTGCATCAAATCCTTATTGATTTAGCAGTTGGGCGGCTTCCATGGCAAAGTATGTCAGAATCATGTCCGCCCCGGCGCGCTTAATGGCTGTCAGTGTTTCCAGGGCCACGGCTTTGCCGTCAAGCCAGCCCATCTGATCAGCCGCCTTGATCATGGCATACTCGCCGGAAACATTATAGGCGGCCACCGGCAGGTCAAATTCCTCACGGATGCGGTGAATCACGTCCAGGTAGGGCAGGGCGGGTTTGACCATTAGAATGTCTGCGCCCTCGGTGACATCCAGAGAGGCCTCCCTTACGGCTTCCACTGCATTGGCCGGGTCCATCTGGTAGGTGCGCCTGTCGCCGAACTGCGGGGAGGAATCCGCCGCTTCCCGGAACGGGCCGTAATAGGCCGAGCAGTACTTGGCTGCATAGGACATGATGGGCACATGGGCCAAATCGTTTTCATCCAGTGTCTCCCGGATCATTCCCACCCGGCCGTCCATCATGTCGGACGGGGCCACCATGTCCGCGCCGGCCTGGGCATGGGAAAGGGCGGTGCGGGCCAGCAGGTCAAGGGAGCCGTCATTGTCGATCACGCCCTTGTCCACAATACCGCAGTGGCCGTGGTCCGTATACTGGCACAGGCACACATCCGTGATCACCATCATGTCCGGGCATTTGTCCTTGACCGCGCGCACGGCTTTCTGGACAATGCCGTCTTTGGCATAGGCTTGGGTGCCCAGGGGATCTTTTTTGTCCGGCAGGCCGAAGACAATCACTGCCGGAAGACCCAGGTCCGCGGCCTGCTTAACGGCTTTGACCAGGTTGTCCACAGACAACTGGTACTGGCCGGGCATGGAGGGTACGGGATTTTTAACGTCTTTTCCGCCGATGGCAAAAAAGGGCATGATCAGATCGTCTGTTTTCAGGGTTGTTTCGCGGATCATGCGCCTGAAAGCCCCGGTCTGCCGAAGGCGCCGGGGCCGGTAATCGGGAAACTGCATTTTTTCGTCCTTGCAAGATTAAAGGTAAAAAGCAGGCTCTTTTACTGCGTTGCGTTGATTTCTTCGTCTGTCAGGTAGCAGGCCGGGTCCGGGGCCCAGGCATCACCGGTGACCGCCTCGGCGCGCACCCGGAAATTGCCGCCGCAGATATCAAGCCACCGGCATTGGGCGCACCGTCCCTTGACATGTTTTTTCTTTTCCTTGAGCCGGGCCAGCAGGGGATCGGCTGCGGTGTCGGTCCAGATTTCGGAAAAGGGCCGCTGGCGGACGTTGCCGAAACTGTGATGCCGCCAGAACTGGTCTGCGTGCACTTCGCCGTCCCAGCTGATGCACCCGATGCCCCGGCCCGAGTTGTTGCCCTCGTTCATCTGCAGCAAGTCAAGGACTTCGGCGGCCCGCTCAGGATTTTCGCCCAGCATGCGAAGGTATACATAGGGACCGTCTGCGTGGTTGTCCACGGTGAGCACTTCTTTGGGCTTGCCCCGGTCATGCAGATCTTTTGTGCGGTCCATGATCAGATCCAGGAGCCGGCGGGTTTGCTCATGGCTGACATCGTCGTTGACAAGCGTGGAACCCCGGCCGGCATAGACCAGGTGATAAAAGCAGATCCGGGGAATGTCCATTTGTTCCAGCAGATCAAACAGGGCCGGGATTTCCTCTGCGTTAAACCGGTTGATGGTAAAGCGCAGCCCGACCTTGATACCGGCTTCCTTTGCATTTCGGATGCCTTCCAGGGCCTGGTCAAAAGCGCCATCCACGCCCCGGAAACGGTCATTGATATCCCGACTGCCGTCTAAGCTGATGCCCACGTAGGAAAGGCCGATGTCTTTTAAAATCCCGGCGGTTTTTGCGTCAATTAGGGTTCCGTTTGTGGAGATCACCGCGCGCATGCCCTTTTCTACCGCGTATTGCGCCAGTTCGGGCATATCCTTGCGCATCAGGGGCTCACCGCCGGAAAACAGCAGCACCGGAACGCCCATTGCTGCCAGATCGTCTATTAAGGCCTTGCCTTCGTCGGTGGTCAGTTCATTGTCCTGCTGTCTGGCCTTGGCATGGGCATAGCAGTGAATGCATTTGAGATTGCATCGCTGGGTGATGTTCCAGACCACCACCGGGCGCTTGTCAATTGAGAACTGGAGCAGGTGTGAGGGCAGTTGCCCGGACTGGCGGCCGTAGCGAAGCGCGTCAGACGGCTCCACAGTGCCGCAGTAAAGCTTGGAAATTCCGATCATGGATGCCTCGTTTCCGATTTATTCCACCCGGTCTTCTTTGTGTATGGATTCCGGGGTGATATTATGTTTGGCAAATTCGGTTTTAATCAGATTGTCCAGAAACGCTTCGGGCTGTTCCAGGGCATAGCCGGGAATAAAAAAACGGTTTTTGCCGGTTTTGTCCCGAACCAGTTTCAGGCCGTATTCAAAATCACCGGATAGCTTACGATAGATCTGGTCAATATTCAACGATTCATTTGTCATTTTCTCGGAAATGAAGTCAATGGCATCTTCCTCAAATACGATATTGACATCATGACGATTGTAAAAGTCAATTTCAATTTTTTTGATCCGGTCGTAGAAATGCTTTATCCGGTGCATGGCCGTGCCGATTTCCACCACATAGTTCCAGTAATAATCGGCAATGGCTGCGATTCTGGATTTGGATAGCGGCAGGCCGTATTGTTCAGCCAGTTTTTTTCGGTTTTTGCGGATATAGTCAATGATGTGGCTGCGGTTTTGTTCGGCAATACGGGCAAACTCGGCTTCCTGTTTGGCGCTGTCGCCACCCGGGCCCATTGTTTTAAGGGCCTTTTCCGGATTTTGGATGGCCTCCGGGGTCACCGGAAACCGCCTGATGTTCATGGACGGCAGACGGGTTTCAAACGGAATCAAAGCCTGCTCAATAACGCTGACCAGTCCACGGGCACCGGTGTTTTCATCATAGGCCTGCCCGGACAGCAACTCCAGGGCCTCGTCTGAAAACCGTACGTCAATGCCGTAGGTGGCAAAATCAAGCCGCTTGCTCAAGATAACCGGGTTATTGGGGTTTTGGAGGATATCGAGCAGATCCTGCCGGGTCAGGCGTTCAAAGACCGAGCGCACCGGAAGCCGGCCGATAAATTCGGATTCAAATCCGTATTCCACCAAATCCTCGGACTTCACAAAGGAAAGAAGGGATGTGGGTTCCCGGGAGCTGTCGATTTTTGCACCAAACCCGATGGATTGCTGGGTGGTGCGGTTTTTGATGATCTCGGGCAGTTCGGAAAACGCCCCGCTGACAATAAAGAGGATGTTTTTGGTGTTAACGGATCGCTTCTCTCTTTTGCCGGTCTTTCTGAACTGTTCGACTTCCTGAATCATGGAGATGGGATCATGCGGAACTTTCATCTCCACCTCGGTTTCCTCCATGGGCTTTAAAAGAGCCCGCTGCACGCCGCTTCGTGACACATCCGTGCCAAAATGCTGCCGGCTTCCGGCGATTTTGTCGATTTCGTCAATGTAGACGATGCCGTACTGGGCCCGCTCAATGTCATTGTCGCTTTCGCGGACCAGGTCGCGCACCATGTCTTCCACATCACCGCCCACGTAGCCGGTTTCACTGAACTTGGTGGCATCTGCCTTGACAAAGGGCACGCCGATTTTTTTGGCAATCAGCTTGATCATATAGGTTTTGCCCACACCTGTGGGACCGATCATGACGATGTTGTTTTTGATCCGGCCTTCAAATTCGTCCTGGGTCCCGGTTTGGCGCTGATGCTCGATGCGGTTGAAATGCGTGCAGACCTTGGTGGCAAGGGTCTGCTTGGCGCTGTCCTGCTTGATAATGTACTGATCCAGATAGCCGATGAGTTCTTCGGGCTTCAGGTCAAAACGAATGCCACCGTTATTTTCTCCCTTACCTTCGTCATCTTCAGGGGATTGTTTGTCAGGAACCACCACGGGTGAGACGATCTTGACCTGGTTGCCATATTTTTTTGTAAGATAATCAGATATTTCTTTTTCGATTTCCCGTGGATCCGGAATGCTTGCATCTTTCATTTTTATTTTATCCTGATCATTTAAACTGTTGCCTAAATTGAGCGATTTACAAGTTAGGCATTGATATTCAGTGGTTATTTTCGATGGTTACACTATAATCACTTGCCCGGCAAATGCAAGGCTTGCCCGTGCAGGGTCTGAAATTCGCGAACTGGCGGGTGGTTTTGGGCAGCAAGCCAAATAATCGTTGGACAAAGCAAACAGGGTTTCTTATATTAAACATAGGTTTTCTTTCAAACTTAACGGACAAGGAGGGACCATGAGTGAGAGCGTGTACAAATTTATCGAATTGGTCGGCACCAGCCCTACATCCTGGGAGGAGGCAGTGAAAAACGCAGTTGAAACAGCCTCCAAATCCCTGCGGGATACCCGTGTGGCCGAGGTCAAAGATCTGGATGTCAAAATCGAGGGCGGCAAGGTGGCATCTTTTCGCGCAGTGGTGAAACTATCCTTTAAATACCAGACAGGTGACGCTTAAACCATGATGTTTATCATGATCACTGCCCTGATTCCGGGGGGATGACAGGGTCGGCGCTGTCCCCGGCCATCAGGTGAAACAATTGCTGAACAAATTTGCCGGACACCACGTCCGGCAAATTGATTTCCGGGGGAGTGTAGGGTGTGGTATCTTCGAGAAAGACTTCCAGCAGTTCATGGGAGAGAACCATGAGCTGCCATGCGGAGTTTTTGGTCATTTCCCGGGTTGTGCGGTCAAATACCCGGCACTGGGCCGGCCTGAACGCATAAAGCAGGCAAACATCGTTGTCAAGAAGCGGGCAGGGCGGTTTTTTTTCCGGATACCGGTCTTCTGAAGGCGTGTTTGAAGCCATGGCCCGGTCAATGGCCTGCTGGCGAAAGGTGCTGCTGAGCTGGGTGTTAATCCCGAATTGGAGGTAAACGGCCTCTGCAAGGGACATGGTAACCGGGGTAAAGCAGCACTGGCAATGATCTTTTCCGCAACGGGCCGCATTTTCCGGCACATCTGCCTCGGTTCCGGACAGGGCGGCTTTTGTTTGGTCATAATAGGGCTGGAGATCCACTTTGTAACCCGGAGCCAAAGAGGGTTCCATGGATATTTTATAAGGCTTTTCTTTTTTCCAGTACTGGTGCAGAAACCGTTTCTGGGGCTGTTCCGTGGGCTGGGAGCGGATGCCGCGCATTTTTCGGGCCGCGCTTTTGGTATCATATCCCTTGCGCAGCAGATAGGCATACACAATCGTGCCGGTCCGGCCGATGCCGAAACGGCAGTGAACCAGCACTTTTTTGCCCAGGTAAATGCATTCATCGAGCCAGTCCAGGGCCTTTTCCAGTTCATTGATCTCCGGAAACCCTTCATCCCGCACAGGAAGGTAATACACTTCAAACCCCTGCTGCTCTTCTAATGCAACCAATTCCCTGATTTCCATGCACAGGTTCATAATGCCCCGGATGCCCTGGTGTTTGATGCTGTCGAGCTCTGCAATGGACATGGGCGCATGTCCCACTGCCAGCTGAGGTGTCACCCAGGTCAGGGGATAAATGAAATCACCTTTTTTCTTGGACGGAAAAAATATCATGGGTTTCCTGTATGATTTGTCGGGCAAGGGTTTGAATCTGTTGTTGGTCTTCCAGCCGCATGTCGAGCATGACGGTTTTGCCCAGCACAATGCCGAGCACCACCAGTCCGGTCCCGGTATCGTCCATGGATTTGCGGTCAAGCGCGGCTTCCAGCAAATCTGAGGTTGTATGCACCACAAATCCGAAATGTTCCAGGATGGTTTGAATCAAATAAATTCGCATGTCCCGCTGGTCCGGGCTGCCGCCCCCGCCTTTGAAGCTGAAATGAATGTAGTTTTGCTCAGGGACCGTTCCCTGAACCGAATCCAGGACGGCAAAATGATACCCGAACCGAAGAAGGGCATGCAGATATTCCCGGTCCACGATGGCGTAGCTGCTAAAAAGGGTGGATTTCTCAACATCCACGAAATCCGCTGAGCTTTTGTAATATGCATCCCAGTCATAGTGCAGAATGCCGCTGTTCCATTGCACTGCCGGCGAGCCCAGGCCGTCAAAGAGCTGCCGCATGGGCAGGCTCTCAATGTGTTTGAGCGCAACCGATTTTTGACCGGCCGCCTCCGGGGAAAGCCCCTTGTACACGTCGAGCACATGCATCACCAGGGGCAGTCCGGACTCCAGGCGTTTTGCGCCGTAGCGGTCCAGCCCCCGCCGGCCCACCAGGGAAAACATCTCTCGAACCCCGGCTTCATGCACATAGCGGACAATATCATGAAGGCTCCGGCAGGATCCAATGGTAAAATCCGGACTTTCAGAATCCGGAAGGGTGAGGGGAGAGACATATCTCAATGCATCGGCCAGCTTTTGGATTACCGGGGTTTGCGGGGCGGCGGATGCTGTTTTGCCGGGTTTTGCCCGGAAAAAAGTGCCGGCCAGAATTTTTCCCGTGTTGCCGTCAATGCTGACATCCTGCTGGTTTTCCAGGGTATCGGCTGCTCCTCGGGCGTTGCAGATCACCGGAATGCCGGCTTCCCGGGCCACGGAAGCAAAATGGCAGGCCGGGCTTCCCTTCTCCGCCACCACTGCCCGGACCCGGTTTAATACCAGGGTGAGTTCCGGCGGCAGGTCATCGGTCACCAATACCGCCTGGTCGGGTATGTCGGATAAAAATTTCAAATCGTTAAGCTTGTACACCCGTCCGGCGGTCTGCCCGGAACTGACCCACTGTCCCGTTATCAAAACCGCGCTTTCCGGGTAATCCGGCTGACTATCGGGCGTATCTGCAACCGGCATTCCCAGGGGTCTGGACTGAAGAATGCGAAGCTTTCCCGAGGTGTCCAAAAGCCATTCCACATCCTGGGGCACCCGGCCTGCGGCATGTTCGAGTTTCATTCCCAGCCCAAACAGGTTTTCCAGGATATCCGGGCCGAGAAAGTCCCGGGGCGCCACTTTGCCCACCCTGCGGCTTTGTCGGTCAAAATCGGCCCGGCCCTGGTACTGCCCGCCGTCGGCCAGATTCTCCCCGCTGCCGGTGACCATGTAGGAGACAGCCAGTTCCGGCCGGTGGGGGTCGCGTGTGTAAAGAATCCCGCTGATTTTTGCCGCAATGGTGGGCATGATCAGCACGGCCATGGGTGTCATTTGATCGGTAAAGCCCTGGCGCATCCGGTAATGGATGGCATGCGGGCTGTATTTGCTGGCCGCCACCTGCTTGTAGGCCTCAAACCAGTTTTCCGGGCCCACGTTCAAACAGGTTTTAAACTGTCCGGCAAAAGAAGCCTGCAGATCTTCTCCCACGGCACTGCTGCGCAGCGCCAGGGGCTCGTTTTCAATACCCAGTCGGTTGATGCCGCTTAAAAATTCGTTTTCAAGCTCAGGCGGCATTTGGGCTTCGGTGACGGCAAACTGGAGGGCCTGGCTGATTTCATTTATTTCTGAATGATTGTTTGGCCCGATGCGGGCCAGCTGTCTTTGAACCCAGGCGGTAAGGTCGTTGGCCGCCAGCAGGCGGTAAAACGCCCTTGTGGTCATCACCATTCCGGCAGGAACGGGAATGTCGAAATCCCGGATCAGCCGGGAAAGGGGAGCCGCCTTTCCGCCAGCCAGGGATTCGGACAACTCCTGGTCCAGCCCCAGCACGTAAGGCGGATCGGTTTTGGGATCATCTTCGGCCAGGGCCATGTGGGCATAAAAGGCGTATTTGCGGTGGTAATTGCGCAAAAGTGCGTATTTCACCGGATTGAACCGCACAAGTGCCTCGATCAGGACCTGGATTTCATAATCCAAAAGACCCAGCAGATGACGAATGTATTCGATGTCGCAGGCGCTGTTTTTCTGCCGGATTTCCTCCAGTTGGGAGATGAGTTCCAGAGCCCGGCGGTCGCCGGCGCGCAGGTGCTGGAATGCAGCGTATTTTTTGCGGATCAGAGATCCGGGAAAACAGGTTCGCAAAAACCAGTTTTCCAGCAAGTGACGCGTCTGTGAGCCGATTCGCTGGACCCGGGTCAGTGGAATGGGTCCGGATGCGGTTTCCTGGATTTTTTGGGCCATCAGGCAGATGCTTCCCGGCTTTCCAGAATGCCGGCAATTTTTTCTTCAAGTTCGTTTTTGTCAATGGGCTTGACCAGATACTCCCGGGCGCCGTAACCCATGGCTTCCTTGGCGGTTTCCAGGGTGGGATAGCCCGTGAGCATCACCACATCGGTATCCGGACGTTCTTCCTTGATCTGCCGCAGGACCTCCACTCCGCTGATTTTTTTCAGCTTGATATCCAGAATGGCGATATCCACATTTTGATCGTGTACGTGGGCCAGGGCGTCGCGCTCTTCTGTAAAA
Organism: Desulfosalsimonas propionicica; assembly: GCF_013761005.1. Classification (NCBI taxonomy): domain Bacteria; kingdom Pseudomonadati; phylum Thermodesulfobacteriota; class Desulfobacteria; order Desulfobacterales; family Desulfosalsimonadaceae; genus Desulfosalsimonas; species Desulfosalsimonas propionicica. The sequence goes on from NZ_JACDUS010000002.1 coordinate 236,724, forward strand.
ACCGCCACAAAATGTCCTTTGCGTTCAAGGATGCGTTTGATCATGGCGCCGGCATCCTCCACATCGTCCAGGACCATAATGCTGCTCATTTCATACCTCCGAAATCATCAGGGTTGTCGTGTGGTTGGGGGAAGCCCGAGTTCCTCGCACTCTTCTTCCGGAAGCTCCATCTGCCAGAGGGGCAGTTCCACGAGAAATACGGTTCCGGGGCCGGTACATGAATCGGAATTTCCCATCTCCTGGAGATACTCTTTGGGCGCCGGGCTCAAAACATTGATCCGGCCCCCGTGATTCTGAATGATGCCAAACGTCACAGACAGGCCCAGCCCGGTGCCCTTGCCAACCGGCTTGGTGGAAAAAAACGGGTCAAAGATTTTGTTTAAGATTTCCTGCTTGATACCCGTGCCGGTGTCGGTGACGGTAAGGGCCACACGCCGCCGGTGGGCACAAAGCTTGGTTGTGATCCGGATGCAGCCGTCATGTTCAATTGCATCCAGGGCGTTGTTTAAAAGGTTTAACCAGACCTGTTTGAGCTTGTCCTTGTCCCCCTCGATTTCCGGGATGTTGGGATCCAGGTCATAGAGAATCCGGACCCGGTTTAAGCTGAAGGTATGCTCCACAAGGGAGATGACCTCCTGTATGGATTCATTGATATCCACATCCGTGCGTGTGGTCTGGCTCTGTCTGGAAAATCCGAGCAGGTCTGAAACAATACTGCTGCAGATTTTGGTCTGCTTTTCGATGATTTTCAGATCCGCCGCCATCTGGCTGTCAGAGTCCACGTCTTCGAGCAGCATTTGGGCATAACCCAGAATAATGCCCAAAGGCGTGTTGATCTCATGGGCAACTCCGCCGGCCAGCCGGCCCAGGTCTTCCATTTTTTGGGACTGCACCAGGCGATCCTGGTACTGCTTGATGACGGTAATATCCCGGGCGGTCAGCAGGAGCCCGGAAATCCGGCCCTCGGCGTACACCGGAACCTTTAAGATATGAAACCATATCACCATGTCCCCCTGTTTGACGCTGATTTCCTTGGACATGGGCTTTCCGGTCTGCAGGATCTGCCGGTCTTCATGGTAATTTTGATCCGCCTGGGATTCACTGAAAATATCAAAATCGGTTTTGCCCACAATATCGGATTCATTTAACTGAAAATAAGAGCAGAAGGCCTTGTTCGCAGCCCGGTACACCAGGTTTTCATCCTGCAGGGCCACCATGTCGGGAGTGACGTCCAGGGTTGTGCGCAGCAGTTCCTTTTGCCTGGAAAGCTCCTTTTCCGCGCTGCGGGCCTGGTCAATGCGCTCCTGCAGGGTCATGGCCATGTAATCAAAGGCTTCTGCCAGTTCCTGGATCTCATCTCCTGCATTCTGCTGATAAACCGGGCAGTTCAGGCAGTTTAAATCGCCCTGGGCATCCTGCTTCAAATGGTAGGAAGGACAAAGGGTTCCTGTTATATACCAGCATCTTCGCCGGGTATCGCCGTAGGCGGGGCAGGAGTATGCCTGGCACTTGTTGATTTGCCAGCACTGGCGCCTGGGCTCTGTGGCGGACTGGACCTCAAGATTGCCTTTGATGACTTCATTGGCTGATTCCGTGAGGCATTTGATGCGATTGGTAAATTTTGAGGAAAACCACAGAACCAGTATTATGGCGCCAATGGTGACCGCAGCGGTGAGTCCGAAAATCCAGAGACGCAGCCGGTTGATCATGGCTTCCAGCCGCTGTCTGTGTATGCCGATGCGTACCGTTCCGATGGGTTCCTGCTGGATTTCCACGGGCTGGACAAAATCGTAAATCTTTCCCTCATTGGTCAGCAGAAGCATGCTTGTGACATCGTTGTTTGGCCGGTTTTCCGGGTAGATATTGAACAACTCCACCGGAAACCCCTGCTCAAAGGTATGCACCAGTACCCGGCCGGCTGAATTCAGGATAAACGCATATGCAAGATCTGAATTGGCACTCTTTAATTCATCCAGCAGGTTTTTGAGGCGCAGAAAATCCCGTGTCAGCAAGGCTTCATCAGATCTGTAGGCCAGGTTGGCGGCCAGCACCTTGCCGCGTTCCTTGTTTTCCTTTATCAGTTCAGTGGAGGCAATATGAGTGCCGATAATGCCCAGAATCAGGCCCAGACACAGGACAACAGCCGACAGCCCCAACAGCAGTTTGCTTTTAATTTTCAGGCGCTGAAAGGAGATGGCCAGTTTACTCATATGGTTTTTCTCCGACTTTTTCCAGAAGCCTGCGGATGGCGTCAAAGTCGGCATCCTGCGCCGGAATAACTGCCTCAAAATGCGCCTTTTGAAGAATTTTTCGGTGATCGGCATTGTCGGGGTTTAATTCCAGCAAAGCCTGTTTGATTTTGTCCTCCATTTCAGATTCCAGATTTTTTCTTACGGCATACACCCAGCTCGGAAATGGCCGGGTTTGATCCAGTATGCGGATGGCCGTCAGATCCACCCGGTCCTTGACCAGCTCAAGGGTGCCTTCCCGAATGGAGCCGACATCGGCCTGCCCCAGGTACACGGCCTGGACAACGGTTTCCTGCTTGCCGCCGGGCCCGGGGGCAAAGGATATGTTTTGGAAATCGGACTTGGAAATGCCGTTTTTTATAAAATGATCCAGGACGAACAAGTAGCCTGCAGCCGATGCCCGATCCACGGCCATCCATCGTTTGCCTTTGCAGTCCTGGAGATTTTCAATGGCTTTGTTGTCTGCCCGGCAGATGATCTGGCCCCTGAAGGTGGGGGACTTGTTTTTTTCCACGATGCGGGCAAACGCCCTAGCCTGATAACGGTCTGCAATCCGGGTATAAACCAGGGGATTGGAAAATGAGATGTCGATTTTTTCATCTCTGACCATTTCCATGTGCTCTTTAAATGTGTCCGGAAAAACCTGCCGGATGGGCAGGCCGGTTTTTTCGGCAATATATTCCACCATCAGGTGATGCCTGGCAAACGACACTCTGTGGGAGTACTGCGGCAGGCATGCATAGGTCAGCGAGTCGAGCTCCGTGGGCGTCTGGATTTGTCTGCGCTGGTTCAGGTTGACTTTTTTGACGCCATCTCCCTGATCGCATGCAGACAAAAAACATCCGGCAACCAAAAAGACCCAGATAAAAATTCTGACCGGCAATGGAAATCGTGATTTCATTTTTTTGATGTTAGCATCGAAAGACAGAAAGTCAAGCAGACAGGGCATGGCTCAGCGCTTGGGTCACTTTCCGGGCCTGCCTTCCAGTTGCAATGGTGAATGTTTCGAATTGTTTTTTTAAGGAAAAACAATTGTCTGCTCTCTCCCGGATGTGATATGTATCCGCGCAATTGTTCTGCCATCCGTTGATCTGCAGCCGGTATCCGAATAAGGAGAGACAGCCATGGTGCAAAGCCCTTTAAAACTGATTTCCTGGAACGTCAACGGCCTTCGCGCGGTCATGAAAAAGGATTTTCTGAAATCCATTGACAAACTCGATGCCGACATCGTGGCTCTCCAGGAAACCAAGATCCAGCAGGACCAGCTCACAGAAAGCATGCACAGGGTCAGGGATTACGAAGCCTATTTCAGCCACGCAACAGTGAAAAAAGGCTACAGCGGCGTGGCCACCTATACCCGCATCACCCCCGAACACGTTCGCTACGGCATCGGCGAGCCGCGCTTTGACGACGAAGGACGCGTCATAGAGATGGATTTGGGAGACATTGTCTTTTTCAATGTCTATTTTCCCAACGGCCAGATGAGTGATGAGCGGCTGCAGTACAAGCTTGATTTCTACGATGCGTTTTTTGATCATGCCGATGATTTGCGCAAACAGGGCAAAGGCGTTATTGTTGCTGGTGATTTTAACACCGCCCACAATGAAATTGACCTGAAAAATCCGAAATCCAATGCCAACCGCTCGGGTTTTTTGCGCATTGAACGCGACTGGCTCGATCATATCGAGCAAAGGGGTTATGTGGATACCTTCCGGGCCTTTTACCCGGATACGGTGAAGTACTCCTGGTGGACCTACCGGTTCAACGCCCGCCAAAACAACGCAGGGTGGCGTATCGACTGCTTTTTCGTTACAAAAGACCTGTTTGACAGCGGCCGGATTGCAGACGCGTTTATCGACAATGACATCTACGGCTCGGATCACTGTCCGGTAGGTGTTGTATTAAATCCGTCCTGACGGGTTTACTGAACACTGAATCCCTTAAAATTGAACACTGCCTGTAAAAAAGACTTCTAAGTAATTTCGTTCAAAGTTCAAGGTTGATGGTTTCGTAAAAAGTAAGTTTTCAGATGGCGCCGTAAAAGTTCAAGATCAAGGCTTGCGCAATTTCGAAGAATGCAGCGTAGTTATCTGTACGTGAAATTCTGAGAAATTGCGCGTAACGCAGATATCGGACTTTTTACGACGCCATCACAAATAAGAAAGGCGGCCTTTTTAGGGGCCGCCTTCACTTATTGATTTTATTGGTGCCGAGGGGCGGATTTGAACCACCGACACGGGGATTTTCAGTCACCTGCTCTACCGACTGAGCTACCTCGGCGTAAATTTTTAAAAAATGTATAGGCAATGTGGTAAAACCTGTCAAGGACTTTTTTGGAGATCCCCGAAAACATACTGGACCAGGGTGCAGGCGGAAATGGCGGCGGTTTCAGCCCGAAGGATGCGGCATCCCATTGAAACCGCCGAAAATCCGGAAGCTTCAGCATCCGCGGCTTCGTTTTCCGTAAACCCGCCTTCGGGGCCCAGCAGCAGCAGTATGGCACCCGGGCTGTTTTCCGCAGTATCAGCCAGGGGAGCCCGGGCCTGTTCCCAGAAAAAAAATCGGGCATCCACGGTTGCCCCCAAAGACAGCACTTCGGAAAAATCCATCACCGGCGCAATCTCCGGCACCATGCTTCGGCCGCACTGCTTTATGGCCTCCAGGGAAATGGCCTGCCACCGCTCCATGCGCTTTTTCATCCGGCGGGCATCCGGCCGGGCAACGGTTCTGCGGGTCATCATGGGAATCCACCGGGTCACCCCGAGTTCGGTGAGATGCCGCACAAGTTCATCCATTTTTTTGTCTTTTAAAAAGCCCTGGGCCACAATAAGGTCCAGAGGCGATTCATTGCCGGCTTCAATCCGGTTTTCGATCACAACCCGCACGGTCTTTTCTTCTATTGAAATGATGCGGGCATCGCAGATCCGGCCGGCTCCGTTGGTGACCCGGATGCGGTCTCCGGCTGACAGGCGCAGCACGGTTTTCAGGTGACGGGCCTCTTTTCCGGTAATGCAGGGCTCGGGGCGCTCCAGTTCCGACGGGTTTATGTAGAATCGTCTCATGCGTTATGGCTGTATTGAATAAAGTTTGCGATTTCGGGCCCATCGGACCAAGGCCGGCCGGGTTTTCCGGCAGGATTCAAATTTCTTGACAACATCAGGCGGTTAAGATAATTTTACAGGATTATAACAGGATTTTCAACAGACAGTAAACTGGATGCGCCTGTAAAAAGTCTTTTTTACAGGCAGTGTTAGGTTTGAAGTGATTAAGTATTAAGTAAAATCAATAAGTTATTTCTTTACTGGTTGACGATTATATTCATTTCAGGACGTTTTACGATTCCATCAAACATATTCGGCACTGAATTTTCCAGGGAGGCCCATTATTATGACCGAAGACAGCCAGAAGGATCCGGACAAAGAAATCATCGAGCTTTCTGAAATCGTTGTGGGCACTTCTGAGGATGATGATGCCATTGTGGAGATGACCGAGGGCTTGCTTGACGAAGCCAGAAACGGCATTTCCGGGGCAACCGGGGATGAGTCCGGCGATTCCCGGCAAATGGATTTGTCCCGGGATTCAGCGTTTGACTTTGGTTTGGTTTCGCCTGAAAATGAAATCATTGAGCTTGTGGAGGAAATTGAGCCCGGTGCGGATGTAGAGGGGGAAGAAAAAGCCGTTGACGGCAAGGGGACCGAAAACGGCGATGAAAATGCCAGTGGCACTGAAAATGGCAGCGATGATATTCTTGAGTTGACCGAAGAGGTGGCGGCGGTTTCCGGGCAGCAGCTTGAGCAGGCGCTGGAGCGCGTTATTGAGAAGCGTTACGGCGATATGATCGACCGGGTGTTAAAGGAAGTGATCTGGCAGAAAGTCTCAGAGGATATTGAACATCTCAAGCAATACCTGCTGGCCTGCAAAACAGAAGAGTAACCCGCATCAACCGGGCCCGGAGCCGGCCCGGATGATGCGCCTGCAAACAAAACTTTTGCTGATGGGGATTGATTCAATCCCCATCTTTTTATGAATTGGAGTGCAATAAAACAAATGTCTGGCAAAGAGATCAACAAGGGCTATGAGCCCGCTGAAGTGGAAAAGCGCTGGTATGCGTACTGGGAGGAAAACGGACTGTTTCAGGCCGATGAAAATCCGGCAAATGACGCTGAAGCCTTCTCCATTGTCATCCCGCCGCCCAATGTAACGGGCGTGCTGCACATGGGCCATGCCCTTAACACCACCCTGCAGGACATTTTGTGCCGGTATCGCCGGCTGTGCGGAGACAATGTGCTCTGGCTGCCCGGCACCGACCATGCCGGCATTGCCACCCAGAATGTGGTGGAACGCCAGTTGGCCGCAGACGGGGTTGACCGCCACCAGATGGGAAGGCAGGACTTTATTCAGGCCGTGTGGCAGTGGCGGCAGAAATACGGCAGCGCCATTATCCGGCAGTTGAAATCCCTGGGCGCCTCGTGCGACTGGAGCCGGGAGCGGTTTACCATGGATGACGGCCTGTCTGCGGCCGTGCGCAAGGTTTTTGTGGAACTCTACGAGCAGGGCCTGATCTATCAGGGAAATTACATCATTAACTGGTGTCCCCGCTGCAATACAGCCCTGGCCGACATTGAGGTGGAGCATGAAACCCTTCAGGGACATCTCTACCACATCCGGTATCCTTATGAAAACCAAGAGGGCGGCCCGGTGGTGGCCACCACCCGCCCGGAGACCATGCTCGGGGATACGGCCGTGGCCGTGCACCCGGACGATGCCCGCTATGCCGATATTTCATCAAATCACGTGATGTTGCCCTTAACCGGCCGCAAAATTCCGATTATCCGCGATGAGTACGTGGATATGGAATTCGGTACCGGCGCGCTGAAAATCACCCCCGCCCATGACCCCAACGACTTTGTTGTGGGAGAAAAACACGGCCTGGAATCTGTGAAGGTCATTGATGACAACGGCATCATGAGCGAGGCTGCCGGGGACTTTGCGGGCATGGACCGGTTTGCGTGCCGCGAGGCTGTTGTCAGTGCCCTGCAGGAGCAGGGACTTCTGGTGAAAGTTGAAGACTACGAGCACAGTGTGGGCCACTGCTACAGATGCGCCACAGTGGTGGAACCCAATTTGTCCAGGCAGTGGTTTGTCAAAACCCGCCCTTTGGCCGAAATCGCAGTGGATGCGGTTCGCCAGGAACAGACGCGCATAGTGCCGGAAAAATGGAAAAACGACTATTTTGTGTGGATGGAAAACATCCGGGACTGGTGCATTTCCCGCCAGATCTGGTGGGGCCATCAGATTCCGGCCTGGACATGCTCGGATTGTGAAAAATTGATCGTGGCCACCAAAGCGCCCGAGGCATGCCCGCATTGCGGCTCTATCGCCCTGGTCCAGGACCCGGACGTGTTAGACACCTGGTTTTCCTCTGCACTCTGGCCCTTTTCCACCATGGGCTGGCCGGAAAAAACGCCTTTGCTGGAAAGATTCTATCCCACCTCTGTGCTGGTCACCGGGTTTGACATCCTGTTTTTCTGGGTGGCCCGGATGATGATGATGGGCATTCACTTCATGGCGCAGGTGCCGTTTTACGATGTCTATGTCCATGCCCTGGTGCGCGATGCTGATGGAAAGAAAATGAGCAAGTCCTCTGGCAATGTCATTGATCCCATCAGTGTGATTGAAAACTACGGAACAGATGCCCTGCGCTTTACCCTGGCCGCCTTTGCCGCCCAGGGAAGAGATATCAAGTTGTCTGAAAAGCGCATCGAGGGCTACCGGCATTTTATCAACAAGCTGTGGAATGCGGCCCGGTTTTCCCTGATGCACCTGGAAGCCGAGCACCCGGAATTTGCGGAATCCGATCTGTCCCTGGCAGACCGCTGGATTCTTTCCCGGCTCAAATGCACCACAAAGCTGGTCTCCGACTCTCTGGACAGTTATTATTTCAATGAAGGGGCAAACGGGTTGTACCGGTTTGTGTGGCACGAGTTCTGCGACTGGTACCTGGAAGCGGCCAAACCCGCGCTTTATGGAAAAATCGACGAAAAATCCCAAAATGCGACCCGGGCTGTTTTGTGGCGGGTGCTCCATGATGTGCTGATTCTGCTGCACCCCTTTGTTCCCTTTGTCACAGAAGAAATCTGGCACCGTCTGCCCGGCACTTCCGATTCCATCATGCGCGCGCCGTTTCCGGGCCGTGATTCAAAATTGCCGGAGATCAATGCCGATGCAACATCAGAAACCGGCATGGAGCAGATCATGGAAGTCATCACCGCAGTGCGAAACATTCGCGGGGAGATGAACATTTCCCCGTCTGCATCCCTGTCCGTGCTTGTTCAGGCAGAGGATGCCGATGTGCGCACCAACCTGGAAAGCCATAAGAACATGATTGTCACCCTGGCGCGGATTGCAGATCTGGAAATCGCTCCTGCAGGGGAAAAACCCAGGGGAACAGCTACGGCCATTGCCAGCTGCGCCGCTGTATCGGTTTACCTGGAAGGGGTGATTGATTTTGCAAAGGAACTGGCGCGGCTTGACAAGGAAATCTCCAAGCTGGAAAAGGAAATCCAGGGCCTGGAAAAAAAATTAAACAACCAGGGATTTTTGTCCAAGGCACCGGCTGATGTGGTGGAGCAGGTCAGACAGCAGCACGCGGATGCAACCGAAAAAATCGGAAAGCTGGAAGTCAACCGGGAAAAAATCCAACAAATCGAATCGGTGCAGACATGACCCGGGGCCATGAAATTTTCTTTTCTCCGCCGGTCAGCCGGTTAATCGACCTGGCCGTGGAAGAAGATATCGGCCACGGCGATATCACCACCAGTGCCCTGGGCATCTCAGGCCGGCAGGGCAGGGCCTGGATTACGGCCAAAGAGCCCATGGTCATTGCCGGGCTCAGCCTCGTGCCCCGGATCTATGAACGCGTGGGAAGTCTTGGCGCATTTCAGACAAAGGCTGAAGACGGGGATTTCATTGATTGTCCGGAAACAGTGGTGGCCGAAATGACCGGCCGTTTGGACACCCTTCTGATTGGCGAGCGCATTGCCTTAAATTTTCTCCAGCGCCTTTGCGGGATTGCTACTCACGTGCGCAGGCACGTGGATGCTCTGGGCTCCTCACCCATCCGGCTTACGGATACCCGCAAAACAGTACCCGGCTGGCGGGTACTGGAGAAATATGCCGTTCGCGTGGGCGGGGCCTTTAATCACCGTATGGGACTCTATGACGGGGTGCTGATTAAAGACAATCATATTGCGGCCTGCGGCAGCATCACCTCCGCAGTCAACACGGTCCGCAGGCGGATTTCGCATCTTGTGCGAATAGAGGTGGAAACCGAAACCCTGGCCCAGGTTAAAGAGGCCATGGACGCCGGGGTGGATGTGATCATGCTCGACAACATGGATGATGCCGCTATCTCAGAAGCTGCGGCACAAATCGGCAATGGGGCTGAAATCGAGGTTTCCGGCCGGGTGGATGCCGGACGCATTGCCCGCCTGGCAGAGCTTGGCGTAAACATTGTTTCCATGGGGGCGCTGACGCATGCCGCCCGGTTCGTGGATCTGAGCATGACCGTGGCCCATCCGGGCCATGACTGACCGATTTTTTTTCCGGGACACAAGCCCGGGCAAGGCCGGCATAAATGATTCCATTGAGAGATACCATACCGGCCAGGTATTATCCCCTGGTCACCCATGTGCTCATTGCCGTCAATGTCCTGGTTTTTTTGTCCCAGATCAGTTACGGACCCCGGGAACTCCAGCAGTTTATCGTCACCTACGGCCTGGTGCCGGCACGTTATACCTCAGGGGAGATATCCGCCTATTTCACGCCGTTTCAACAGGTGTTTTCCCTGTTTTCCTTTATGTTTCTCCACGGCGGGTTTCTGCATCTGCTGTTTAACATGTGGAGCCTTTATATTTTCGGCGACAACGTGGAGGACCGGCTCGGGTCGTTTTATTTTCTGATTTTTTACGTGGGCTGCGGCCTTGTTTCCGGGTTGTTCCATTTTGCCTTAAACGCCCAGTCCACAACGCCGGTTATCGGGGCCAGCGGTGCGATTGCCGGGGTTATGGGCGCCTATTTTTTGCTCTATCCCCATTCCCGGATCCTGACCCTGATTCCGATTTTGTTTATTCCGTTTTTTGTGGAGATACCGGCTTTTTTCTTTTTGGGGCTGTGGTTTCTGATGCAGTTGCTCAATGCCGCCGGCGCCCAGGCCCAGCAGGCGGGCATTGCCTGGTGGGCGCATATCGGCGGATTTGTCTGCGGCATGGCGGCTTTAAAGCTGTTTCCCCTGCTGCCGGACAACCGCGGGGAAAACGGGTATCACCGGAGCAGCATCCGGCGGAAAAAAAGTGATCACCTCCAGGTCATCCGGCCCCGTGGCGGGGGCAGTGAGCCGGATGTTCATGAGACCCTTCGCATCACCCCGTATGAAGCCGCTGCCGGGGCCACGAAAAGGATCAACGTTCCCTGGGGGTTTCACAACCGCATGTACCGGCTCAAAATTCCGCCCGGTACCCGGGACGGAAAAGTGCTGCGCTTAAAAGGCCTGGGCCGGGATGACGATTCCGGAAACAAGGGGGATTTGTATCTGACCGTTAAGATTGAGCAGCCCTGGTAAAACGGGTCTGCCTTGACAGGCCTGTTTTGAATTGATAGGAGAACACATTTTTCTCCGGGTTTTTTCCCGGGGAGTTCAAACCGGTTTATCCAATTGGAATTATATGAAAAACATTCGCAACTTCAGTATTATCGCCCATATTGACCACGGAAAATCAACCCTTTCCGACCGCCTGATCCAGTCCACCGACATTGTGGCTGAAAGGGATTTCAAGGACCAAATGCTAGACAGCATGGATTTGGAGCGGGAGCGGGGCATTACCATCAAAAGCCAGACCATTTGTCTTCCGTATACCGCAAAAGACGGCCATCTTTATTATCTCAATCTCATTGACACCCCGGGCCATGTGGATTTTTCCTATGAGGTCTCCCGGGCCCTGGCCTCTTGCGAGGGCGCGCTGCTGCTGGTTGATGCCAGCCAGGGAGTTCAGGCCCAGACCATTGCCAATCTTTACCTGGCCCTGGAGCATGACCTGGAGATCATCCCGGTGATCAACAAAATTGATCTGCCCTCGGCTGACATTGAAAAGGTAAAGCTCCAGATTGCAGATGAACTCGGCCTTGATCCGGACACGGCCATCCTGGCCTCGGCCAAGGACTGGATCGGCACTGAAGAGATCCTGGAAGCCATTGTCACCAAGCTGCCCCCGCCCCAGGGAAATCCGGACGCGCCTGTCAAGGCCCTGATCTTTGATTCCCATTATGATCCGTTCAGGGGAACGGTGGTGCATTTCCGGATGATCGACGGGACCCTGCGGCCAGGCGACCGGATCATGTTCATGTCCAACCAGGCGGAATACACGGTGGAGGAAACAGGGGTTTTTCAGATCAAGCGGGTACCCCAGAAGTCTATCACCGCAGGCCGGGTGGGCTATATCATTGCCGGGATCAAGACGGTGAGCGACACGCGCACCGGAGATACCATTACCGTAAAAAAGCGCCCGTGCGAAAAGGCGCTGCCGGGCTTTAAGGAGCCCAAGCCCGTGGTGTTTTCATCCATTTACCCGGTGGACACAGACGAGTATCCGGATTTGGCTGCGGCCATGGACAAGCTGAAATTAAACGATGCCTCGCTTGTGTATGAAAAGGACACGTCAGCGGCGCTGGGCTTCGGATTCAGGTGCGGTTTTCTGGGGTTGCTGCATCTGGAGATCGTCCAGGCCCGCCTGGAGCGGGAATACGATCTTTCCCTGATCATCACCGCACCCTCGGTGCAGTACGAAATCGGACTAAACGACGGTACCATGATGACAATTGAAAACCCGGCCCTTTATCCCGACCCGGTCAATATCGCCTATATCCGGGAGCCCTACATCCGGGCCTCGATTTTCACACCAGACACCTACATGGGCCAGATCATGCAGCTGTGCCTGGAGCGGCGTGGAATTAACACCAATTACCAGTACTTTGGCAGCAACCGCATGGAAATGGTGTTTGAAATGCCTCTGGCCGAGGTGGTTTATGATTTTTACGACCGGCTCAAAACCGTCACTCAGGGATATGGCTCATTTGATTATGACATGCTCGATTACCGGCAGTCTGATATCGTGCGCGTGGATATTTTGATCAACAGCGAACGCGTGGATGCCTTGTCCCAGCTGGTGCACAAAGACAAGGCCCCGTTTCGGGCCCGGCAGACCTGCGAGAAGCTAAAGGAGGAAATTCCCCGGCACATGTTTAAAGTCGCCATCCAGGGGGCCATCGGCGGCAAGGTCATTGCCCGGGAAACCATTAATGCCTATCGCAAGGACGTCACCGCCAAGTGCTACGGCGGTGATATTACCCGGAAACGCAAGTTGCTGGAAAAGCAGAAAAAGGGAAAAAAGCGGATGAAGATGGCCGGGGAGGTGATGATCCCGCAAAGCGCGTTTCTGTCGGTGTTAAAAAGCAAAGAGTAAAAAAGTGATGGCGCCGTAAAAGTCCAATATCTGCGTTACGCGCAATTTTTCAGAATTTCACGTACGGCTAACTACGCTGCATTCTTCGAAATTGCGCAAGCCTTGATCTTGAACTTTTACGGCGCCATTTGAAATCAGACTTTGGGCGAAAATTTTATATCCGCCCCCTGTTGAACCTTTATTTTATAATCTCAAACTGATTGAAAAAATAGCTGATTTCAAAGGCCGCGGTTTCGGGTGAATCCGATCCGTGCACCACGTTTTTTTCAATATCCGTGGCAAAATCCCGGCGGATGGTGCCTTCTTCTGCTTCTTTGAAGTTGGTTGCGCCCATGAGGGTACGGTTTTTTTCAATCACATTTTCGCCTTCAAGCACCATGGCTACGACAGGGCCCGAGGTCATGAAATCGGTCAGGCTTTCAAAAAACGGCCGCTCCTTGTGGACGGCATAAAAGCCCTGGGCCTGTTTTTTTGTCATCTGCAGCATTTTCATGGCTGCAATCCGGATGCCGTTTGCCTCAAAACGCTTTATGACTTCGCCGATCAGTCCCTGGCTGACGCCGTCGGGCTTGATAATGGACAGGGTTTGTTCCATGCTTTTATCCTTTCTTTTTATTCAATCGTGGTTATTGTGTATTTGCAGCGCCGGAAAAGGGCAGCCGGGTAAAAAACAATCTGCCGTATTTTCACGGTGTCCGGTGCAATAACAGATCCGCAAAAGCAAGTCAAAATAAAATTTTTATTGACAATGACGATATTTGCGGCTAGTTTTTTAAACTTTTAATTTGTATACTCAAAATATGAACCTTGGAGGAATAAACATGCTTGAAGTAACGGATGCAGCATACGAGAAGATTTCGGAGTTTTTCAAAGACAAGGACCCCAAGCCCATACGGGTCCTGCTCAACCCCGGCGGGTGAGGGGGGCCGTCTCTGGCCATGGTTCTGGATGAACCAAACGAAACCGATGAAGTTTTTGACGTGAATAATTTTCAGTTCATTGCAAACAAGGATTTCCTGGCGGAAGCCCAGCCCATTAAAATCGATTTTACCGGGTTTGGGTTTGCCATCAGCTCAAGCATTGAGCTGGGACAGGGATGCTCGAGCTGCGGCGGGGGAACCTGCTAGATACAGCACCTGGCTGACAAGCGCCAACATAAAAAAAGACGACACGCAGATTCGATGTGACTGCGTGTCGTCTTTTTTAAAAGCGGATACCTGCTCATTGGTCTGACCAAAGGCCGTCCGGCATAATACCGGGGGATTCTGCACAATTAATTGAGGGCTTCTTTCAGGCCTTTTCCCGGGGTGAACTTGGGGACCTTGCGCGCCTTGATATTGATGGCTGCACCGGTTTGCGGGTTTCTTCCGGTGCGGGCTTCGCGCTTGACGGGTTTGAATGTACCGAATCCGACCAGAGTTACGCTGTCTCCTTTTGACATGGCATCGGTGATGGTCTGGATCACACAATCGACTGCTGCCTGCGCCTCTTTTTTTGTGCTGACGACTTTTGCCACTTCGTTTACTAAATCGGCCTTGTTCACTGCACGACTCCTTTCATTGCTTTTGGGGTGGTTGATATTCAGGGGTTCGTCTGCCTTGCCAGATGCGGCAGAAACGATTAAAGGCGATGATTTATTGCGCCAATTGAGGCCAAACACGGGTCAGCAGTCATATAAAATTTAAAAATATAATGGCTTCTGAATCACTGTTTGCGATCTTGATTTCCGATAACAATACTGGGGCAAAACAGCCGTGTCAAGCATGATTTAAAGACTTATCCAAATTCATGGGGGTTTGCCGGGAGGTTACCAGGGCCGGGGGCCAAAAAAGTACCATTGAATCAGGCTCTGCCCGAAAAAGAGGTAAACCACCGCGCCCAGTGACAGAAACGGCCCGAAAGGCACGGCAAACTTGAGATTTTTGCCCGCAGTCAGTATCATGACAATACCGGTGATGGTTCCGATCAGTGATGCCACAAAAATGGTGAAAAAAACGCCTTTCCAGCCGATAAAGGCCCCAAGCATGGCCAAAAGCTTGATATCGCCGCCGCCCATGCCTTCCTTGCCGGCAAACAGGTAATAACCCAGGGCTACAGCATAGAGAAGGCCGCCGCCAACCAGTATGCCGAGCAATGAGTCAAGCCAGGAAAGTTCAGGGAGCAGAAACGAGGCCAGAAACCCGGCTGCAATCCCGGGCAGGCTGATCATGTCCGGGATGATGCGATGATCCAGATCGATAAGGGAAATGGCAATCAGTGCACAGATCAGTAAAAAATAAATCAGGGCCGGCAGAGCAGGGCCGTACTGGACAGCCACAAGCACAGCCATGACCCCGGCGGCAAGCTCCACTATGGGATAGCGTACTGAAATGCTCCGGCCGCAGGCTCTGCAGCGGCCTCTCAGCAGCAGCCAGCTGATAACCGGGATGTTGTCATAAAAGGCAATGGCCGTTGAACAGTCCGGGCACCGGGAGCCCGGCCGAACAATGGACAGCCCCTGGGGGAGCCGGCTGACGCAGACATTTAAGAAACTTCCCATGCAAAGACCGGTGCAAAATACCAGAAACCAGAAAATCAGATTTGACATGTCCGCAACCCTGTTAAATAATGAATCATACATACAGGCGAAAAAATAAAATGGATTTATTCCCCAGTCCCGTATTTTAAAATTTTGACATATTAAGACCGTAAAACCCCAACTATCATATCTCCCGGGGATGCAAAATCGTTTTTTGCCGTCACATGGCTATTGACTCCGGACCATGGTTTGATTTATTCGTAGCCCAGCCCATAAACGGCGGTCAGAACGACAAGAACTTAAATATTTGAATTTTTCAGGAGTAACAATGGCCGAAAGTGATAAGGACGATCTGATTCGACTCATAGATGAAAGCGATGAACGGGAGGTTGAAATTCCGGATCGCCTTCCCCTGCTGCCCGTGCGGGACATGGTGATTTTCACGGACATGGTTCTGCCCCTTTATATTGGTCGGGAAAAATCCCTGCGCGCAGTGGAGGCGGCCATGAAAAAGGAGCGGCTGCTTTTTCTGGCTGCACAAAAAGATCCCATGGCCGAGGATCCGAAATCCAAAGATATTTACCGAGTGGGAACGGTTTGCCGGATTCTGCGCATGATTAAGCTGCCCGACGGGCACTTCAAGGTGCTGATCCACGGCCTGGAAAAGGGCCGGGTCAAGCGGTTTGCCAGTAAAAAGCAGTTTTACGAGGTGTCATTTGATCTGCTCCCGGATGATTCAGCGGATATATCCGATGTGGAGCATCAGGCTTTGATGCGAAATGTCCGGGAAAACTGTGAAAAGATCTTAAACATCCGCGGCGAGTATACCGGTGAGATCAGTATGCTGCTTGATGAGATTGAAAATCCCGGAAAACTCGCTGACCTGGTTTCCTCCAATCTCAAGCTCAAAACCGAGGAGGCCCAGGGTCTGCTGGAAACCGAAGATCCCGTGGAACGCCTCAAGCAGGTCAACAACTATCTGGCCAAGGAAGTGGAGCTTTCCACGGTTCAGGCCAAGATCCAGTCCCATGTGCGGGATGAAATATCGAAAAACCAGCGGGATTATTTTTTGCGCGAGCAGGTCCGGGCCATTCATAAGGAACTGGGTGAGCAGGATGAGCGCTCCGCTGAAGTCGAGGAATACCGCAAACGCATCAAAAAGGCCAAAATGCCCAAGGAAGCGGCCAAGGAAGCTGAAAAGCAGCTCAAACGCCTGGAACAGATGCATCCGGATTCCTCGGAGGCCACCATTGTCCGCACCTATCTGGACTGGCTGGTGGATCTGCCCTGGAGCCGCTCCACAAAGGATGTCATCGACATTCCCAAGGCAAAAAGCGTGCTGGACAAAAATCACTATGGGCTTGACCGGGTCAAGGACCGGATTCTGGAATATCTGAGCGTGCGCAAGCTCAATCCCAACAAAAAAGGACAGATTCTGTGCTTTGTGGGCCCGCCCGGCGTGGGCAAAACCTCGCTTGGCCAGTCCATTGCCGATGCCATGAACCGAAATTTTTTCCGCATGTCTCTTGGCGGTATCAGAGACGAGGCCGAAATCCGGGGGCACCGCCGCACTTATATCGGCGCCATGCCGGGCCGGATTCTCCAGGGACTGAAGCACTGCAACAGCAACAATCCGGTTTTCATGATGGATGAAATTGACAAGATCGGCATGGATTTCCGGGGCGATCCGTCCTCTGCCCTGCTCGAGGCCCTTGACCCGGAACAGAACACCAATTTCAGCGATCATTTCGTGAACATGCCCTTTGATCTGTCCAGGGTGCTGTTTATTCTCACGGCCAACATGACCGATACCATCCCCTCGGCCCTGCTCGACCGCATGGAGGTCATTCAGTTGGCCGGCTACACCGAGGAAGAAAAGCAGGTGATTGCCAGAAGGTATTTGCTGCCCAGGCAGCTGTCAGACAACGGGCTTAAGTCCAAAGACCTTTCCGTCAGCAACTCGGCCCTGGCGCGCCTGATCACCGAATACACCTCCGAGGCCGGCCTGCGTAACCTGGAGCGGGAACTCGGGGCCTTATGCAGAAAAGTCGCCCGGAAAATGGCAGAGGGCAAAAAAGGCCCGTTTCGCATCACCCGTGGCAGTTTGAATACCTATCTGGGCCCGCCGCGCTACATTCCCGAGCTGGATCAGGACGAAACCCAGGTGGGTCTGGCCACGGGTCTGGCCTGGACCCAGGTGGGCGGGGAGGTGCTTTACGTTGAAGTCTCCCTGCTTGAAGGCAAGGGAGAGCTGATTATCACCGGCCAGCTCGGAGAGGTGATGCAGGAATCAGCCCGGGCCGCGGTCAGCTATGCCCGGGCCCACCAAAAGGAGCTGGGCCTTGAGAAAAACGTGTTTGAGTCCATTGACATCCATATCCATGTGCCGGCCGGGGCCATCCCAAAGGACGGGCCGTCTGCGGGCATTGCCATGGCAACGGCCCTGATTTCGGCCCTTACCGGGCAGCCGGTGGATAAGTGCGTGGCCATGACCGGTGAGATTTCCCTTCGCGGACGTGTGCTGCCTATCGGCGGCCTGCGGGAAAAAGCCATTGGCGCCCTGCGATTTGGCATCAACACCATCATCATCCCGGAGAAAAACAAGCCTGAGCTTTCCGAGATTCCCAAAAACGTGCGCCGTAAGATCCAGTTTATCCCGGTCAGCACCCTGGATCAGGCCATAGAGGTGGCCATCGGAAAGGATCTGGCCAAAAAATCCGCTGCTGCGGCCAAAAAAAAGAAAACCCCGGCGCGATCAACAAAAAAGCCGGCCAAAAAACCGGCCAATGCCGCCGGCTAGCCGGGACAAACAGACAATGAACCTGCTGGCCGTAGACAGCGCAACACGCACCTGCAGCGTGGCCCTGATGCAAGAGGGGAAAATCACGGCTGAATTCGGGGCGGATTTGGACCAGACCCATGCCCGGCACCTGATGCGGCTGATTGACGCCGTGCTGGCGCTTTCGGGACAGAAGATCTCAGAGCTCGACGCCTTGGCTGTGACAAGCGGGCCGGGCAGTTTTACCGGCCTTCGCATTGGCATGGCCACGGTCAAGGGCTTTGCCATGGCATATGGCCGCCCGGTCTGTCCGGTATCGTGTTTGGAGGCCCTGGCATGGCCTTATCTGGGTGTTTCCGGATTGTTTTGCCCCATGCTCGATGCCAGGAAAAATCAGGTTTATGCCCAGGTTTTTTGTCTGGAACAGGGACGGCTGGAGGAAATTATGCCAGCGCAGGTGGCCGGTCCCGACATGGTGATCGATGAAATTTCGGCCCTGGGCCGGCAGTCCTGCTGGTTTTCCGGTTCGGGCGCCGTGCTTTACAACGAGCACATCATCAGCCGCCTTTCCGGCAGGGCGCGACTGGCCCCGGGCGTTCAGAACCGGATCCGTGCGGCCGTGGTTGCGGAAATGGCGGGTGAAATGCTTCGTTCTGGTGCGGTCAGTGATGCTGCAGGGGTTGTCCCGCACTATATCCGCCAGTCCGATGCAGAGCGAAAACAGAAATTTCGGGGGAAATAAAGATTGGTTTTGTGCCCCGTGGGCTGCAAATCGCTTGTCGGGCAGGCATTTGCTGCGCCTTTTTATTGACAGGCATTGTTTCACCAAATATAATAATGGATTCAAATTGAATTACTACCAGTTGACTTGAGAAAGAGGATCGATATGGGGGGTTTTCGATGGGCCGACCCGCAGAGCCGGTCGGCCTTTGCTATTGCCGCACCCGGCTACCCGCTGATTTTTGCGGCCGGTTTTGCCACGCTGATTTTCGCGCTTCTGGAAATTGCAGGACTGGCCCTGGCGGGCCTTGCTGTGACGTTTTTTTTCTGCTGGTTTTTTCGGGACCCGGATCGGGCCACCCCTGAGGCGGAAAATGCGGTGATATCCGCGGCTGACGGAAAAGTGGTGTGCGTGCGCCCCCTTGAATCCAATCCCTTTGGCACGGGCCGTTGCTTGAACATCGGGGTTTTCATGAACGTATTCAACGTGCACGTCAACAGGATTCCGCTTGACGGCACGGTGGCGGCCATCCGTTATGCGCCCGGGCGGTTTTACCCGGCTGACAAGGACCGGGCCTGGCGGCTAAACGAGCACAACGCCGTGATTGTGCGCACGAAAACCGGACATGAAATCGCAGTGGTTCAGGTCGCCGGCCTGGTGGCGCGCAGAATTATCTGCACTGTGGCGCAAAATCAGAATATGACCGCAGGTCAGCGTTTCGGCATGATCTGCTTTGGCTCCCGGGTGGATCTGTATCTGCCGGAAAATACTGAACCGGCGGTCCGCGTGGGCGACAAGGTCAAGGCGGGCCAGTCCATCATGGGATATATGCAATAACGCATTAGACAACACAGCGCAGCGCATCCGGAAAAAACAACCTGCAACCGCGTAACTGCAAGACAAAAAGAGGACATCAATGGGAAAATCCTATAACATCGCCGTGATACCCGGCGACGGAACCGGACCGGAAGTGGTGGACGAAGGACTGAAAGTGCTTGAGCGGGCGGCACAGAAACACGGATTTTCGTTTCAATTCAAACATTATCCCCTGGGCGGGGAGCATTATATGAAAACCGGCGAAATCCTGCCGGAAAATGTCATTGACGAACTTCGTACCCGGGACGGCATTTTTTTGGGCGCCATCGGCCATCCGGATGTCAAACCCGGGGTCCTGGAAAAAGGCCTGCTGCTGCAGCTTCGCTTTGAACTTGACCAGTACATCAATCTTCGGCCGGTAAAGCTCTATGAAGGGGTGAGCACACCGTTGAAGGACAAAGGCCCTGCGGATATTGATTTCGTGGTCATCCGGGAAAACAGCGAGGGCTTGTATGCCGGCGCCGGGGGGATTTTGAAGCGGGGCACCCCGGACGAGGTGGCGGTTCAGGAATCGATTAACACGCGCAAAGGCGTTGAGCGCTGCATCCGCTTTGCCTTTGAATACTGCCGGAAGCGCAATCAAAAGAAAAAAGTCACCCTGTGCGGTAAAACCAACGTGCTCACCTATGCATTTGATCTGTGGGAGCGCGCTTTTTACGAAGTGGCCAAAGAATACCCGGATATTGAAACCGATTACGCCCACGTGGATGCCACGTGCATGTGGATGGTCAAAAATCCCGAATGGTTTGATGTTATTGTCACAGACAACATGTTCGGCGACATCATCACCGACCTTGGCGCCATGATTCAGGGGGGCATGGGCATTGCCGCAGGCGGCAATCTCAATCCCGAAGGCGTTTCCATGTTTGAGCCCATTGGCGGGTCCGCGCCCAGGTACGCCGGCAAGCAGATTATCAACCCGCTGGCAGCCATCAGTTCGGCCCAGCTGCTGCTCGAAGCCCTGGGAGAGGAAAAAGCGGCAGCAGATGTGGAAGAAGCCGTGAAAAAAGTGCTCAAAGACGATCTCAAGGATGTGGCTGCCGGGAAAATGGGTTACACCACCGCAGAGGTGGGCAGCCTGGTGGCCGATTATATTAAAACCGGATAACAGGGGAAGGATTGTGAGACAGGTACCGATCACCAGACAAGGGTTTGAATCCTTAAAAAAAGAGCTTCACCAGCTTCGCAAAGTTGAACGGCCCGGCAACATCCGCGCAATCGAGGAGGCCCGGGCCCACGGGGATTTATCGGAGAATGCCGAGTTTTCCGCGGCAAAGGAGCGCCAGAGTTTTCTCGACGCCCGGATCAACGAGCTGGAATACAAGCTGGCCAATGCCGAGGTGATCGATCCCGACACCCTGCCAAAGGACAAGGCCGTGTTTGGCTGCACGGTTGTGCTGGAAAACATTGATACCGGCGACGAGGTCAGCTACCAGCTGGTGGGTCCGGAGGAATCCAATATCAAGGAGGGGCGCATCTCGGTTGAATCCCCTCTGGGAAAAGCCATTATCGGCAGAAAGCTCGGAGACGAACTTGTCATTGATGCTCCGGGCGGACGCAGAAACTACGAACTTGTGGATATTGTTTAAATAAGAAAGGATTGCACCATGGCAAGGGTCACTGTGGAAGATTGTCTGAAGCGCATCCCGAACCGCTTTCTGCTGGTGCACACGGCAGCAAAGCGCGTCCGGCAGCTTCGGGAAGGCACCGATCGTCTGATCAAGGCGCCGAGCAACGGAGATATCGTGGCGGCCCTGCGGGAAATCGCGGCCGGAAAAGTATTTGTTACCGAACATGCCGAAGAAACCTTTATCCCGGATGACGTGGAAGTCAACGCGGGTGCCGGCACTGAACCTGAAAATCCGGCGCCATCCGGCCCGGAAGAGGCCCCGGAGACGGGTTCTGAAACCGACTGACAGGTTTTTTGGGGCACATGTCGGATTATTCCTACAAAGCCGTCAACAGGGACATGGGTCGGGTGATTCACGACTATGATTTGATCTCTGCCGGAGATCGTATCCTGGTGGGTGTATCGGGCGGCAAGGACAGCCTGAGCCTGCTGTGGATGTTTGCAGAGCGGCTGCGTCGCATTCCCATTGATTACCAGTTGGTGCCCCTGTATGTGGATCCCGGCTTTGACGGCGGTTTTGCTTCAGACCTGGAGCAGTGGTGCCGCAGGCAGCTTGACCTGGAGCTGCTGGTGGAATACACGGATCACGGGATTGTGGCCCACAGCGATGAAAATCTGGAAAACCCGTGTTTTTTGTGCGCCCGCAGGCGGCGGCAGCGGATTTTTGAAAAGGCCGAGGAAACCGGGTGCAGCAAAATTGCCCTGGGGCATCACAAGGACGATATCCTGGAGACATTTTTTATTAACATGTGTTATACAGGGGTCATGAGCACCATGCGGCCGGCCCAGCAGATGTTTGAGGGCAAATTCACCATCATCCGCCCCCTGGCTTACGTGGATGAAGACCGGCTTCGGCGGTTTGCGGCAGCCATGGATTTTCCGGAGTTTGTCAATCCGTGTCCGTCAGGGGATCGTTCGAAACGACGGGAAATCAAGGAGATCGTGGCTAGTCTGACCCGCGGCAAAAAAAAGATCAAAAACAACATGTTCAGATCTTTGGGGCACATCAACATGGATTATATGCTCAAACCGGCAGGCCGGCTTCGCTGATGCCCGGACCACCGGAGAAAACAGGGACAACGGTTTGACAAAAATGATCGGCGACGAGACAGAGGCAGAACTGCGGCGGCTCAATATTGAACGGACCATGAAGGACGTTCAGAACGAGCGCGACTACCGCAACATTGCCATCAACAAGGTCGGCATCAAGGGCCTGCGTTATCCCGTGACCGTGCTGGACCGAAACAACGGCCATCAGCACACCGTTGCGTCCATCAATATGTACGTGGATCTGCCCCACGAATGCAAGGGCACGCACATGAGCCGGTTTGTGGAACTGCTTCATCTGTTCCGGCCCAAGCTTTCCTTAAAAACTTTCTCGGATATCCTCAACCAGATGAAGGCCCATCTCAACGCGGAATCCGCCCACATCGAGGTCACTTTCCCGTTTTTCATTGAAAAGCAGGCCCCGGTCACTGCATCGCCCGGACTCATGGACTATACCTGCCGTTTTATTGGTTCGGTGAATTCCAAATCCAGCGTGGATTTGGTTTCAGAGGTCGTGGTCCCCATCTCCTCGGTCTGTCCTTGTTCCAAGGAAATCAGTGACTACGGCGCACACAACCAGCGGGGTAAGGTATATCTGAGCACCCGGTTTAAAAAATTCATCTGGATTGAGGACATGGTTGCGCTTGTGGAGCGCACCGCCTCCTGTGACGTGTATTCGGTGCTCAAACGCTCGGATGAAAAATATGTCACTGAAAAAGGCTTTTCCAACCCCAAGTTTGTGGAAGACATTGTCCGCGACATTGCCCTGGAGTTAAAGGCGGACAAAAACATTACCTGGTTTGCCGTGGGGGTGGAGAACTACGAGTCCATTCACAACCACAACGCCTATGCCTGCATTACAAGCGGCCAGGAACCTTCCCTTCTCTAGCGGCTTTTTCTCAAAACCCCGTCACTTTGTCACCAAGCGGCTCAGCATCCGGGCCCGGGGTTATTTCTTTTTGCGGATCTTGGCGGCGATGGCTTTTGTTACAGGGTCTGCGGCCTTGCCCGGCGTATTGATCAGCACGGCAAAGCCGTATAACTGCCCTTGGTGGGAAACAAAGCCGACCCGGGTCTGAATACCGGTTAATGTTCCGGTTTTATAAAAAATGCCGTGTTTTTCCGTGAGCAGGTCATAATAGGGGGCAAATCCGTGCAGCACCGGGCCGAACATGTGCGCACTTATGCGGTTTTTCCGGGAAAGGCCGGAGCCTTCAACAATTTCCGGGGAGATGCCGAGCTGATTTTCGGCATAATGATTCATCACGGCCACACCCTTTTCCAGCGTGGCCGGCGGGCCTGAAGCATCTGCGCCCAGGGCCAGCACCAACTGGTTGGTCATAAAATTGTTGGAATAGGTCATGATTCGGGAGATGACTTCGGTGAGGGAAAAAGGCGACCTGTGTTGGTATATAAGCCGGTGACAGTCCGGCACCGCCTCTTCCATGCGGATTTTCCCGGTCGGCCCAAGGCCGTTTTTGGCAAGAAAATGGGCAAACAACTGACCGGCGTAGATGAGGTTGTCCTGGTTGGCCGAAGACAAAAGAATTCGGCCGGATTTGGGCTGGATTTGGCTCAGCCGCTTTTTGGCAAGGGGCAGAAGCGGGGTCTGGGGTTCTGCGCTGACCCAGGTGTTGTTTCGTCGTTCTGCGGCCACTGTGTTGAAGTTCACACACAATGCCCCTGCAGGCGCGTCATAAGGCTGCAGAGAGCGTTTTTTTGCGCCCGGAATTCCAATGCCGGCATCCGCCCACGTGTCATCCAGAATCAGATGCCGCACCCGCGCAATCCGGTCGGTCAGAATTTTGGCGATTTCTGCCACCTGTTCGCTGATCAGCAAAGGATCGCCAAATCCTTTGATGATCAGGTCGTTTTTGTCATTGAGATAAAATCGCGTTTTAAATCGAAAATCAGGGCCAAGGCGTTTCATGGCGCACAGGGCGGTGAGCACCTTGAGCGTGGATGCCGGGATTTGCATCCGGTCGGCATTTTTGGCATACAGGACCCGGAAGTCCGGGGCGAATACAGCCGCTGAATCATTCGGGCCGATCATCTGATCCACGTCCTGCCAGGTCCCGGCCGCGGCTGCTGCGGGCAGCAGCAAAACCAGGATCCAGCAGATCCATGACCTCAAAGACATTGGGCGTGCGCATGCAGTGTTTTTGAGTTTCATGATCCGGTTTTGCTTTCCACCGTCAGGGTTACCGGGCCGTCATTGACCAGGCTGACATCCATCATGGCCTGAAATTGTCCGGTCTGCACGTCAATGCCTTTTTGGCGCACATGATGGACAAACTCCAGGTAAAAGGATTCGGCCTTGTGCGGATCTGCGGCATGGACAAACGAGGGCCTGCGCCCTTTGCGGCAGTCGGCAAGCAAAGTGAACTGGGAGACCACCAGCATCTGACCGCCTGTGTCTGAAAGGGATTTGTTCATTTTGCCCTGTTCGTCTGCAAATATGCGCAGGTTGACGACCTTGTCGGCCACATAGGCAATGTCTTTGGGCTCATCAGTGGCGGCCACGCCCAGCAGCACCAGCAGACCCGCGTCAATGGCGCTGATCTGTGTGCCGTCGACAGAGACGTATGCGTGTTTTACCCGCTGAAGTACTGCAATCATGGTATTGTCTCTAAATCGCTCAGTTTGGGTTTCCGGCTTTTACCGTTTCCGCCGCCCTGGTTTTCCAGGGCGGCCGATGTTTTTCTTTTTCGGTATAAGCTGCGGGTTTTGATCCTGTCAAGCAAAACACCCGCGGCCGCAGTGTCAAAGTCCTTGACATATTCCATGGCCTTGACATAAATTTAAAAGCTTTTGAGTCGGTTAATGCCTATGCAAACAGATCCCAAGAATACAAGGTGGCTGATATGGATTATAAAAAAACACTGAACCTGCCCAAGACCGGTTTTCCCATGAAGGCCAACCTGGCCAACCGGGAACCGGAACAGCTCAAAAAATGGGAAGCGTTAAACCTCTATGACATGATCCGCAAGGATTCGGCTACACGCAGGCCTTTTATTCTCCACGACGGGCCTCCTTATGCCAACGGCAATATTCATATCGGTACGGCCTTAAATAAGATCTTAAAAGACATTGTTGTGCGCTCCATGCAGATGACCGGCTACAACGCCGAATACGTGCCCGGCTGGGACTGCCATGGCCTGCCCATTGAGCACAACGTGGACAAGGCCCTTGGACCCAAGAAAAAAAACATGTCTGCCGTGGAAATCCGGCAGGAATGCCGCAATTATGCAGAAAAATACATTGATATTCAACGAAACGAATTCAAACGCCTGGGCGTGATGGGACAGTGGGATGACCCGTATCTGACGATGAGCTATGCCTATGAAGCCGAGATCGCCCGCCAGTGCGGGGAATTTGCCCTCCAGGGCAGCCTGTTTCGCTCCAAAAAGCCCATTTACTGGTGCTCGTCATGTAAAACCGCCCTGGCTGAAGCCGAGATTGAGTATGCCAACGAGGCCTCGCCGTCCATCTATGTCCGGTTTCCCTTAGCAGATGATCCCGCACAGGTTGACCCGGCCCTGGCTGGAAAAGACGTCTCCCTGGTGATCTGGACCACCACGCCCTGGACCCTGCCGGCCAATCTGGCCGTGGCCCTGCACCCGGATTTTGCCTATTGTGCGGTGGAAACGCCCGATAACGGGGTTCTGATCCTGGCCCGGGACCTGTTGGAGACCTGCATGCCGATCTTTGGGATCACCGATTATCAGACCATAGCAAAGATCAATCCAGCGGACCTGGAAAAGCGCAAATGCCGGCACCCGTTTCTGGACCAAACCTCGCTGATCGTTTTGGCCGGCCATGTGACCCTGGAAGCCGGCACCGGGTGCGTACACACGGCCCCGGGCCACGGCCGGGAGGACTACGAGGTGGGGCTTTCCTACGGCCTGGATGCCTATTCCCCGGTGGATGACAGCGGCCGGATCACCGAAGAGATTCCGGAGTTTTCCGGTCAGTTCGTGTTTGAGGCCGATTCCGGTATCATTGAACGGCTCCGGGCCGATGGCATGCTTTTGGCCCGGCAAAACATGACCCACTCCTATCCCCACTGCTGGCGGTGTAAAAAACCCGTGATCTTCCGGGCCACGCCCCAGTGGTTTATTTCCATGGACCGCACCGGTCTGCGGCAAAAAGCCCTGGAAGCCATTGACACGGTGAAATGGATTCCGGCCTGGGGCAGGGAGCGGATTTATTCCATGATCGCCAACCGGCCGGATTGGTGCGTGTCCCGCCAGCGTTCCTGGGGGGTGCCCATTGCCGTGTTTTACTGCGTCCAATGCGGCGAACTCATGATCAGGCGGGAGGTGGTGGACCGGGTGTATGCGGCATTTCTGGAAAACGGGGCAGATATCTGGTTTCAAAAGGATGCCGATTATTTTCTGCCGCAAAACACGTCTTGTGAAAAATGCGGGCACACAGCATTTGACAAGGAAACCAATATCTTAGATGTGTGGTTTGACTCCGGGGTCAGCCATGCTGCGGTCCTGGATGCCAGAGACAATCTGACCTGGCCCGCCGATCTTTACCTGGAGGGCTCAGACCAGCACCGGGGATGGTTTCACAGTTCTCTTCTCACCGCAGTGGGGTTAAAGGACAAAGCCCCCTACCGCTCGGTTCTCACCCATGGGTTTGTGGTCGACGGTGAGGGCAGAAAGATGTCAAAGTCTGTTGGCAACGTGATTGCCCCCAAAAAGGTGATTGACAAATATGGGGCGGAAATCCTGCGGCTATGGGTGGCGGCCTCGGATTACAAGGACGACATCCGGATATCCGACAATATTTTAAAGCAGCTAAGTGACGCCTACCGCCGGATCCGCAACACCTGCCGGTTCATGCTGGGCAACCTCTATGATTTTGATCCGGAAAAAGACCGGGTCGGCTACGGGCAGATGCCGGACATGGACCGCTACATGCTCCACCGCCTGCAAAACCTGGTGGGCAAATGCACGGCAGCCTATGAAAGATATGATTATCACGTGGTCTATCACTCCCTGTACAATTACTGCACCATTGATCTGTCCTCGGTGTATCTCGATATTTTAAAAGATCGTCTTTACACGTCCCCGGACCAATCCCGGGCCCGGCGATCGGCACAGACGGTGATGTTTCACACACTTTCGGCCCTTGTGCGGATCATGGCGCCGGTGCTGCCCTTTACAGCAGAGGAGATCTGGTCATATGCCCCGGACTGGCACGGCAAGCAGTCCAGTGTGCACCTGGCCGTGTTTCCGGAAATCCGCCCGGATTTCACGGACGCGGATCTGGCGGCCCGGTGGGAGAAACTGCTGGATATCCGCGGGGAGGCCACCCGGGTCATGGAGGCGGCCAGGGCGAAAAAAATCATCGGCCATTCACTGGATGCGCATCTAACCATTGCCGCGGCCTCAACCCTTTATGAACTGCTGGCATCCTACAAACAGGATCTGCGCGGCTTCTTTATTGTCTCTGCAGTGGATCTTGTTTCCCTGGAAGAGGCGGATGTCGATTTTGAGCAAACCGCCATGGAGCGCATCAAGATCCGGGTTCAGCCCTCTGATGCTGAAAAATGCCAGCGCTGCTGGGTCCATGACCCGAGCGTGGGCCATGATGAAGATCAGCCTGGCATCTGCCGCAGATGCGCTGCGTCCCTGGCCCAATCCGCTGCACAGGAGACATCTTGAGTTTTGGATCAAAAAGGCACGGGCTGTTTGCTGCGTTGACCGCTTTTGTGATTGCAGCCGACCAGGCATCCAAATTCGCCGTTGTCAGCCTGGTGCCCTTATACGAACGTATTGCAGTGGTGCCCGGATTTTTCAACATTGTTCATTACCGCAACCCCGGAGGTGCGTTCGGGCTGTTTTCAGACAATGCCGGGCTGTGGATGGCAGGGATTTTTATCCTGGTCACCCTGGCCGCCCTCGGCCTCATCCTTTATCTCTATGTTCAAACCCCGCCGGAGCAGCCGGTGCTGGCAGCCGGCCTGAGCCTTGTGCTGGCCGGGGCTGCAGGCAATCTCATTGACAGGCTCAGATACGGCCAGGTCATTGACTTTCTCGATGTTTATTTCCGGACCTGGCACTGGCCGGCCTTTAATGTGGCAGACAGCGCCATAACCGTCGGGATGATCATTTTTGCCTGGCATGTGTTTTTTAAAAAAACATTCTAAATAAAGACTGAAACTTCGTATTGTTATAATGTAAAAGCCAAAGTTTTTCTTTAAGGATAAATATGTTTCCGGTATTGTTTGAAATCGGGCCTGTGACCGTTTACACCTACGGTTTTTTCGTTGCCGCAGGTGCACTGGCCGCAATCGTGTTTGCCCGGGCCCAGGCCCGGCGCTGGGGTATTGATCCGGACCGGATCACGGATCTGTGCTTTTTTTTGGTCATTGCCGCAATTGTGGGCTCCAGGCTTTTTTACGTGGCCATCAACGGGGATTATTTTATTGCCAATCCCCTGGAAGTGTTTAAGATCTGGAGCGGCGGACTGGTGTTTTACGGCGGGTTTGTCGCGGCCTTGATGACCGCCGTGATTTTTATCCGCGCCCACGGCCTGCCGTTTTGGCTGACCGCAGATATAGCGGCCATGGCCGTGCCCCTGGGCCATGCCTTTGGCCGACTGGGCTGCTTTTTTGCCGGATGCTGCCACGGCAGCCAATGTGATTTGCCCTGGGCGGTGACATTTCACGATGCGCACTCCCTGGCGCCCTTAAACACACCAATACATCCAACCCAGTTGTATTCGGTCGCGGCCAATCTGGCCATATTCGGCCTGTTGTTGCTGCTTCGCTCCAAAAGGCGTTTTGAAGGCCAGTTGTTTTTGTACTATGTTCTGTTCTACGGCATTATCCGATCATTTATCGAAATTTTCCGGGGCGATGACCGGGGTGCGTTTCTGGCCGGCGTGCTTTCGGTGTCCCAGGTGATGGGATTATCTGCTGCGGCCGCAGCGCTTGTTTTGATGATCTGGATGCTGCAAAAACAAGGGAAATAAAGAGAGCCGATGAGTGAAATCAGCCACAGGCAAACAGGCCGCCACCTGGAGGCCTGCCAAAAAAACGGGTTTTCCCCGGTTTACCTGATATTCGGGGAGCCCTACCTGTGCCGGCGCGCCCGACAATCCATAGTCGAGGCGCTGATTCCCGATGAGCAGGCCCGCCAGGTGAGCCTGGAGGTATTTGATGCCGGAGAAGGGCAGGGTGCCAGTCAAGCGGTTGAAAGCGTTGGCACGTTTTCCTTTTTTTCGGGTCCCCGCGTGGTGGTATATGAAGGCCCGGTTTTGTTTGGCACAGGCGCCGGCCAGGGCGCGGAAACCAAAAGCCAGGGGGGCCAGGCTTCAAACGACGCCGCCATTTTCGAGGCGGCCGTGGAAAGAGGTTTTCCGAAGAATCACCACCTGATCATTGTCACTTTCAGGGCGGATAAACGAAAGCGGCTTTACAAGGCGGTTGCCGCGGCCGGCACGGTCATTAACTGCACGGTGGCAGCAGGCAGCCGCAAGGCGGACCTGGATGAGCAGCGGCAGGTTCTCCGGCAGCTGGCCGCCGAAACCCTCGGGCCACGGAAAAAAAAACTTGAGCCGGCCGCTTTTGAGCACATTTTTGATCTTACAGGGTTTGATCCCCGCAGTTTTGTCAACAACCTGGAAAAACTGGTCCTGTATACCGCGCAGCGGCCCAGGATAACAGCCGCGGATGCGGCAGAGGTTCTGGAAAAAACCCGGGAGGACCCCATATACCTGTTTACCGGGGCACTGGCTGAACGCCGGCCGGATCTGGCCCTGTATTATCTGGATTCCCTGCTGGCTTCCGGCTATCACCCCATGCAGCTTCTTGCCGCGGCCGCCAACCAGGTGCGCCGGATACTGGCGGTCAAAAGCTTTGTGGAAGACACCCCCGGCGGCAGCCAGTGGAAACCGTCCATATCTTTTGATCAGTTCAAGGCCCGGGTCCTGCCCCAGGTGACAGAGCATGACAAGGCGGTGGCCGCCTATGCTGTCCAGGCCTGGCAGGATCTTGAAATTGCCCCGGAATCCGGAAAGGACAAGCCTGGAACGGATATGGTCATTGCAAAAAATCCCAAAAATGCGTATCCGGTTTACCAGGTGTTTATCCAGGCAGACCGGTTTACCGGCCATGGGTTAAGCCAGGCCCTTGCCGCCATTGCCCGGGCGGATCTGGCCATGAAAAGCACGGGAACCTCACCCCGCGCCGTGCTTGAATTCCTGATATTTTCGGTTTTCGCCCCTGTGTCTGAATCGTCTGAAAAAACAAGTCCAATGACCGGCGACCATTTGTCCAATGCCAGATCATAGACAATCCGGCGGCATCCATGAATACGTGGAGGCGCTGAAAACTTCTGCGCGCCTGGGCAGCCAGGTAGTCTATCATACCCGTCTGGCGCAACAAAAAGCCAGATTCGCCGATTCCGGCAAAGAATCTGATCTTTCCGATCTTCTGGCGCAAATCGGCCTAGACGCCCTTTACAGTCATCAATACGAGGCCATTTCAATGATCCGCAACCGCGGCCACGTTGTGGTGGCAACGCCCACGGCCAGCGGCAAGACCCTGATCTACAACCTGCCGGTCATCGAGCGCATCCTGCAGGACAAAGATACCCGGGCCCTGTACTTGTTTCCGTTAAAGGCCCTGGCTCAGGACCAGTTGCGCACGTTTGTGGAGATGAGCGGGGGTTTTGCCGGTTTTTCGCCCACTGCGGCCATTTATGATGGGGACACCACGGCCTGGCGGCGCAAGAAAATCCGGGAAAATCCTCCCAACGTGATCATGACCAACCCGGAGATGCTGCATTTGACATTTCTGGCCCATCACGAGAAATGGGCCGGGTTTCTTTCCGGATTGCAGTTTGTGGTTATTGACGAGGTCCACACCTACCGCGGGATTCTGGGCTCGCACATGGCCCAGGTGCTGCGCCGGTTTCGCCGGATCTGCACGGAATATGGGGCTGATCCCGTGTTCGTGTTCAGCTCGGCCACCATCGGCAATCCCGGGGATCTGGCTTCGGCTTTAACCGGTCTGAATGTCAGGTCCGTGGAACAGGCCGGGGCGCCAGAGGGAAAACGGCACCTGGTGTTTATCAATCCTGTGGACAGCCCGGCGAGAACCGCCATTTTGCTGCTCAAGGCCGCCCTGCACCGGCAGCTTCGCACCATTGTCTACTGCCAGTCCAGAAAAATGACAGAACTGATTTCTCTGTGGGCCGGAAGCCAAAAAGGGGCCTATTCCGGCCGGATCAGCGCCTACAGGGCCGGGTTTCTGCCTGAGGAGCGCCGGGAAATCGAGCAGAAACTGGTCACCGGCGAGCTGCTGGCCGTGATTTCCACCAGCGCCCTGGAACTGGGAATTGATATCGGGGATCTGGACTTGTGCATTCTTGTGGGCTATCCCGGAACCGTCATGGCCACGCGCCAGCGCGGGGGCCGGGTGGGCAGATCCGGCCGGGATGCGGCCATTGTCATGATCGCCGGCGAAGATGCCCTGGATCAGTACATTATGCGCCATGCCGCAGACGTGGTCAACATGGCCCCGGAGTCGGCCATGGTCAACCCGGACAACGCCGACCTGCTGGAAAAGCACCTGGTGTGCGCGGCCGCTGAAAAGCCCCTGGCTGCAGACGACCCTGTGTTTCCCGAGAGCCGGGTGAAAGACAGCCTTGCCCGGCTGGTGCAAAGGGGGCATCTGCTGCGCTCCGAGGCCGGAGGGCTGTATTATGCCTCCCGCAAGCAGCCCCACCGTCATATTGACCTGCGGGGATCAGGCAGCCGGTATAACATCATTGACGGGAAAACCGGGGAAAACATGGGCGAGGTGGACGGCTTCCGGGCCTTCCGGGAAACCCATCCAGGGGCCGTATACCTGCACATGGGAACCAGCTTCCGGGTGGACCGCCTGGATCCGGAGACCAAGACGGTCACGGTGTCCCGGGCCAACCCCAACTACTACACCCGGGTGCAGGCAAGCAAGCAGACCGAAATTTTGGAGGAATACAGCCGCAAATCACTGGGTTCCACCTGGGTGGGGTTTGGCCGGCTGCGGGTCACAGACCAGGTCACAGGCTATGAGCGCCGGCAGATCCGCGACCAGAAGCGGATCAATATCATGGCCCTGGATCTTCCACCCCAGGTATTTGAAACCGAGGGGCTGTGGATTGCCATCCCGGCGAAAATCCAGGAAGAAACAGAAAGCGCGGAAATGCATTTCATGGGCGGCATCCACGCACTGGAACATGCGGCCATCGGCATCTGTCCGCTTCTGGTGCTGTGTGACCGCGACGATCTGGCCGGTATTTCCACCCCGTTTCACCCTCAGGTGCAGAGTGCGGCCGTGTTTGTCTATGATGCCTTTCCCGGCGGCATCGGCCTGTGCAAAAGCGCCTGGGCCCGTGCCGGGGATTTAATGGCACAAACATTAAAAGCCATTTCAGACTGTGAATGTGAATCCGGGTGTCCGGCATGCGTGCATTCGCCAAAGTGCGGCTCCGGAAACCGACCCATTGACAAGGATGCGGCGCAATTTATCATTGAAAGGCTCATGGAGAAAACGTCAATGAGAAATGCCGATCACGGCGGAGATCAGGATGTTCCAGGCCCTGCCATAACCACGGATTCCGGTCGGTCCGGGACCCCGCAATCGGTTTACGCCAACATCCGGCGCTACGGGGTTTTGGATATTGAAACCCAGAAAAGCGCTGAAGAAGTCGGCGGGTGGTCCCGGGCCGGTAAAATGGGTGTAAGCTGCGCGGTGCTCTATGACGCGCAAAAACACGATTTTGCGGTTTACCGGGACCATGAAATCGCGGCACTTATGGACCATATCACCGGCCTGGACCTGGTGGTGGGCTTTAACATCAAGCGTTTTGACTACCTTGTGCTCTCCGGATATGTGACCTTCTCCTGGCAGCAAATCCCCACCCTTGACATTCTTGAAGACGTCCACACCCGACTGGGCTACCGCCTGTCTCTGGATCACCTGGCGCGGGTCAGCCTGGGGGCGCAGAAAAACGGAGACGGGCTGCAGGCCCTTGCCTGGTGGAAACAGGGCCGGGTAGATGAGATCATTGCATACTGCAAAAAAGATGTGGAAATCACCCGGGACCTGTTTTTGTTCGGCTGTAAAAATGGCTATCTCTTGTTTGAAAACAAGGCCGGCAACCGGGTTCGCCTTCCGGTAAACTGGTAAAAACCCATTCTTTTTCCGCCAACTTCCTGTTGCAAATTTTTAAGTTTGTGATATAGTTGTTTGCTTATGGTTTTTGCCGGCTATTTTTTAGCCGGTTATCGCAGGGGCTGAAATGTCTGTAGATCCATATTTTCGGCACCCGGTTCAAGAAAAACAGCCGGATCAATTTCCAACCAATAAAAAGAAATGCAAAAAACGTTGTTTAGATAAACAAACTATGATAATTTGAAAAACAGGATTTTTTGTTCAAACCAGTTATCTGATAGATTCCAAGGAAGTTAAAAATGCCCGAGAAATCAACATTTGAACAATTACGAGAGGATGAGAGGGAAGTCCGCAAGCGTCTGATTATTGAAGCGGCAATGGAGTTGTTTGAGGAAAAGTCCTTTCATGAAATCGGCATGCGCGATATCGCATTAAAGGCCGGGGTTTCGGCAGCCTCCATATACCGTTATTTCCCGAGCCGGGATGATCTGTTCGTGGAAGCCCTGATCCGGGATATCAACAATATTGAAAAAAGGCTCAGGGATCGGGTGGATAACGGCGGCAACATGGAGGAACTGGCCATTGCCGTGGTGGATTATCTGGTTGAAAACGAGGCCACTTTTCAAATGATGGTCCATTTCATGATCCGCGGGGAGTTAAACCCCCAGGCGCTGAAAAAGTTCAACAGTGTCCAGCGTTACTTTCTCAAGATGTTTTCCAAGGTGGTGGAGCAGACGGACGGCTCGGAGCAGTTTCGCTTAAATGCCCAGGCTTTTTTTGCGTCCCTGGCCGGCGTGGTGCTGACCTACAGAAATTACCCGGGCCGCACGGCTGAAGAAAAACGAAAGGCCATTCACCGGCTGGCGCTGATGATCATGCACCAGGGGGAGTTCAACGAGATGGAAACCGATTGAAAGGCTCTCCGGTTCCGGCCGTTTTCCAGGCCTTTCTGGCCTCCTGCTCGACCCGGTCCCGGTTTTCTGAGTAGCGGGGGGAGAAGTGAAACAGGGTAAACCGCCGTGCCCCGGCCCGGGCGGCAATCCGGCCTGCCGCAGCCGCGGTGAGATGTTTTTTGCGCCGGGCAAGGTTGCGGTCTTCATCCAGGAAGGCCGCTTCAATAAACAAGTGATCCGCATCCATGGCCAGAGAAATTATTTTTTCCGTGTTTTGTTCATGGCCTGCCGCATCGGTGATATAGGCGATTTTGTGTCCTTTTGTGACAACGGCCAGCCGGTCTGTCAGCTCCCCTATAGAAAATCGGGTTTGTGCGTTTTTTGGCGCGTATTGCCGGGGGATTTCAAACAGGCTCTCCGGGTCGGATTCGGCATACAACGCCTGCTTGAACGCATAAAGCCAGGGGCCGGGCGCAAATCCCATTTCCTGAAGTATTTCCCTGCGGATGTTAACGCTGAATCGCTCCTTTATCGCATATCCCATGCACGCAATATCATGATCCAAAATGGCCGCATCTACGGAAAAAGCCGGTTCAGCGTGAATTGTCCGGGATTGAAGGTGCCGGGTGGCATAATCCTGCGGGACAAACCGGCTGCTGCAGTCAAAGATGCAGCTGACCAGTTCATTTTTGCGGATCTCGGTTGCGGTGATCCGAAGCGGGTTTTGATAGTTTTCCACCAGGTTCCAGGTGTAGGCGGAAAGCCGTGCCGCCATTTTTTCGATAAATCCTTCCGGGCCAAAGGTGTGCAATACCTTGTTTCTGCCCAGGCAGATGCGTAGAATCCGGTCAAAGCCGATAAAATGATCCATGTGGGTATGGGTGATAAACACGTGGGTGATTTTCAGGATATCTCTGGCTGACAGGGCGGAAAGGTCACCGGTGTCTATCAGCAGGGCCCGTTTTTCATAAAAAAACGGAACAAACAGGCCGGGATCTCCGGCCGGGTCATTTACCAGGCGGGGATTGAACAGCGGCGGCATCAGGTCATGAGGTGGCGGATCACCGGGCGGTGGATGCAGGCATAGATCTCTTCATCAGAGCCGTAAATGTCGATGATATCCGGGTGCTTGATGAGCTGCTCGATCACAAAGGCCGTGACGTAGAGGGTCACCACATGGGGGTTGGCCACCAGGTTGCGCATGGGGGCGATCTGGAAGTCAATGTCAAAATCATCTGCGCGCGAAAGCCTTTCCAGGCAGTATTCCAGCTGCTCGCGCACCGCATGGGCGTTGTTGGTCTCCACCAGGCGGTTTTCCAGAAGCTTTGCGGAAATGGCATTGGCAAGGGCCCCGACCACTTCTCCCACGGCGTGGATGGCCCGGCGCCGCTCGTATTCCTTGGATGTCTCAATGCGGGAAATCAGGCGCGACTCCCCGCTGTTCTCCGGTCGAAATCGTTTGGACATAACCGATTCCCTTTTTTATGAGGTTTTGAAAAAATAATAGATTTGCATCATAAAGCCATACCCGTTGGATTTCAAGAAAAAACTCAGGAGTTGACGATTTGCGGAGTTTCAGCGGTTTCCTCGATGATCAGCTGCAGATCTTTTTTGCCGTTGTAATAATTCCAGCGAAGTCGGAAGGCGATCCAATTCAAATGCCGGGGCATGGACTGTTGCGGGTCAATATTAAACCACACTGCAGGAAATGTCTTTTTTGCTCTGGATTCGGGCTGGCGCAGCATCAATCGCAGGTGCCGGCCGCCAATGATCTTTGAGAAAACCACTTCCACGTCTTTTGTGGCAAACAATGGCTCCGGGTTCTGTTCCCCGAAAGGCTCCAGGCCGGCGAGCTCGTCTGCAAGGGTTTCAGTAAGGGCATCAAAAGATATCTCGCAGTCCACCGGCAGTTGGGCGGAAAATGCCGATTCCGGGCAGCAGTCCCGTATCCGGCCGGCAAATTGGGTGCAGAAATCCTGAAACTGCCCGGGCCGGGCCGAAAGACCGGCTGCCATGGCATGGCCGCCAAAGTTTTCAAGATAGCCGGAACACGCAGACAGATGCTCGTATAAGTCAATGCCGGGCCGGCTTCTGGCCGATCCTTTCAACATGTCCGTACCTGCGGCAAACAACACAACCGGCCGGCAGTACTTGTCTGCCAGACGTGAGGCCACAATGCCGAGCACGCCGGGATGCCAGTCCGCATCAGCCAGAACCAGGGCTTTTTGGTCAAGCAGTTGCGGCGATTGTTCCAGATAGAGTTCAATGCGGCGCAGAATCCGGGCCTCGACATTCTGGCGCTCAGTGTTTAGGTTATGGACGTGTCGGGCAAGAGAGCCGGCCTTTTCTTCATCATCTGTTGTCAGTAGTTCCACGGCAATGCGGGCATGTTCCATGCGGCCGGCGGCATTTAAGCGCGGGCCCAGGCGAAAAGCCAGGTCCTCGGCTTCCAGGGCGGGCTTGGTGATGCCGCAGACCTCCACAAGCGCCCGGATGCCGGGGCGCGGACTGTTGTTGATGCTTTGCATGCCGATTTTTGTAATAATCCGGTTTTCATGGATCAGGGGCACGATGTCGGCAATGGTGCCAAGGGCCACCAGGTCACAGATTTCCTTTAAATTCGGCTCAGGGATTGTTTTGAAAAACCCCTTTTCCCGCAAAAGCTTGCGAAGGCCCAGAAGCAGGGCAAAGGCCACGCCCACCCCGGCCAGGTGCTCCAGGCCGGCATCACAGTCGCCTCTTTTGGGGTTGACCACCGCACATGCCGGCGGGATGTCGGCAATGTCGTGATGGTCTGTGACAATAACATCAATGCCGGACTGAGCGGCCCGGGCCACGGCCGGCCGGCCTGAAGAGCCGCAGTCCACGGTCACGATCAGCTCCGCACCCAGGGGTGCGGCCACATCGTTGATGTGTTCGGGCTTTAAACCGTATCCTTCGTCGATTCTGTGGGGGATGTGAAAATGCACATCCGCGCCCGCCCGGCGCAGAAAATCCACCATGATGGTGGTGGCGGTAATGCCGTCCACGTCATAGTCGCCGAATACCAGGATGCGCTGGTTTTCGCAAACAGCTCCGGCCAGGCGCAAAACCGCCGTGTCCAGGTCCTTTAACGCAAACAGAGATTCAATGTCGGCAAGGGAGGGATTTAAAAACCGCGCGGCTTTTTCGTCCGAATCCATTTCCCGGTTGACCAGCACCGCGGCGGTCACCGGGTGGCATCCGAGCCGGCGGCAAAGCCGGCGCACCAGGCGCTGGTCGGGTTGTGCAATGACCCATGTCTTATCCATGCCGCCGGTATAACGCACCCGGTTTTATATTGCAAAGTGAAAAAGGCAAGTGCTATGATTGATCTCAAATGACAGCGCATCCCGGCATATACCGCACCACAACCCGGCATTTGAAAGTCGAGCGCCGGGATATCTGTTTTCTCAAATTCATATTTGAAGCCTATGAAGGCATTGCCGTGCTTGAAACCATAAACGGCAGATCCGGACACGTGGCCCTGCACACCGCCCCGGGGTGCGAGGACATGGTGGCCGGCATCCTCATGGACCTGGCCCGGCAATGCCGGATGGAAGATATCAATGGAACACAAACGCAGGAATAATGCAGCAATGGCCCGGCAAAAACCCAAACACGTAATGATCCAGACCCTGGGCTGCCAGATGAATGTCTATGATTCCGAAAAAATGGAACAGACCCTGGCGGAAATGGGATATGCGCCCGTGGATTCGCCCTCGAAGGCGGATCTGGTGATTGTCAACACCTGCGCCATCCGGGAGAAGGCCGAGCAGAAGGTCATGAGCTCGGTGGGCCGGCTTTGCGGGATCAAGCGCAGAAGGCCGCACATGGCCATTGCCGTGGCCGGTTGCGTGGCCCAGTACCAGAGCGAAAAAATTTTCAAAAGATTTGATGGTGTTGATCTGATTCTGGGCACAAGAGTGATCCACCGGCTGGCTGATCATGTGCGCGCCCTGGAGCAGAGGCACGGCCGGATTGTGGATGTTGAAATGCCGGATAAGAACGCAGACAAGACAGGTACTGAGCCGGAAATCCGCATACCCCAAAACCCGGAACCCGCGCCTGTCAATCCTGCCCCGCCCCGTCCGGATTCCGGCGTATCCCGGTTTGTGACCATCATGCGCGGGTGTGACAATTTCTGCGCCTATTGCGTGGTGCCCTACGTGCGCGGCCGGGAAACCAGCCGCCGGCCCGAAGACATCATCAGCGAGGTGGGCGACTGCGTGGATGCCGGCGCCCGGGAGATCACCCTGCTGGGCCAGAATGTCAATTCCTACGGTAAGAAAGAGGGGTTGTGCACATTTGCCGAACTGCTCGACCGGGTTAGCGAAATCAGCGGCCTGGAGCGCATCCGGTTTGTGACCTCCCATCCCAAAGATCTGTCTGACGAACTCGTGACGGCATTTTCCCGGCTTGACAAGCTGTGCAACCATATTCATCTTCCTGTACAGTCAGGGGCAAACCCGGTGTTAAAACGCATGAACCGCAAATATACCCGGGAAATGTATCTGGAGCGGCTGGGAAAACTCCGCTCGGTGCGCCCGGATATCGCTGTGACAAGCGATTTTATCGTTGGCTTTCCCGGCGAGACACCAGATGATTTTGAAATGACCCTGGATCTTCTCAGAATAGTTGAATTTGATACCCTGTTTGCATTTGAATACTCAGACCGGTCCCTGGCCCCGGCCCGGCGGTTTTCCCCCAAGATCGATGATGAGCAAAAGCATCACCGCCTGCGCCAACTGCTGGACTGCCAGGCGCAGATCACCCGCCGGATTTATGCGGGCCTTGCCGGGCAGAGCGCCAGGGTGCTGGTGGAGGGTTTCAGCAAGCGAAGCCGGCAGATGGATTTACAAGGCACAGACCATGAAATTGAAATGTCAGGCCGCACATCTGAAAACCGGATTGTGAATTTCAGCGTTGACCCGCGGCACGGCAGCCCGGAAAATTTAGTGGGAAGGCTGGTTGATGTCGTCATTGAAAGGGCGTGCGCCAATTCATTGAAAGGTGCCATGACAATACCTGAGGCGCCGGTGGTGGGTGCCATAACCAAGGGAGGAAAAACCCATGCTGCATGAAATGACAGTGGCAGGACTGGCTGTTGACCCGTCCTCCAACGCGCCGATACTGATATTGAACTCAAAGGATGAAGAGTTTTCCGTACCCATCTGGATCGGGTTGATGGAGGCCGCAGCCATCGCTTCTGTGCTGCAGAACATCGAATTTGACCGGCCCATGACCCATGATTTGTTCCGCAACTTCATCGAGCAGGCCGGTGTCAGCGTGCCCCGCATCGAAGTCAGTGATTTGCGGGAAAACACCTTTTACGCCAAAATTATGTGCAACGCAAAAGATGGCGAATTTGTGGTGGATGCCCGGCCCAGCGACGCCATTGCCCTGGCCCTGCGCTTAAAGGCCGACATTTACGTGGATGACGTGGTGGTGCAGCAGCTCAAGGTTAAAAACGGCGAATACGAAGTGGCCGACAACAGCGACCAGGGACAGAAATGGGCCGAATACCTTGAGAATTTGTCTCCTGAAGATTTTGGCAAATACAAGGTTTGATGGGCCTGTAAAATACAGGCCGTTTTAAGTTTTAAGTGTTAAGTTTTAAGTAAGATACACACGTAAAAAGTTTGATTATAAATGGTGTCGTAAAAAAAGACTTGACAAAAGGATTTGAATCAGAAAGATTGTTTTCCCGCAGGCGCACAATTTTTTATGAATTGAAATTATGATGCGCTCATAAAAAGTTAATTTCCAGATGGCGCCGTAAAAAGCTTTTTACGGTGCCATCAAATTATAGAAAGCAATGCACATGGCAGACACATACACTGGCAGCACCTGGCTTTATTACGGCTATTATTTTTATTTTTACGCCACGGGTCTGCCGGTAGCGCGCTGATGCGAGTTTGATTCAAAAAATCGTTTAAAAGCCGCGGGCAGACCCGAAACTGCCCGCGGCTTTTTTTGTTTAAAAAGGCCGTGGAGAAAAAAATCCTTCACGGCCTTTTTTGTTTTCCGGCGCATCTGTCAACCGGACAAAAACTTATCATCATTTTACAGGAGGACCCAGTCATGACCATTATCGGCAAGCACATCCGCATGGAACGCATCATGGACAGAAATTCGGGCCGCACTATTATCGTGCCCATGGACCACGGGGTGTCAGTGGGGCCCATTGACGGGATCAAGGACATCAAAGGCGCGGTTGCCACCGTGGCCGAGGCCGGGGCCAACGCCATTGTAGAGCACAAAGGGCTTGTGGGCGCAGGCCACCGCCGGGGGGGATCGGACATCGGCCTGATCGTTCATTTGTCCGCCTCCACGAGCCTGTCTCCGTTTCCTCATTCCAAGACCCTGGTCTGCAGCGTGGAAGAGGCCATCAAACTGGGCGCGGATGCCGTGTCCATCCATGTCAACATCGGCGATCACCAGGAAAAGGAAATGCTAAACGATTTCGGCCGGGTGGCTGCAGAAGCCCGCACCTGGGGCCTGCCGCTTCTGGCCATGGTTTACCCCCGGGGCGAGAAGATCCAGGACGAATACGACGTATCCGTGGTCAAACATGCCGCCCGGGTGGGGTGTGAAATGGGCGCAGACATTGTCAAGGTCTCTTACACCGGCTCCACCGAGTCTTTTCGTGAAGTGGTGGACGGTTCCACCGTGCCGGTGATCATTGCCGGGGGCGCGAAAATGGATTCTGACCGCGATATTCTGGAAATGGTGAAAAGCTCTGTGGAGGCCGGCGGCGCCGGAGTGTCCATCGGCAGAAACGTGTTTCAGCACGCAGCCCCTGCAAAGCTCATCCAGGCCATGTCAACCATCATCTTTCATGACGGCACCGTGGAAGAGGCCCTGGCCGTACTGGGCAAGGCATAGAAACCATTTTAAAGGGGGCGTGCAAGCCATGAAAAAAACCATCTGGGTCAAAGTGGATCCGTGGGACAAGGACCTTGTCACCACCGCGCTTGAAGGGGGCGCTGACGGGGTGATCATCCCTGAAGGATATGCAGATCAGGCCAGGTCCCTGGGCCGGATTCTGACCATTTCCGAAGACGGGGATTTGCAGATCGGCAAGGATGTGGTGTATTATACGGTCTGCAGCGGAGAAGACGAAGAAGAGATCGCTCAGCTGGCCCGGGACCGCCAGGTGATTCTTACCTGTACGGACTGGACCGTGATTCCCCTGGAAAACCTTATTGCCCGGGGGGCAAAGGTGATTGCGGAGGTGCAGAGCCTCACCGAGGCCCAAACCGCATTTGCCATTCTTGAAAAAGGCGTGGATCACATTTTGTATGTGCCCGCAGACGCCGCTGATCTCAAAAAGGCCCTTTCCGTGCTTACCGGCCAAACCGAAACAATCGGCCTGGAAACTGCAGAAATTACGGAACTGCGGCCCGTGGGAATGGGCGACCGGGTCTGTGTGGACACCTGCACGGAAATGGCCCCGGGCCAGGGCATGCTGGTGGGAAACAGCAGTTCGGCCCTGTTTCTGGTGCATGCCGAAAGCATCTCCAATCCGTACGTGGCCCCGCGCCCGTTTCGGGTCAATGCCGGGCCGGTACACGCCTACACCCGGGTGCCCGGGGGAAAGACCCGGTATCTGTCCGAGCTGGCTGCAGGCGATGAGGTGGTAATCGTGGATTTCCAGGGAAAAACTTCAGTGGGTGTTGTGGGGCGGCTCAAGATTGAAAAGCGGCCCCTGATGCTGGTAAGAGCAAAAATCGGCGACCGGGAGATCACCACCATCGTCCAGAACGCGGAAACCATCCGGCTCACGGATCCGGATGGCAGTCCCGTGTCAGTTGCCGTGTTAAAGGCAGGCGACCGGGTGCTTGCGGCAACAGAGGATTCCGGCCGGCATTTTGGAATGAAAATCGAAGAAACCATTACGGAGAAATAATGAACCAGGCATCCCGACATCCGGTTTCAATTGACGCAGCCACTGAAGTCTACGGTGTGATCGGCCACCCGGTGGCCCACAGCAAAAGCCCGGTCATGCACAATCAGGCCTTTGCCGAAACCGGGCATCCAGGGGTATATGCGGCCTTTGATGTTATGGATGTGGCAGGTGCAGCAGCCGGAATCCGGGCTTTGGGCATACGGGGTGTGAGCGTTACCATTCCCCACAAGGTGGCTGTCATGGCTTATCTGGATGAAATCCATGATCAGGCCAGGGAAATCGGTGCGGTCAATACCATTGTAAACAACAGCGGCCGGCTCATCGGGCATAACACCGACGGTTACGGTGCGGTGCAGGCGCTGCTGGATCACACCGAAATAAGAGGCAAAACCGTTGTCGTGCTCGGCGCCGGGGGCGCGGCCAGGGCAGTGGGCCACGGGCTTTGCAGCCAGGGTGATACCCGGGTGATTTTCGCCAACCGCACGGAAAAAAAAGCCCGGCACATGGCCCGGGACCTGGGGGCTGAATTTGTGCCAATGGGGGATCTGGAAAACAGCCGGTTTGACATTCTGGTCAACACCACGCCCGTGGGCATGCATCCGCAAGCACAGGCCATGGCCGTATCCGAATCTGTTTTGCGCCCGGGTCTGGTGGTCATGGACATTGTCTACAACCCCCTTGAAACCCTGCTGCTTAAACAGGCCCGGGATTGCGGCTGCACGGTCATCAACGGAGTGGGGATGTTTGTTTACCAGGGCGCGGCCCAGTTTGCCCTGTGGACCGGCCTTGAGCCGCCAGTTGACCAAATGCGCCAGGCGGTTTACGACGCCTTAAACCCTATTGACAATTGACCCGTTTATGGATTTAATGTTTACCTTGAAAGAATCCGACAATATGCGCCCTGTAAAATGTGCTGACAAAATCGATGCGGATATAACCGTGCCCG
Organism: Desulfosalsimonas propionicica; assembly: GCF_013761005.1. NCBI lineage: Bacteria > Pseudomonadati > Thermodesulfobacteriota > Desulfobacteria > Desulfobacterales > Desulfosalsimonadaceae > Desulfosalsimonas > Desulfosalsimonas propionicica. The sequence continues at coordinate 280,009 of NZ_JACDUS010000002.1, forward strand.
GCTCCAAAAGCTATAGCCACCGCACGGCCATAGCTGCTGCGCTGTCAAACGGCAAATCCTTTATTTACAATTATTTAAACAGCCAGGACACAAGTTATACTTTAACTGCAATTGCACAACTGGGCATAAAAATTGAGCATCAGGATGATTATATTGTCATCCACGGCCAGGCAGGGCGGTTTGATCCAGGCCCGAAATCCATTTATTTAGGCAATTCCGGCACTTCCATGCGCCTGCTCACGGCTGTGGCCGCACTTGGCCAGGGGCCTTATCGGCTTTCCGGAACTGAGCGGATGCATGAGCGGCCCATTGGCGAACTGCTGGCTGCCCTGGAAAAAACCGGTGCTTCGGCCCGGAGTGTTCACGAAAACAACTGCCCGCCGGTGGAAATCAAAGGCGGGGACCGGATTTTGGCAGCCGGCACGCAAATCGACTGCTCCCGGAGCAGCCAGTACCTGTCGGGCCTTCTGCTCATGGCCCCGTGCACCCAAAACGGCATGGACATCCATGTCACCCATGGACCGGTTTCCAAACCCTACGTGGACATGACCCTGGATATCATGGCCCGGTTTGGCATCCAATTTGAAAGACAGGGGTTTGCCTGTTTTCACGTGCCCGGCGGCCAAACCTATGAGGCCGGCACATACACGGTTGAGCCCGACTGCTCCCAGGCGGGCTATTTCTGGGCGGCAGCCGCCATAACCGGCGGACGTGCCCGGGTTTTGGGCATTGACCGTCAGACCCGGCAGGGAGATATCCGGTTTGTTGATGTTCTCGAAAAAATGGGATGCAGTGTTTTCACGGATTCAAGGGGCATCACGGTCACCGGCGGCGAGCTCACGGCCGTGGATGCGGACATGGGCGACATGCCCGACATGGTGCCCACCCTGGCTGTTGTGGCCGCATTTGCCAGAGGCACCACCACCATCTGCAACGCTGCCCACCTGCGGACCAAGGAAAGCGACCGGCTGGCTGCGGTGGCGGCTGAACTGGAAAAAATCGGGGTGGCCGCCCGGGCCACAGACGACGGCCTTGTGATCACCGGCCCGCCCGCTCGCGGGGCCCAAATTGCCACCTATGACGATCACCGCATTGCCATGAGCTTTGCCGTGGCCGGCCTGGCCGTGCCCGGCATCACCATAGCCGACCCGGACTGCGTTAAAAAATCCTTTCCGGATTTCTGGGAGGTTTTTGAAGGGCTGTATTTATAGTGAATATCTATCTGATCGGATACCGGTGCACCGGCAAGACTTCTGTGGGCAGATGCCTGGCAGATTGTCTGGACATGGCATTTACCGATGCGGACGAAATTTTTGAACACCAGAACAAAACCAGCATTTCGGATTTTGTGGTCCAAAACGGCTGGGAAGCGTTTCGCAGCACAGAAGCCCAAATCCTGGCCGATCTGTCCTGGCAGACCGGATTGGTGGTGGCCACCGGCGGCGGCGTGGTTTTGCGGCAGCAAAACGTTTCTGCCATGCAAAAATCCGGCATTGCCGTCTGGCTCACAGCCCGGCCCGAAACCATTGTTTCACGTATGCAGGCCGATCCTGCAACCGGTTCCCGGCGCCCGGCCTTTGGCTCGGATCCGGTGTTTCAGGAGGTGATCAAAACCCTGGATCAGCGAACACCGCTGTATAAAAACGCATGCTGGATTGAAATTTCAACCGATGACAAGGACACTGACCGGATCTGCCATGATCTGGTTTCCCGGATAAAGATCAGATCATGATCTGGTTTCCCGGATAAAGATCAGATAAGGAGCACCTATGGCCGGCAATACCTTCGGAACCCTGTTTAAAGTCACCACCTGGGGCGAATCCCACGGCCCGGCTGTGGGCGCGGTCATCGACGGATGCCCGCCCAAAATTTGTCTCACCGAAACTTTCATCCAGGAAATGATGGACCGCAGAAAACCCGGTCAAACCAAAACCGGCACAGCCCGCCGCGAGGCTGATCAGGCAAGGATTTTATCCGGGGTGTTTGAGGACCAGACCACGGGCACATCCATCTGTCTTCTCATCGAAAACAAGGATGCCCGGTCAGATGCATACAAACCCTATGCAGACCTTTACCGGCCCGGGCACGGGGATTTCACCTACCAGGCCAAATACGGCATCCGGGACTGGCGGGGCGGGGGACGGGCATCAGCCCGGGAGACCGCCGCACGGGTGGCGGCCGGGGCCGTGGCTGCAGCGCTTTTAAACCAACACAACATCCGGGTTATGGCCTATACCCGGGCCCTTGGCGGCATTGAATGCAGGGATTTTGACCCTCAGGCCATCGGGCAAAACCTGTTTTGTGCACCGGATATGAAAGCGGCCGCAAAAATGGAAAAGCGGGTGGACGAAGTGAAAAAAGCCGGGGATTCCCTTGGCGGCATCGTGGAGATCCGGGTATCCGGTGTGCTTGCGGGCCTTGGCGAGCCGGTTTTTGACAAGCTGGATGCAGACCTGGCCAAAGCCTTGATGAGCATCGGCGCGGTCAAGGGCGTTGAAATCGGTGCCGGGTTTGCCGCCGCCGCCATGACCGGATCGGCCCACAACGATCCCATCACCCCGCAAGGGTTTTTGTCCAACAATGCCGGCGGCATCCTTGCCGGGATCTCAAGCGGTCAGGACCTGGTGATGCGCGCGGCCGTCAAGCCCATTGCCTCCATTGCCATGGAGCAGAACACAGTGGATCAAACCGGCAGTCCCAGGCAGATTTCCGTAAAAGGCCGCCACGATATCAGCGCCATTCCCCGGGTCAACGTTGTCTGCGAAGCCATGGTCTGCCTGGTCCTGGCCGATCATCTGCTGCGGCAGAAAATCCTTGATCACTCCGCCTCCAGCTCAAATTCCACCCGGGGCTGATCGGCGATTTTTGGACTTTCCATAAACACCCGGCCGGCCTCAATGCGGTCGTCTGCCAGAAGGGCGCTTTGAACCCGGCTGCCGCGCTGAACGGCCAACTGCCGCAGTCTTGTATCCGGAATTTCAATGGTTTGCTTAAACGCCGCTTCCATATCCGGAACTGACATGTCCTTTATTTCAATGTCCGCGCTTTTACAGAGCTTTTTGAGGATTTTTTCATATTCCTCTTCCGAAAGCAGCTCTGCATCCGTGCCTTTTTCGGCAATGACCAGCTCTTTTAGCTTTTGCTGCTGAAACGCCTCCCGGTCTTTTTGTCTATCTGCACCCGGCCGCACCAGCAGCCGCAGGCTGGGCCGATCATAAAGGGCCGTGGCCAGATTGACCAGCTTTTCCTGACCCTTGTCGGTCAGCTCGGCGCTGCCCGGTGCGAAATCCACAAAGCTCAACTCTTCGGCCCCGGGCACCAAAGAGGCCAGGGCGGAAAACGGAGATGTGACCAGCCGCTTTAACAAATTGACAAACGCGTCAAAAATCACCCCTCCGAGCCGGAACTGCGGATTGCCCATATCGCCTTCCACAGGCACGTTTAAGTCAATGCGGCCGGCCCGGTCCCGCAGCAGGGCCAGGGCCAGTTTCAACGGCAGACTGATGGCATCGTCGCTTTGCACCTTGTTTCCCAGGTAAAACTGGTCCAGGCGCACCTGATTTTTGCCGTCAAGCTTTAAGGAATCCACCTGATAGCCCAGATCCAGGTGCAGTTTTCCCTTCTGGATTTCATATCCCAGGTATTTTCCGAAATAGGGCGTAAACATGGGCATTTCAATGTTTTCAAAGCTGACATCGGTCAGGGTCATGGCTTTGGGGGACAGGGGCCGGATCTTGCCGCTAACGGAAAAAGGCGACCGGCCGTCTAATTGACCGTTTACAGTAAAGTCCGTGACATTTTCCGGATCCAGCTCCACATCGGAAATACTGGCATCCATGGGCGAAAGCCGGGTGGCAAAGGGAGGGGAAACCGTTTTATCAAAAAAGGCCAGTTCGCCCGCCTGCATTTCAATTTTTCGGATATCGGCCTGAAAAGACGGCTTGCCGGATAGCTGTCCGTCACCGGCGCCGGCCGGCGCATCTTTTCCAGAGGCGTTTTTCCCATCTGCCCGGGCGGCATCTGCTGCCTCGTCTGTATCCCCGCTATCGCCTGAATCGCCTCCGGCCAGCGCGGGCGGAAATATGCGGCCGTCTTGTTCAAAACCAAAGGTGAGCACCGGCTTTTGAAGCAGCACCCGCTCCAGTGCCACAGTCGTAACATCGGCGGACTCTGCCCGGATATTTTCAAACCCGAGCCGATCAAATGTGAAAAACGGCCTTCCGGACTCCGGGTCTGCTGCAGCAAAATCCTCGATCCGGGCCTTGCCCTGAAACCGGGTTTGGCTATTATCGCCTGTCTGCGCTTCCACACTCCCCGAGAGATTCACACGGCCGCCCTGGATATCTGCCCCGTAGGGCGCAGCCAGCGGACCGGCACCGGCCAGGGCCAGATCCGTGAGCTGAAAATCAAAAACCGCGCCTTCCGGATCCAGGCGGAAACCTGAAACATGCGCATTGATCGGGTTCAGACGGCCGGCGATTTCCGGGGAAACTGTCTGGTCAGTGAAGACAACCCCGCCGTTTTTCAGATCAACACGGTTGACTGTGACTTCGTAGCCAGGCGCTTTTGTCCGGCCGCCTTCATTTTCCCCGGCCTCGGATTTTTGTTCAGCCGTATCCGAATTTGGTTTTTTCTGCCTATCTGAGGCGCTGTTTTCACTGTTTTTTCCCGCCAGCAGGGACGGCAGCAGCCGGCCGTCCGGCCCCAGGCCGGCGGCAAACTGCGGCTCCTGGATTAAAATCCGGTCCAGGGAAACCAAAAGCTGATCCGCCATTTCCGCCTGGATGTCTTCAAATCCCAGGCGCGCAAATTTCAGAAAATTGTTTCCGGTTTTTGGATCTGTTGCTGTAAAATCGTCAATCCGGGCTTCGCCTGTATATTTTGCCAAAAACCCGTCAGGGGTGATGCCGGCTTCCACACTGCCGGCGGCATGCACAATCCCCTTTTGAATATCTGCGCCAAAGTCTTTGGCGTACGGGGCCGCACCCGCCAGATCCACTTCGCTGATCCTGAAATCAAAGTCGGCTGACACGGGATTGACCTGAAAGGCGCCCTGGGCTGAGACAATGCCGGGACGGGCAAGGGAGGCAAAGGACCATTCGGTTAAATGATCCTGCTGCAGGGTCATATCATAGAGCCGGATGGTAATGCCGTCAAGCCCCAGGGAAACCGGTTCTTTGGGCACGGCATCCGTGTATGCCGCGCTGTAGCCGCTGACGCTGATCATACCCAGATGCACGTTCCAGGGGTCAGGGGAGGGCACTGGTTTTGTTTTTTCCGGCGGTGGATCTGTATCGCTTCCGTTTGCCGATCCGGAGCCGGCTGTGAGTTTGGAAAAATTCAGTGTCCCGTTTTGCGCCCGCTCGCACAGGATTTTTCCGCCCCGGGTGGAGATGTTTTTGACATCCACAGACCGCTTTTCGGGATTGACCCGGATCCCCGAGAGGCTGAATTTGTCAATATTCAAAGCCGCATTGCCCGTATCCGGATCACGGATCAGAAGCGAGCGGATGCGAAGCTGCCCTTTTTCCAGCAATGGGTTTTCCGAAACAGGGGAGGGCTGGGGATAAATAATGTCTCCGGACACATCCAGGCGGCCGTCTGCGATCTCAAGGCCAATGAAATCCTGGTAAAACGGGGCATAATGGGCTACAGACAGATTTTCCGCGTCAATCCGCGCCTCGGCAGACAGGGGAAACAGCCCCAGACGCCCGCTTGCGGCAATGGTTTCCTTCTCCCGGGACTGCAGGCGAATTTCCAGATCCGCCATGGCATTGGCCTCACTGCTCAGGTTGTCCACGGAAACCGAAACCGACTCAACGGTGGTGTCAAACCCGGCTGATTGATCCGCAAACACCACCTGACCGTCTGTGAGACGCAATGACGCAACGGAAAAATAAACCGGGCTGCCGCCGTCTTCCGGATCCGCGGCTTGCTCTTTTTCATCCGCTCCGTCACCGCCGGCCAGATCCGAAAAATTAAAACTCCCGTCTGCCCGGCGGACCAAGTGTACGCGGGGCGCCTTGATCTCAACCGATTTGATCACCGCTCCCATTTTGACCGCAGAGGCCAGCTGCACATTGACAGCCGCCTGATCGGCTTCCAACAGGGCCTCTCCGTTATTCTGCACCACGGCCAGGCCGTTTACAGCCGCCCGAAACGTAAACGGATTGAAATCAATGTCTGCGATTGTGACTTTAGCGTTTAGTGCATCGGAAACCACGGCCGGCAGCTTCTTCTGGGCCACAATGGGCAGGATTACAAAACCGGCAATTGCGTAAACTGCCACAATGCCGCCGGCAATCCAGCAAGCCAGCCGCAACCAGGACCAACGACGGGGAGAAGAAGATGATTTTTCCATGGGTTAAAATAACCAAACTGTTTGAGGTTGCAGCAAAAATCCGGACACATTGAATAACTGGACATTGTTACTGCGATTCAAATTTTTCTGCAGTCTTTAATCGCCTGATCAATGTCATTGGCATCAATGCCCTGAGCCTTGAGTTTACTTCCCACACACTGCCATAGATCATCTATATACCACTCAGGGACCCTGAATTCTTTGGTCGTATCAGTCCATAGTTGAACAGCCTCTTTAATATTGCTTAACGCCGATTCCTCGGTTGGACCATGCGCCATGCATCATGGCAGCTCCGGCACGTCAGCAACAAACGCCTTGTCCTCATTGCTCCAGTAAATAACGATTTCGTATTTATGCATTTATAAATACCCGCTGTTTCTTATATTCATACGCATTTTTTCAGTATGATGCAACCACGTACAAAGTGTTCCGGCCCACGTAAAAACCCCCTCCTGCAAGCAGAAGGGGGTTTTGGGGGAGGGGGGAAAGTATAAAAAAATCAGTTTTCTTCTTCCACAGCCGCCTGGGCTGCCGCCAGCCGGGCAATGGGCAGACGGTAGGGCGAGCAGCTCACATAATCAAACCCCGCCCTGTGGCAGAATTTCACAGACGGCCCATCACCGCCATGCTCGCCGCAAATGCCCACCTTGAGATCCGGCCGGGTGGTGCGCCCCTTTTTCACCGAGTCCTCGATCATGGGGGCAATGCTCTCCATGTCCAGTGTCTGAAAAGGATCTCTGGGCAGGATGCTGCGGTCCAGGTATTCGTTCATAAAGGTGACCATGTCATCGCGGGAAAACCCGAATGTCATCTGGGTGAGATCATTGGTGCCAAAGGAGAAAAACTGCGCGGTCTGCGCCATTTGATCAGAGAGCATGGCCGCCCGCGGAATTTCGATCATGGTACCGAAATCATAATCGATTTTATCAATTCCCGCGGCCTGAACCACGTCTTCGTAAACCTGGTCCACGATTTGCTTCATGATATCGAGTTCTTTGACATCACAGGTCACCGGGATCATGATTTCAGGCCTGGGTTTTTTGCCCGCCTTGATCAGTTCGGCTGCGGCCTGCAGAATGGCGCGGATCTGGGCTTCTGCGATTTCCGGGTAGGTGATGCCCACGCGAACGCCCCTGTGGCCCATCATGGGGTTGGATTCCCGCAGGGCGTTGCTGCGCTTGATCACGGTTGCCACATCAATATTTAGGGCTTCTGCCAGCCGTTTCTGGTTTTCCTCGCTGTGGGGGACAAACTCGTGCAGCGGCGGATCCAGCAGCCGGATGGTCACGGGCCGGTCATCTAAAATTTCCAGGGTTTCCTTGATATCGTCTTTGACATGGGGAAACAGTTCATCCAAAGCCGCCCGGCGTTCGTCTTCGTTCACGCTCAAAATCATCTTGCGCAGCAGAAACAGCGGCTTTTCCGATCCCTTGCCGTAAAACATGTGCTCGGTGCGGTACAGCCCGATGCCCTCTGCGCCGAACTCCTTGGCCAGCTTCACGTCCTCTGCGGTTTCCGCGTTGGTGCGGACCTTTAGCTTGCGGTATCGGTCCACAATGGCCATGAAATCCTTTAAACGCGGGTTTTCCGTGGCATCGATCATGGCCAGCTCGCCTTCGTACACATAGCCCTTGGTGCCGTTTAAGGTAAAGACATCGCCTTCCTTAAAAGTCTTGCCGTTTGTGGACACGGTGCGCTGCTGAAGGTCGATCTTGAGGTTGCCCGCGCCCACAATGCAGCACTTGCCCCAGCCCCGGGCCACCAAGGCCGCATGGCTGGTCATCCCGCCACGGGCGGTCAAAATCGCCTCTGCCGCGCGCATGCCCTCAACATCCTCGGGGTTGGTCTCCTCGCGCACCAGGATTACATGCTTGCCTTCCCTGTACCATTTCACCGCATCATCTGAAGTAAACACGATTTGGCCGAACGCCCCGCCCGGGCCGGCGGGCAGGCCCTCTGCAATGGGGGTGGCCTTTTTTTCCGCTTCCGGATCCACCAGGGGATGGAGCATTTCGTTTAACTGATCCGCGGACACGCGGGTGACAGCGAGTTTTTCGTCAATCAGGTTTTCGGCCAGCATGTCCATGGCCATATTCAGCGCGGCCATGCCCGTGCGTTTACCCACCCGGGTCTGGAGCATGTAGAGCTTGTTTTCCTGGATGGTAAACTCAATGTCCTGCATATCCTGGTAATGGGCCTCAAGCTTGTTTCGCACATCCACGATTTCTTTGTAGGTATCGGGCATGGCCTCTTCCAAAGAGGGCAGGTGCTTGTTCTGCTCGCTTTTGGTATCCATGTTTAGGGGATTGGGGGTGCGGATGCCGGCCACCACGTCCTCGCCCTGGGCATTGGGCAGCCATTCCCCGTAAAATTTGTTTTCCCCGGTGGCCGGGTTGCGGGTAAAGGCCACGCCGGTTGCCGAGGTATCGCCCATGTTGCCGAATACCATACTCTGCACATTACATGCGGTTCCCCATTCATCCGGGATGCCCTCGATTCTGCGGTAGGACACGGCCCGCTTGCCGTTCCAGGATTTAAACACCGCACCAATGGCCTGCCAGAGCTGCTCCTTGGGATCATCGGGAAACTCGCTTCCCAGCACTTCTTTGATCTTTTTCTTGAACTTTTCAGACAGCTCCTTGAGATCATCAGCGCTAAAATCCGTGTCCCCCTCATAGCCTTTCTGCTCTTTGATCTCATCCATGATATTGTCGAGCTGGGCCCGGATCTCTTCGCCCTCGTCCGGCTCGATACCCTCGGCCTTTTCCATGACCACGTCGGCAAACATCTGGATCAGCCGGCGGTAGGCATCCCACACAAACCGCTCATTTCCGGTTTTTTCAATCAAGCCTGGAATGGTCTTTGTGGTCAGGCCCACGTTTAACACGGTTTCCATCATCCCGGGCATGGATTTTCTGGCCCCGGACCGGCAGGAGACCAAAAGCGGGTTTTCCGGGTCCCCGTATTTCATGCCCATGAGCTTTTCGGTTTTGGCAAGAGCCGCTTCCACTTCCTGCTCCATGCCTTCGGGATAGTCGCCGTGCTTCATGTAATACACACAACCATCCGTGGAAATGGTAAAGCCGGCCGGAACCGGCAGGCCGATGCGCGCCATCTCAGCTAAGTTGGCACCCTTGCCGCCAAGCAGATTTTTCTGTGCCCCGCGCCCCTCCGCGGTTCCTTCGCCAAAAGTGTAAACATACTGGGTCATGGTGGATAACTCCTTTTTTATCTGAAATTAAATCAATAATGGAAAAAACCAATGTCCAGGAGTCGGAAACCGCCACGCATCAAATCCGGTGCGATCCCCCATGCTGATTCAAATATATAGTGAGAATAGGCAAATACAAATGAAAATTTAACTATATAGCGATAAAACCGCAGATCAGTCAAGGAAAAATTGGCAAACCCCGGCTGTTTTCAGCCATTAAAAACCGAAAATACAGGGTATTGCAGAATTTTTCTTGCAGGGCAAAACCAATCCTGGTATACCCCGAACAATGATTTCATTTGTGAGCATACGACAAAAATTGTCAACACTTCACCGAAAATTGTCACCCGAAGCCCGCGGCCGGTTCCGCCAAAACCCTTCATCCTGCCAAACGATTCTTTTTTCCGTGTCATCTCAAAGTGTTGGAAAACTTTGCACAGGGCTTCTGGCTCCGGCACGCAAATTGCTCTATACCAAACGGAAACGGTTTCCAGGCAGACCTGAGCCTGAAAAAATTTGTCACCATTGAACACCAAACAAATAAAAAAGGAGGACACATGCTACAAAAATTAAGAGGTACCAACAACCAGGGTGGTTTCACCCTCATCGAACTGATGATTGTCATCGCCATCATCGGTATTCTGGCGGCAATTGCAGTGCCGCAGTTCATGTCCTACCGTGTTAGGGCCAACAACTCTTCGGCAGAAGCGGCCAATAAAAACGCCCAGACAGCCCTTGCTGCGCTGAATTCCGATATTGGCTGTTACGGTCTCAGCGACGATACTGCAGATCTACTTAATGCAGTTGGTGGCGGTGGGGCCGGCACCGAGTTACAAGGTTCAGGTGGCTCAATTGCAGCGGCCACACAGAATAACGCAGGTGGGATGGTGACCGGCACCAGCCCGTCCACCGGTGCCATCAGTGGAGTGGGTATTACCATACCAGACGGTATCGATCTTCTGGCAAGTACAGAAGGCGCAAACAACGCAACATATCTGGTGATGACAGAGCATGAAGATGGCAACAGGGGTTTTGCCTCTGAGGCTGAAATTGCCGATGTCATGTATTATGTGCAAAATGATGGATGGAATGGTTCTCCTGGCATTGATGCCGCACCTCCTGGTATCAACGCAAACACTCTTGATATTGACGGTGCGGCTGGCGGCGGATCGCCCACAGCAGCCTGGAGTGCACTGAACTAAGATTGTAATTTCAAGTTGACAAAAAGGGTATTTTTGAGGAATATATTCCTCAAAAATACCCTTTTTATATATTGAGCAGATATTTCCTGATTAAAAAATGACAAACCCGATTTCTTTTCAAAAGGTAAGCAAAAAATTTCCCTCGGGATTGATAGAAAAGCACCGGGTGCTTGACCGGATATCCCTTGACATCCGGGAGGGAGAGGTTTTTGGTTTTCTGGGGCCCAATGGCGCGGGCAAAAGCACGGCCATTAATATCGCCATGGGGTTTATCATCCCGGATGAGGGAAACGTTTTTATTCATGACATTCCGGCCTTTCAGCCCCGCGCAAGAAAATACGTGGGGTATCTTCCTGAGCATCCCTGCCTTTATGAGCAGTTGTCTGCGGCCGAGCTTCTTGACTTTTGCGGGGCTGCATCCGGGATTTCCCGGCGGGCCACCAGAGAGCAGGCAGACTTTCTGCTTGAGCGGTTAAACTTGCATTCTTTTAAAAACCGGCCTGTGCGAACCTATTCCAAGGGGATGAAACAGCGTTTGGGATTTGCCATGGCAATGATCGGCGACCCGCCTGTTTTGATACTTGATGAACCCATGTCCGGTCTTGATCCGCTGGGAAGAAATCTGATTACCAATATTATTTTAGATCTGAAAGCAAGGGGAAAAACAATTTTTTTCTCCACCCATATCCTAAACGATGTTGAAAAGCTGTGCGACCACATTGCAGTCATACACCAGGGCGGGATCCTTTACAACGGAACCATATCTGAACTTACAGGCGGCCCTGACAACGAGAACCTGGAAGCAGCATTTGTTTCTCTTATCAATACTTCCCGTATAGAAGAACATTTATGAATATCATATGGCAGTTATCCAGGATTACGTTTAAACAGGGCATTTACAGCAAGGTGCTTTACGGCATTGTCCTGCTCTCGCTGATCCTTTTTGTTTCAAACCTTTTTATCACCCAATTGTTTTCTCTTGAAATCGGAAAGGTGGCTATTGATGTGGGCTTTGCGGTATTTTCCCTTGCAGGGCTTTCCATTGTTTTTTTTATGGGCATAGGAATGATAAGCAGGGATATTCACCAGAAAAACATCCGCATGGTGATCTGCCACCCGGTTTCAAGGTGGCAATACGTGGCGGGAAAATTTGCAGGGCTATGCCTTTTTCTGCTTGTTGCCGTGGCTGTATTGGGCGTTTTTTCCGCTTTTTCGCTGTGGCTGGGCACGGTTTCTGCCGGCGGTATTCAGGCCCTTCGCAATTTTTCCTGGCTTATGCTGTTTGCTACCATATTGTCACATCTGCTGGCGTTGTTAATCATTCTTGCCGTGGGCTTTCTTTTTACAGTAATAACCAGCAGCGGATACCTGGCAATGCTTCTGACATTTGTTGTCTATATTATCGGAAATACGCTTGATACGGTTGTAAAAGTTCTTGTGCAGGGAGAGCATGTTCAGGCGGATTTGTTCTTTACAAACGGATTAAAATTATTGTCATGGATCTTTCCCAATCTTTCCGCCTTTGATCTCAAGGTTTATCTTTCTTACGGGCTTTCCTGCGAGCTTTCCAGCCTGTTATGGCTCGGTGCCTACGGGATTTCATATATTTTACTGCTTTTGTTTTTAACAGCGGCCATGTTACATAAAAAAGACTTATGCTGAGATTTCAAAAGACAAAAATTATTTTCACCATCGTGACTGTTTTTTTAGTATTTTTTGTTTATGTCTACAGCCTGCACAATGTTAACCAATATTTAGAAAACACCCGGTCACATGAACGGATCGAGGCCTCTGCCGTGCCCCCGGCTCTTTTAAAGGTTGCAGCGGGTGAATTCAAGGGTCTTATGGCGGATTACCTTCTTTTAAAAGGTGTTTCGTTTTTGGGCGGCCGACATGAAACCACAGAAAGAGACATGAATGCCATCCACACTCTTTTTAAGCAGTCTCTGGCCCTGGATCCGTATTTTCTGCAGACCTGTTATTTTACCCAAGCCTATCTGGCATGGCATGGTGAAAAATACAAGGATGCCATCGAACTTTTAAAGATCTCAAACAACCATCGTAGCTGGGACTGGCAACCCGCATTTTTTATCGGTTTTGATTACCATTATTTTTTAAATGACAATATCAAAGCATCCAAATATCTTATGGAGGCAGCAAAAAAGCCGGGGGCCAGCCCGTTTCTTGCCAATCTTGCAGCAAGGCTTTCACAAAAAGGCGGTCAGACCGAAGCAGCCATTGCGTTTCTCAAAAGCATGCGCCTGCAGACAAAGGATGAACTTGTAAAAGAACAGCTCAATAAGCGTATAAAGGCCCTGGAAGAGGTGAAAATATTGGAAAAAGGTATTGCGCGATACAAGGAAAAATTTAGCCGCCCACCTCAATCACTGGATGATCTTGTCAATTCCGGCATTTTATCCGGGCTGCCTGAAAATCCATACGGCAAACGCTTTGTTTTTAAAGACGGGGAGATAGAATTCTAAAGTATCTATCCATTTCTCTCAGAACTACCTGATCATAAACATACGAAATCGGCAGTTACTGACAAACCGATCGCCACAACAAAAATCTCCCTGAACCAGCCGCGCAATGACTTTCTGATTTTGTGAAAAATCTTCTTGGCCGTTGCCGATTTTAAAATATTTTATAGATGCTATTAAAATTTTTAACAGTACTATGCCACACATGTTTTTTTTGTGCACGGCCATATAAATACAACACCAGGCTGTCCATGTACGGAAAACAGCCAAACAGAAAAAGAAAAAAGTTCCGAAAAAGTCGCCCGAAAAGGCAAAAATACACTGGTATGAAATTTGCAGCCATGACAGCAGGCAGAAAAAGATCACATAATGGAGGGAAAATGGCCCGAAAAAGTCAAGGTTTCAGCATTATAGAACTGATGATCACCATTGCTGTTATTGCAGTGCTTGTTTCAATCGCAACCCCCAATGCGATCCAGTGGATAAGAACTGCCCAGTTTAATTCTTCTGTAAGGAATGTAAAAAGTAAAATTGAAGGAGCGCGCATTTTTGCCGTAAAGAGCAATGCCCGGGTTGAAATAACTTTTACCGGCAATGCTTATCAAATTGATCAATTAAACCGTGTTACAGGCGTGAGCGACATCCAAACCCATAATCTTAAACCCGGAATTTCTGCATCCTTTAATAATAGTCCGCTTCGGTACGACAACAGGGGGATGGCTGCCATCGCCGCCGGGACAATCCAGATCCAGAGCAGCAGCGGCATGTGCAGAGAGATAGTGGTAGCGCCTGAAGGAAATTCAAGGATAGAAGGATGTCCATAAAAGAGGAGCCATTATGTGCAGTAAAACAAGGAACGGATTTACACTAATTGAACTGCTTATTGCCATGGCTATAACTTCGATTGTCATGACCGCCATTGTATCCGTTTATCATATACAAATCAAAGGCAAAAGAACCCAGGAAGTCCTGACAGATATGAATCAGACGGCGCGGGCTGCGCAGGAAATAATGATCAATGAGATCCGTATGGCCGGCTGTGATCCCGCAGGAAATTCAAATGCGCGCATAATTGAGGCCGATGCCATGGAGCTGGTGTTTTCCCTGGATATTGACAACGATGCAGGAGCGAACCAGGCTGACGGCGACTGCTGTGACCCGAATGAGGTGATTCGGTATCAATTAACAAATGATGCAGATAACGACGGAATAAATGACAACATCGCAAATGTTGTTCAATGTGACCTTGGCAGGGAAACAGGCGCGGGCAATGACCCCCAGTCCGCCTGCGGGGGAGCGGGAGTGAACGGTCTTCAGGCAGTAGCGCGCAATGTTGACGCGCTGAATTTTGTTTACCTGGACTCGGACGGAAATGTATTATCCACCCCGGTGGCGGATCCGGATGATATTCGCCGGATAGAATTAACCCTGGTAGCCAGGGCGGGCGAGGTCTCCGGAGGTCTTCTGTTTTCATATGCAAACACGAATACCTACCAAAACCAGCAGGACGATGTCATTCTGCCGCCGCAGAACGATTCCTTCAGACGCCTGCTGCTGACCACTACAGTGAACTTAAGAAACATTGGCAGGTAAAGATTGATAAGGAGACGGGCCTGATATGAAGCTCCAGTTGTATAAATCACATAATTCCGGTTTTACCATAATTGAGGTGCTTATAGCGCTTGCAATTTTTTCCGTCGGGCTTCTGGCCATGGGAGCCCTTCAGTCTTCGACGTTAAAACAGACCGGTGATATCGGTCGGAAAACCGAGGCCTGGAGTGTGCTGGAAGACCAGGTGGAAAGATTGAAAGAGCTGCAGTTTTACACGAATGTCAGTGCACAGACCTTTCCTGCTGATCTGACCTCCGGGAACCATTCTGAATCCAGGAAGGAAGGGCGTTTTACTGTGGATTGGAACATTACCGATAACACCCCGATTGACGAGGTTACAATTCCGGATGATTTGCTCCTGGCCAATGTTCCCTCTGGAACTTATACGGTTTCAAAAACAATTACAGTGGAGGTTGCCGAATTCGGTAGCAATGACACCATTGCTGAGGTGGCATTTGTAAAGACCTGGGCTGTCGACGGCATGGAATAATTCCGGCATGAAAACAGTTCTGCCCGGAACGAGGATTTTAAAAGAGGGGATGGCTGATGGCTGAAATAAACAAACATAAAAAAGGTGCCTATTGCGGAGATGAAGACGGTTCCATCATTGTAGTGGTGCTTTTGATTCTGGCCATGATGACAATCGTGGGAGTGATGTCAGCAAATACAACGATTATGGAATATCATATTGTCCGCAATATGGGTATTTACAAACAAAACGCCAATCTGGTGGAATCCGCTGTTATGGAAGGGCTTCAGGAGTTTATGCACATAGATGCCAGCGACCCGGAGAATCTGGATCCTGATGCAGATCCGAATGACTGGATTGACAGCGATGAAGATGACTGGGACGCTTGGTATGATTCAACCACGGGTGCGCAGCTCCATGGCAATAATTCGATTGCTGCATCCTATGATGCGGGCTCCGCTATATTGAACTCAAGGGGGGAGGCGGGCAACGGCAATTTACGGGTTGCAGTTGTCGGATGGGAAGCCGCCCCCGGAGCTTCTTTGTCAGCAACCGATCCCGTCCGCAGGGCCGGGATTATTCTTTCAGAATACGTATCATTTGACGGTTCCGGCAACGACAACGGATTTGGCATCTTGAGAATGGAAATCGGGGTGGAACGGGTATTTTAATATTCGGTATATTATAAATGATCATAAGAAAGGCAGGACATCATGGGACTTTTACTGTTTCCAAATAAGAAACACACCGGCATCATCACGGCCTCGATATTGTTTTTTGTCCTTACAGCCATCGCGCCGGTGGTAAATGCGGATGAATGCGTGTTTGATTATTTGGCAGACATACCCCTTGACACTCAGGAGCAGGCAGGTCCGGGGCTTATCATGTTTCTGCTTGATGATTCAGGCTCCATGGACTGGTCCATGATGATGACCGATGATTACGCTGACAGCAGCGGGCTTTATCACGGATACGGGTACGTATTTGATGATCCTGGCGACATTTACTCATATTCCTGGCCTCCCCTGGATGTTGATCGTAGAATGGAATGGGTCACCCAGTGGTCTGAAACAAACAAGATGTATTATAACCCTGGTGTGACATACGAGCCCTGGCCCAGGTGGCACGAGTTATCTGTAACAGATACGCCTGCCTGGACTGATCCCCTGCCGGATACACCCGCTTATGACATGGACCCTGACAATCCGCGTTCTTTGCCCACCTCGGATGACTATACCCTGAATATGAATGAAACCTATTACGACTTCGGTGAAGGAATCAGTACAGCAGATATTCTTGTCGCCGGGGGAGTCATAGTTGACAACAGCAATGAAACTGCCGGCATGGTAGCCGTGGACGATACTGAGCCCGGGTTTTCCTATACCAGGGAATCCGGCTGGAATAACTATGATAATGAGGATTTTTATAACGGAAACTACCAGAATATCAATTTAAACGGAGGGGCGGTATCCGCCACCTGGCAGTTTGATGTGGAAGATTCCGGGGAATACGAAGTTGTTGCAAGCTTTTCCATAAATACCAATAGGACAGACAGTGCCGAATACACAATTGATCATTCCGGTGGAACTACAACGGTAACACGGAGTCAACACGGTCCCGGCGTTACGCAGCAATGGGAATCACTGGGAACATATGATTTTGACGCGGGCAGCAATGCAGCACAGATCACCCTGAATTGTGCAGGGACAACCAGCAACGATTACGTGGCAGTTGATGCAATCAGGCTGGAGCCCACGTTTACCGTCTCTGATCCGAATGTTTTGTTTGCAGCGGGCAGCGGATGGTCTTTTGCGGAAAACGGAGAACAGTACGGAGAGGATTACCTTTATACAGATGACGGCTCCGGGAATTACACGGCCACATGGACTGCGAATAACCTGGATTCGTCTGAAAGCTATACAGTATATGCCCGCTGGACGGGGGGAGGCGACTCCCGTCTTGAGAATGTAGAATATACGGTTTACGATGATGGCACTGAAAAGGCCAGTGCCTCGGTAAACCAGAAGGAAAACCACGGTGAATGGGTGCAGATTGCTTCGGGTATCGAGTTTAACGGCTCGGGAATTGTAAAAATCGACCAGGAAGCAGACAACAGCGGGATGTGTGCAGATGGGGTGGCGTTTATGCCTTCTTCCGGACCCTCGCCCATAAACCTTGTTAGGGCTCATTATTACGTTCAGGCAGATGACGGCACCATGTATCTTGTTAATCTGGACGGTGAAATCGAGTATTGGAGGATAAACGATGCAAACGACAATATGAAAGTTGATAGTGTCTATGAACTGGAAAAGGCGAGTGATCCGCCTTCTGAAATTGTCACCGGTCGCAGCTATAATGAGGAGCGGGTCAATTTTGGCAACTGGTATTCATTTTACCGAAAAAGGGAGTTGACAGCAAAAAATGCGGTTGCCAACGTAATAGATGATGTGCAGGGCGTCTATATCGGTATACTAACGATCCATAAACGGCTTGAACAGCATGCCCTTCCCATTCAGGTGGATCTCGATGGCACCCTGTATGAGGAAGCAGAAAGCCTTCTGGGATCTCTTTACACGCTGGATTCAAGCGGCGGTACTCCTCTGCGAACAGGTTTGAAACAGCTGGGAGAATATTTCAGCGGAAGCGGCGGGGGGCTCAGACCTTCGTCAATTTCTTCAATGCCGGCCTATGTAAGCGGTTACATGTCTGAAGACAGCTACCCGTATTTTACAGAGGACAAGGGCGGAGCATGCCAGCAGGCATTCAGCATTGCCATGACAGACGGGTACTGGAACGGAAGCAATCCGTCTATTGGAAATGAAGACGGAAATGACGACACTGATTTTGACGGGGATCCGTTCGGGGACTCATATTATAACACCCTTGCAGATGTTGCCATGAAATATTACGAAGACGATCTGAACCCAGACCTTTCCGATGTAGTACCCACGCGAAACTGGGATCAGGCCGCCCACCAGCATATGATTACCTATTCAGTGTCTTTTGGCGTAACCGGAACCATTGACCGCAGTGTATATCCTGAATGCGGGAGGGGGGGCTCCTGTCCTTACTGGCCAAATCCCGGAGATTCAGAGCAGAACAAGATCGATGATCTGTATCATGCAGCGGTAAACGGACGCGGAAAATACATTAACGCCAGTAATCCCCAGGAATTAATAGATGCCATGGGCGAGATGATGGAGGATATAGAGTCCAGGCTTGGATCGGCTGCTTCTGTTGCCACCAATTCTGTCCAGCGTACTGTTGGCACCACCATTTATCAGGGGATTTACAACACCGATAACTGGCACGGAGATGTCATGGCCAAAGAGGTAGAACTGGAAAGCGGGTCTGTCGGGTCCACAATCTGGAGTGCGAGTTTGGAGCTCGAAGAAGTATCATGGGACAGCCGGGAAATAATTACTTATGACGGTACCAGCGGAGTTCCGTTTCGATACGGACAATCCGGGGTTCCTTATGAAGAAAATCTTGTAAACTACCTGCGGGGAGATCCGTCAAATAATGTTTCAAACGGAGGTACATACAGAACCCGGGCCAGCAAGCTCGGTGACGTGGTGCATTCTTCCCCTGAGTATTATAATGGTGTTGTCTACGTTGGAGCCAACAACGGTATGCTCCATGTCTTTGACGCAGAAACCGGAGAAGAAAAGTTCGCTTACATCCCCAAGATTCTTATTGATAAGGGGAGTCTGCCTGGTCTGGCTTCAACAGATTACAGCCACCAGTTTTATGTGGACGGGGCTCCCTTTGTGCGAAAGATCAGCGATACCACAACTTTGCTTGTCGGCGGGCTTCGCAAGGGCGGCAAGGGCTATTTCGGTCTCAACGTGAGCGATTCGGATGCAATAAGTGAGGTCAGCGCAGCAGATCTTGTGAAATGGGAATATGCAGCTGACAGCAACGGAGATGGGGTTGTTGATGACAGCGACCTGGGCTATTCCTACAGCTCCGGTTATATTGTAAAAACCAGGGCAGCCGGATGGGTGGTGATATTCGGAAACGGCTACGGCAGTGAAAATGAAAGCGCAGTATTGTATATTCTGGATGTAGACGATGAAACCGGTGCACTATTGTCGGTTACAAAGATAGATACCGGTGCAGTCGGCTGCAACGGGCTGTCATCTCCGGCCATAACGGACGTGAATTCAGATGGGTATGCCGATTACGTGTATGCCGGCGATTTGAAAGGCAATCTCTGGAAATTTGATTTGACGGATACTAACGGAGACGATCTATACGAGATAAGTGACTGGAAGATCGCATACGGGACGGAAACGAATCCAGAACCCCTTATAAAGGTCAGCAATGACAGCGGAGGCCAGCCCATTACCGTGGAGCCGGACGTTATGCGGATGGGCTGCGAACCGGGGCAGGAAGGATATTTCGTGGTTTTTGGAACCGGACAGTATATTGCAATGACAGATTTTGAAAATACCGATCAACAAAGTTTTTACGGGGTTTGGGACTGGCAGGACGCCTGGCCTGAAGATGAACAGGCCTCCAGATATCTGGGAGAATTTACGGCAACAGCTGCTAATCCTGTCCTTTCAAACGCGCCTGACAACGCGGACAGTTTAACGCTGCTTGAGCAGACCGCAAGTGCTGCCGGAAGCGATTGGCGTATGTTTTCTGATAATTCAATTAGTTATTTTACTCCTACTGAAGGGGATATAGACAGTGAAACCGATCATGCCGGGTGGTATTTCAATCTGCTTGATGAGCGCGCCCGGGTTATACGGGATCCCTCGCTTCGTTCGGGCTCCGCACGGGATTCCGGGATTGTGAACTTTATTTCGTCTATTCCGTCAGAATCCCCATGCGATGCAGGCGGATATTCCTGGCTGTACAGGGTCAGCGCATGCAGCGGCGGCCGCTCAAACAACCCCCAGTTTGACACCACCGGGGATAATAAAGTCAATAAAGACGACGATGCAGAAAAAAGCGGCAAATCTTTTGACCAGATGATCTATACTCCCACTTCTATAGGGGATATGGATTATCTTACCGATTCCACAGGTGATATACAGGAAGAGGCATCTTCAGAGCGGCCGGAGGGAATGGTCTACTGGCGTATACTTCAATAATTCTTTTTTCATTCAATCGAAAGGATACAGTTTTATGTATGCTGCAATAAAGCCTATAGCCAAAAAGATTGTTTTTTATTCTTGCATTCTTGCATTTGCTGTTATCCTCGGATTTCCTTGCAGCAATGCGAGTGCACAAAACGACAGGACAGATGTCAAAATAGAACGGATTCGTCCTGCTCCCAATTACAATTCGTCTGAAACGGACTTTTCAAAAACAACCAGAAAATATTTTGATGTTATCGGCCCGCTTG